>JAHJJU010000037.1 GCA_018822805.1 bacterium
TATAATATTAAATATTAAAATTTATATAAGGCATAAAGTGAAAAAAAATGGATTTACACTAGTTGAATTGGTATTTGTCATTGTTGTTTTAGGTATTTTGGCTTCTATGGCTGTAGGTAGAATGGAAAGAGATGTAACACAGGAAGCATCTTCTACTATACTGTCCAATATTCGCTTGGCTCAACAACAAGCATTGAATGATAATAAGCATAGAACTGACAATAACCCTAATTGGCAAAGAGCTTATTGGAGATTTGAATTTGATTGTACTTCTGATTGTACCTATAGGGTGGGTTCTGATATTAATTTAAATGGAACCATTGAAAAAGATGAGTCTGCTGTAGATCCTACTGATGGAAAATATCTTTTTAATGATGGTAGTGTGGATAATGAATTTAGTACCAATGTACTTATTCAGAAAGAATTTGGTATTAACAGCATTACTCCATCAGGAGGATGTGCAAACAGTGGTACTATAGCTTTTGATTATTTTGGAAGACCTCATATTAATATTGGTACTGCTTCTAATAATTTTTCTACGATTATGAATCAAGATTGTAATCTTACTTTTGGAATGTTGACCTTGGATAGTTTTACTATTACAATTGAATCCGAAACAGGTTATGCAACGACTGTAGGTCAACCGGATTTATAATTTGATTTACAAAGAATCAACAACATTAAACTTTAGTTTTATATAATAAGCAATGAAAAATTAAAAAAAGAATCAAAAAAAGAATTAAAAAATGCATAGACGATTAAGAAAAGATAAAAACAGTATTTACCAAGACTCATGGAGTCTTTTTAAAATTATGGCTGACTTTGTAAAAGGGTATGATGAGTTGGATGATGTAGGGGCTGCCGTTACGGTGTTTGGGTCGGCTAGGTTAACTGAAGATACGCCTTGTTATCAAAAAGCTCAAGAGGTGGGTAAAAAACTGGCAGACAGTGGATACAGTGTCATTACAGGGGGGTCTATGGGCATTATGGAAGCAGCAAATCGAGGGGCAAAAGTCTCGTCTCATGCTGAGTCAATTGGGCTAAACATTGACTTGCCTCATGAACAAAAGGGTAATCAGTATCTTGACCGAGAACTCAAGTTTGATTACTTTTTTGTTCGTAAAGTGATGTTGGTGCGTTACTCTTTGGCGTATATTATTATGCCAGGTGGGTTTGGTACAATGGATGAACTGTTTGAAGTATTGACGCTCATTCAAACCAAAAAAACTTCTCCTGCATCGGTAATTTTGGTAGGGACAGACTATTGGTCTAAACTTTTTGAATTTATGGAGACAACCATGGTGGAATATGGAACGATTAATAAAAAAGATTTAGAGTTAATCTCCATGGTAGATGATGCTGATGAGGTGATAAAAATAGTAGACAGTTCTTTAAATGCACAGCTTAAAGCCATTACTGAAATGGGGCTTGAGACTTCTACTTACGGAATGATGCTTAAAGATATTCATGATTTGCGTGGGCTTTAGGATGCAGAACCTAATCGACTTACTGACTCAAAAAACAGCCTTAACTAAACATCAAATTGGCAATATTTTAAAACTTTTGGATGAGGGGTCAACCATTCCTTTTATTGCCCGTTATCGAAAAGAGATGACAGGAGGTGCGAGTGACGATGAGCTTCGTGATTTTTATGAAACGTACCTATCGGCTAAACGACTGCTTGATCGAAAAGAGGAGATTGTAAATCTGTTAACCCAAAGAGAGCAGATAACAGTAGAATTGAAAAGTGTTATCGATAATGCACAGAGTATGACTGAACTAGAAGATATGTATCGACCCTATAAAGAGAAGAAAAATACCCGTGCTTCGGTGGCAATTCAAAACGGTTTAGAGCCATTAGCGAATGTTTTACAATCGGCAAAACTGAGTCAAAAAGAGTTTGAACACAGAGCCAACGCTTTTGTCAAAGGAACTATAAAAAGTGTGGATGAGGCGATAAAAGGGGCTAAAGATATCATCGCTGAACGTTTTTCCGATGCACCTAAAGAGCGTACCATTGTTCGTGACATGACGTTAAAGCATGGAATGCTAGAAGTTAAAGCAGGAAAAGAGTTTGATGAGTCCGGGGTGTATAGAAATTATAAATTGCACAGTGAGAAGGTGGCTTATGTACCATCACACCGTTATTTGGCTATTAAACGAGGGGAAAAAGAGAAAGAGCTATCGGTTAAAATTACCATAGATACTGATCGTTATATGGAAACACTCAAACGTTATAAACTGCGTGATTATATGGGGTCTTCAAAAGAGCTACTTTTTGAAGCCTATAAAGATGGATTTAAGCGTTTGCTTTTTCCTTCGATAGAGCGTGAAGTTTTTGCCCAATTAAAGGAGCGTTCGGATTTGGCTGCCATTGGTGTTTTTGGGAAGAACTTAAGTCAATTACTTATGACACCACCTGTCACGGGAAAAGTACTGTTAGGGGTTGATCCTGCCTATAAAACGGGGTGTAAATTGGCTGTGATTGATGAGAATGGTGCGTATTTAGAAAATGACCTTATTTTTCCTACTCCTCCAAAAAGTGACCATGAAGGTTCACGTAAAAAAGTTTTAAATTTGGTGAAAAAATACAACATAGAAGGGGTAGCGATAGGTAACGGTACGGCGTCTAAAGAGACACAAGAGTTTTTTGCCAAACTCAACAAAGAGTTAAATGGAGCATTAAAATACACCGTAGTTTCAGAGGCCGGGGCATCGGTCTATTCAGCGTCTAAAGTGGCAGCAGAGGAGTATCCGAATTTGGATGTAACGGTTCGTGGGGCAATCTCTATTGCAGGGCGTGTGCGTGATCCTATGGCAACACTGGTTAAAATTGACCCTAAATCTTTGGGCATAGGACAATACCAGCACGATGTTGACCAAAAATTGTTGGAGCGAAAACTGCATGAAGGTGTAGAAGATTTGGTCAACCGTGTAGGGGTTGATGTTAATTCGGCTTCGGCTTCATTGCTTTCTTTTGTGGCCGGTGTGGGTCCTAAATTGGCAAAAAGTATTGTGGAACATCGTGAGCAAAACGGTACTTTTGGGAGTAAAAAAGAGTTGCTTAAAGTCAAAGGTTTAGGTGCTAAAGCGTATGAACAGTTGGCTGGATTTATCCGAATTCGTGAGGGAAAAAGCATTTTTGATAATACGGGGATACATCCTGAAAGTTATACGGTGGCTTCAGCACTTGAAAAACTTTCTGATGTTACCGAGATTAAAGTATTGTCTGAAAAATTAGGTGTGGGTGAAGCAACACTAAAAGACATTATTAAAGAGTTGGCGAAACCGGGGTTTGATCCTCGTGAAGAGTTGCCGAGCATTCCATTTAAAGATGATATGACCGACATTAAAATGCTTAGAGAAGGGAGCATTGTCTCTGGTGTGGTACGGAACATTGCTGATTTTGGAGCATTTGTCGATATAGGGCTAAAAAATGATGGGATGATACACATTTCACAGATGAGTCAAAAACGTATTGCACATCCTTTAGAAGTATTATCGGTCAATCAGTATCTAGCAAGAGTTGAAGTGATTTCTGTGGATATTGAAAAAGAAAAAGTGGCATTAAGTTTGAAAACACTTTAAAAACAAATTAATCTTTTAAATCTTCAAAAATATCTTATATCTCACTTAGCTTTAAGTGCTATAATATAAAGATGTAATTACATAGAATAAGGAAATATTATGAAAAAAATTTTAATAAGTTCAGCATTAGCAGTTACTTTAATAAGTACAATGGGATGTGCTCCTCGTGGATATGAATCAGCCACTGTCGGACAACAAATGACAGTAGAAACAGGAGTGGTTCAATCGGTTAAAAGTGTGGTAATAAACAGTCAAGGTGTAGGAAATACGTTGGGTGGTATAGTCGGTGCAGTAGCTGGTGGTGTGGCTGGAAATGAAGTTGGAGCCGGTACAGGTAGAGTTGTTGCTACTGTTTTGGGTACAGCAGTCGGTGGTGCTCTTGGGGGAACGGTAGGTGATAAATTGGATACCAATTACGGGCAAGAGGTTATTGTCCAACTGAACAGTGGTCGAACCGTAGCAACGGTACTAAGAATTAATGAGTCAACACCGGCATTGGGTGTAGGACAAGCTGTGAATGTATTTTTCTCAGGCAGTCAAATTTCGAATATCACAGCACGTTAAAATCTATTCTTTACTACTTATAGTGTAGTATTCGATAAAAAATATTGGGATATATTTTGTACTGTATCCCAATGTCATAGGAAATAATACTATGCAAAAAGCAGAACTTTTAGCACCAGCAGGAAATTTAGAAAAACTCAAAATTGCATTGGGCTATGGGGCAGATGCTGTATATGGAGGTACCAGTACCTTCTCACTTCGTATTCGATCAGGTAAAGAGTTCGATATAGAATCTTATGCCAAGGGAATTGCTTACGCCCATGCACGAGGTAAAAAAGTTTATACAACGATTAACAGCTTTCCTTTTAATTCTCAACTGAAACTCTATGAAAATCACATTGCTAAAATGGCAGAGCTTAAGCCTGATGCTTTGATTGTCTCTAGTCCCGGTGTGGTTAAGATGGCTGCTAAAATTGCACCTGATATTCCTATACATCTTTCAACTCAAGCCAATGTTATGAATGTTTTAGATGCAGAAGTTTACTATGACATGGGTGTTGAACGCATTATTGTGGCACGTGAAATTTCGTTGAAAGATTGTGAAGCGATTAAAAAAGTTTTACCTGATTTAGAGCTTGAAATTTTTGTGCATGGTTCCATGTGTTTTGCCTACAGTGGACGTTGTTTGGTTTCAGCCTTACAGACAGGTCGTGTACCAAATAGAGGAAGTTGTGCCAATGATTGCCGTTTCCCCTATGATGTTTATGCTCATAATCCCGAAACCAACACAACCTTTAGACTTGATGAAGAGCCTGAAATAGGAACGTACATTATGAATGCAAAAGACATGAACATGGCATCACATGTTGATGAAATTTTGGCTTCAGGAGTCATTGATTCACTTAAAATAGAGGGACGAACCAAATCTCCTTATTATGCAGGGGTGGTTACTAAAGCATACCGTCATGCGATTGATGATTACTACGCCGGAACATTTGATGAAGCATTGTACCAAAAAGAGTTGCACACCACGCAAAATAGAGGTTTTTCAGATGCGTATTTGGTTTCGAAACCCTTTGAAAGAAACAACACCCAATCACATGGATTTACTATTCAAGATGGAACCCATCAAGTCGCTGCATTGGTAAGTGAAGAGGGTTTAACTTGGCGTTGTAAAGATAAAACCTGTGTGGGAGACAGCATTGAAATCGTGCTTCCTGTAGGGGTAACACTAGAAGCAATGGAAAACGAAGCATGTAAAATAGAAGAGATAGATGGATCATTTTTTATTACTTTTAAGAAAATTGTCTCTACCACAGGTAAAGAGTTTGAGTGTATTCACAGTGGTGATTTAAATGACATTGTCTTGCCCGTAAAACTGCCGGGTTATACCATCTTAAGACGAGGAATTGCCGAGTCAAAAATTAAAAAAGGTTTGGTTTTAAACTAGGAAACATTAGAAAAAATTATTGTATTTATTCTGAACGCTGTAGAGGGTATTGCAAAATTTTTTGAGTGGATTTTGGGCTAATTTGCTAATTGGGTTTGAAGAGAAAAATAGATATTATTCGCGTAATATTTAACATTTTAGGAGTAAAGAAATGAAATTTGTATCCATTGTAATGGGAAGTAAAAGTGACTATAGTATTATGTCTGAGTGTGCAGAGACATTAAAAAAGTTTGGTGTACCGTATGAGTTAATTATTTCATCAGCTCATAGAAGTCCGGAGAGAACAAAAAATTATATTAAAGAAGCTGAAGCAAAAGGTGCTCAAGTATTTATTGCAGCAGCAGGTATGGCAGCACACTTAGCAGGTGCATTGGCAGCTACAACAACCAAGCCAATTTTAGGTGTACCAATGGAGAGTGGACCATTAAAAGGAGAAGATGCTCTTTTAAGTACAGTCATGATGCCGGCAGGTATGCCTGTAGGTACGGTTGCAATCGGTAAAGCAGGTGCAACAAATGCAGCGTATTTAGCAATCCAAATTATGGCACTGCAGGACGAAGAGTTACAGGTAAAACTTCAAGAGGATAGAATAAGCAAAGCTAAAAAAGTTGAGTTGGATTCTAGCACTATTGAAGTGTTGCTGTAATATTTGGTATAATAAAAATATATTAAAACCGTAGGGTCGATTTTATCGACCATCTATGAAGGTAAAATAATGGCTGAATTAGCACATTTTAAAAACTTTGCAAAGTTAAAAGATACTTCTATTGAATTTAATGATATTACTGTCTTGGCTGGAAAGCCAGGGACTGGTAAGAGTTATGTTATGAAGATGATGTATTCTATAGAAGAAGCACTTTATCAAAAAGATAAAAATTATTGGAGTATTTATCAAACAATATTTTCTCTTATAGATGGTTTTTATTTCTATGATAAAGCCAAACAGTTACCAGAAGGTACATTTTTATATGAAATGTTAGATAAAAAGAACTATTCTGAAATATTGAATTATTTAATAAAGTTTAATATTAAACTTCATAATAAAGATAGAGCCATTAAAGTTTTAGAGAATATTATTCAGAATGAGAAGAGTATTGAATTTTATTTAAATAATCTTATAAGTTCTATTTTTGTTAATCAAAAACAGATTTCAAATGATTATGAATTGAGTTTTGGTGATATTTTATTAAAATATAAAAATGAAAAGTTATCTCTTAAAAGAGAAAAAGTATATACTATTCAAAATGAGGTTGAAGTAGTTTTTGTAGAAACTCCATTAATCCTGGAATTCAAAAAATTTATGAATCATGAAAAAGGTAAAACTCCATATCATATAGAATCTCTTTTAAATGTATTGGATACTGATTACTCTTTTATTGATGAAGAACAAGATAAGTTTATTAAAAGCTTTAGAGAGAAGTCACAGGAGATTATAGGTGGGAATATAGAGAGCAGTGGAGACTCTTTTATCTTCAATCGAATGGATGATAAAAACTATGATATTTTGAATGCCTCATCAGGGATTAAAAGTATAGGTTTACTTCAATATTTAGTAACCAATAAGGCTCTAAAAAAAGGTTCAGTTCTTTTTTGGGAAGAGCCAGAGGTTCATTTACATCCTGAATGGCAAAAGAAGATGATTGAACTTTTTTTAGAGCTTATGAATGCAGGGATTAAGATAGTTTTTTCTACCCATAGCCCTTATATGTGTGAATATTTAAACGCTCTTTCAAAAAATAGAAAACTTACTGATAGGGTATCTTTTAACCTTTTACAAGAAGATAATGGTGTTGTAGAAAATGTTATTTTAAAAGATTCTGAAAATTGGGATTTGATACAAAGCGAGTTACTTGACCCTTTAGAGGAGATAGCTTGGGAATACCTATAGAGAGTCTAACCGAAGGGTGTTGCGAAGTTATCAATCAGTATGATGTTCTTGTTACAGATGAAAATAGAAAAGATAAAAATATAAAATTTGTTGATTCTGTTTTAGATTTAGAGAGTAAATATCTGTTTATTGAAGAGAAAAGTTTTATATTGGGTATTTTACCTCCACGAAATGGAGAGATTTCAGATGAGGTCATATCCGAATTTAAAGAGTTAAGCTTAACAGAAAAAGAGTTAAAGGTTTGTAAAGCCTCTTTTCGATTGATTTCGGATTCTAGTCAAAAATTAAAAGATACTCTTTTATGCTTATATAAAGAGTTTGACAATTTAGAAAAGATAGAAAAGTCTCCTTTTATCTATCTCTATTGTAAATCAGGATTAAGAGAGGTTGATAAAATATTGGCTACCTCTTTGAGTATGAAAAATAGAAAACATACTTTTCTCTCATGTGATAAACTTGAAAAATTTATTAGTATAATTAAGGAAAAAAATTGAACAAAAATGGCTTAACATTTAGCGAACTACTACTAAAACTACAACAATTTTGGGCAGAGCAAGGTTGTAACATTGTTCAGCCTTATGACATGCCGGCAGGGGCAGGAACCTTTCACCCTGCTACCTTGCTTAGAAGTTTAGATTCTAAACCTTGGAGTACAGCTTATGTGGCTCCATCAAGAAGACCAACTGATGGGCGATATGGTGAGAACCCAAATCGATTGGGAGCTTACTATCAGTTTCAGGCATTGATTAAACCAAGTCCGGATAACATTCAAGAACTTTACCTAAAGTCGTTAGAGTATTTGGGATTGAATCTTCAAGAGCATGACATTCGTTTTGTAGAAGACAACTGGGAGTCACCAACACTTGGTGCTTGGGGTCTTGGTTGGGAAGTATGGCTTGATGGAATGGAAGTAACCCAGTTTACCTACTTTCAACAAGTAGGTGGAATCGCTTGTGATCCTGTGGCTGTTGAGATTACTTATGGTACAGAGCGTTTGGCAATGTATCTGCAAGGGGTAGAGTCGGTATTTGACATTGTTTGGAACCGACAAGGTGATAACGTAACAACCTATGCTGATGTGCATAAAGAGAGTGAATATGAGTTCTCGAAGTATCATTTTGAAGTGGCTAATGTAGAGAAGTTACTGAAAGATTTTGATGCTGCCAGTGAAGAGTGTAAACTCTGTTTAGAAAATGGTTTGCCTCTTCCTGCTTATGATCAATGTATGGTGGCTTCTCATGCATTTAATGTTCTTGATGCTAGAAAAGCTATTTCTCAAGCTCAACGACAGAATTATATTTTGAAAGTACGTGAGCTTTCTATTGGTTGTGCTAAGTTGTATAAAGAGCAAGAAGAAGAGCGTAATAAGCGTGTAAACGCGTAGGGTGCAATTTATTGCACCTTTATTAATATATCGGTGCAATAAATTGCACCCTACGGAAATGTAAATGAAAATCGAAGAAATATATAATAGGGTGGACAGCATAAGCCCTTTTGAACAGCAAGAAAAATGGGACAATTCTGGTCTGCTTGTGGGTGAAATGAATCGTGAAGTAGAGCATATTGTGGTTGCTTTAGATATTGATGAAGCCATGTTGAAAAATGCAAAAGAAGATACGCTTTTTATTGTGCATCACCCCTTGATTTTTTCGGGTTTAAAAAAATTGGACTACTCGGTTTACCCTGCAAATCTATTGGAGATGATGGTTCAAAAACGCTTGTCGCTTTTGGCACTGCATACCAATTTTGATAAAACCCATTTGAATGCCTATGTGTTTGAAAAAGTATTGGGTTTTAAAAAAGAGACTCAAAATGATTTTGTTTGTAAAGTGACAGGTTTATGGTCCAAAGAGGAGCTTTTAAAGCATTTAAAATCGAAGTTAAACTTAGAAACATTGCGTGTTGTTTCACCTAAAAATAAAATAACTTCCATAGCTTTGACCACAGGTGCAGGAGCTTCATTGATGGATGAAGTAGATGCTGACTGTTTTTTAACGGGTGATATTAAATATCACGATGCAATGAAAGCGATGAGTCAAAACTTGATGATGGTCGATATTGGTCATTATGAGAGCGAACAGTATTTTGTAAATGTCATGATGGAAGAGTTGGAAAATTTAGGACTTTTCGGTATAATTTCGCAATCACAAAACCCATTTGAAATATCTTAGATTATTTGCAACAAATTGGTACTACGAAAAACGCTTTTAACCCCCAAAGGATAGAGATTGAATAAACATTTAGAAGAGTTGATAGAACTTTCAAAATTAGACAAGTCGATTGATGACTTTACGCCACTTATTGAAACAGCACAGAAGAAAGTAGCACGAAGAGCAGCTCAAAGAGATGAAATTTTAGAAAAAATTGCCAAACTGAATCAAGTTGTTGCAAAAGCTAAGAGTGCTGCAGCTTCTTATGAAGAGCAAATTAAAGTTTTAAATGAAAAATTGGTACGTGGTGTTGCTAAAGAGAAAGAGGTTAAAACAGAAAAAGAGATGAAAGCTCTTTCTATGGAAGCTGAATTGGCAAAAGAGACACTAAGTCATGCAAATGAAGAGATTGAAAGACATCAAGTAATTGTAGCAGCTAAAGAAGAAGAGATTGCTGCTGCTCAAGTTGAATTGGAAGCTGCAAATGAAGAGTTTGAAAAAGTTTCTGCTGAAGTTTCAGAGAAGTTAAACTCTATCGAAGATGATAAAGCTAAACTCTTTGCTAAACGTGAAGAGAAAACAATGGCGATTGATATGAAAATTCTTTCATTTTATGAAAAAATTCGTATTTGGGCTAAGAATACAGCAGTTGTTCCTGTTAAAAAACAAGCATGTTATGGTTGTTACATGAAACTCAATGAGAATACCTATGCAACAGTTATTAAATCTGAAGAGATTATTACTTGTCCTCATTGTGGTCGTATTATGTATCTTGAATCTCAAGCAGATGCAAACGAAATATAGCACTTTCTTTATCCATTAGGAGTCACCTGTGACTTCTAATACTCAATCAACGTTTTCATCATCAGCTCATGGCGATAAATCGCACTTTTAGGGTTATTTATATGTTTACTAATTATATTTTTTTTGTTCTTTATACGTTTATTATCTCCATAGCATATATTATTGTACTTCCTTTTTTATTTTTATTTTCACAACAAAAACTTAAATACAACGTATCCATACCGGCACGATTTTTTTTAAAAAAGAATCCATCGTTAACCCCTAATGGTATCTGGTTTCATGTTTGTAGTTTTGGAGAAGCAAGAGCAATTTATTCTTTGTTAGATGCCTTACCTAAAGAAGCATTACGTTTAACAACCACAACACAAACGGGTTATGAAGCGATTAAGAAGAAACAAGAAGAGGAGAGTCGATATCTACCTTTTGAACCGTTACTCTTTTCATGGTTGAAATCCCAAAAAGTTTTAGTGGTGATGGAAGCAGAGTTTTGGTACCTACTGTTTGCTTTAGCCAAAAAGCGTGGTGCTAAAACCTTGTTGATTAATGCACGAATGAGCGATCGATCGTTTCACAAGTACAAACGTATGGCTTGGTTGTATCGTAAAATTTTTCTCTACATAGATGAAGTCTATGCACAAAGTCAAATTGATAAAGAGCGTTTAGAGCAACTGGGTGCAAAAAATGTACAGGTTATTGGAAACATTAAATTGGCTGACATTACACCGGCACGAAAAGCTTTGAGCAAACCTAAAGCACTACTGGTCTGTGCTGCTAGTACACATGAGGGTGAAGAGCAGCTAATTTTAGATGCTTTTGTTAAGTTAAAAGAGGAAGAACCGGAAGCACGTTTGATTGTAGTGCCCCGTCACCCTGAACGTTTTTCAAAAGTCTCTTCTTTAGTGGAGATGTATGCGACAGAACATCACTATACTTGGCATAATTATTCTCAAAATGAGGCGTTGAATTCAGATATAATAGTTGTAGATGTTTTGGGTGAATTGGTCAATTTTTATGCGATTTCAGACATTGTGATTTTGGGTGGTGCATTTGCTAAAGTTGGTGGGCATAATGCTGCTGAGGCTGCACAGTTTGGTTGTAAAATTATTTCAGGTCAACACTATTTTAATCAACGAGATATTTTCTCTATGATTGAAGGCATAGCCATAGTGACAGAGAATAATTTGGCACGAAGATTACAACAACATGCACAATTAATACCAACAAAAATTATGCAAAGAACAGATATAAAACCGATTATAGATTCTATAAACGAAGTTTTAAAATAGATTATGAAAGAGTTAGAACATGGAAAAAGCGTATAAATTACTTGCTAAGCAAGAGGGTATTTCAAATAAGAAAGCCAAAGATTTAATTGATAGAGGTTTGGTTTATTTTCTTGATAGAAAAGTAAAAATTGCTAGAGCAGAGATGCCTAACGATACATTTTTTCGTGTAGAAGAACCAGATAAGGTAAAGATTATTTATCAAGATGATAATATTGTTGCTATCAATAAACCGGCACTTTTAGACAGCTATGAGTTGGCTGAGGCTATTGAAGAAGATGAAACAGTGTTGATCCACCGTCTTGACCGTGATACTTCAGGGGTATTGTTATTTGCACGTAATGAAGCGTTTTTAGATGATGCCATCAAAGCTTTTAAACAGCGAAAAGTTAAAAAACGGTACGTGGCATGGGTTGAAGGAGTTTTCTTTGAAGAGACAACCATTGATGCACCGATTGCTACACACAAACAGGGTGGAAAAGCATTTTCAGAGATCAATGAGCAACGTGGAAAACCAGCCATTACGATTGTACGACCGTTAGAGATACAGGGAAAAAAATCGAAAGTTGAAATTGAAATTATGACAGGACGAACACACCAGATTCGGGTACACCTTTCAAGTATTGGTCATCCAATTGTCGGAGATGAACGTTATGGTTCAGTAACCCGTTCTAAACGAATCTTACTACATGCTAAAGCCATTTCACTGTTGGGTTATGCTTTTGAGGCAAAAGAGCCTAAAGATATTGTGAAATATAAATAGTCTTTGGACTGTTTATACAAAATAATAAAAAAAAACATAACTAAAATTAACTGTATATTTTTATATTAATTTTATAGTTTATATAAGAGATATCCTATTATAATATTAGAGCTTTATTTTTTTATAATTAAAAAAGGTTCTATTATGCAGGTTAAACGTCATCTCTTCTCGCTTCTCTTTTTTTCCACATTTTTTTTCACTTCATTAATGGCTGAGAATTTGACTTTGAAAAGTGGTTGGAACTTAGTAGGGCTGGATGTGAATATGTCTTTAGCAGATTTTCAAGCTAAAGTGGGAACAGATAATCTTGAGGTTTTACAAGGACCTGTTAAGACCTATCAAAAAAAATACATTACTCTAGATTTGGCTTTTTTAAATGATTTTACGGCATTTGAAAAAGGGGTAGGGTATTGGGTTCAGCTGCAAAATGCTGTGACCATTGAGTACACGCCTGAAACGTATGTAGGAGAAGCATCTACAGCTCTTAATGCTGGATGGAATTTGGTGAATCCTTTGGCTAACTTTACTTTAGAAGAGATTATTGCTCAGTTGGGAGTAGAGAATATTCTTGTAATTCAAGGCTCTGTTAAAACCTATCAAAAGCATTATGTTGATGATAATAAAAGTTTTTTAAATGACTTCACAGCATTTGAGACGGGTCATGGGTATTGGATTAAATTGCTTGAGCCAGCTACGCTTCATTATGTTTTTGATTTAACGCAACAAGCTCTTGATAATACAGGTACATTGGTTAGTTATGATATGACACTGGGGTCAAATGTTTATGCCATACAACTTTACACAAGTCAAGCACCAACTTCTACCAACAGTCAATCAACTATTGCTGTTTATGGTACGCTTAATGGGGAGTCTACAGGAAGCAATATTAAACTTAACAATACCTATCCTACCGATACACAATTTCAAATTAAAGTATTTGACAGTAATGGAACATTGCGTACGCAGAGTGCAATATTGCCTTACAATGCTGATGCCATTAATTTTGGAGCATTGGTTGTTGATAATACAATCGTTGAGCCACCAGAAACAGCCGAATCAAAATACCACGATGTCTTAGGACTTTCATTAAAGTTCTATGAAGCCCAACGGGCTGTAGGACCTTTCCCAACCGTTGATTGGCGAAAGCCAGCATCGACCAATGATGGAGCTGATGTGGGCGTTGACCTGAATGGTGGATGGTTTGATGCTGGGGATCATGTGAAGTTTAACTTGCCGATGAGTTACAGTGTGGGAATGTTGAATTGGAGTTTAATTGCCAATGAAGAAGCTTATACCCAAGCAGGTAAGTTAGCCTATGGAAAAGATCAAGTGAAGTATGCCTTGGATTATCTACTGAATACCTATCAAGCAGGAGCCAATTTGGACTCTCCTGATGATGACAAGGTCTATTTTCAAGTGGCAGATGGACATGTTGACCACGGTTTTTGGGGACCACCTGAAGAGCTGAATATGGAGCGAAAAACATTTGTATGTGATGCTGATGGTGGATGTGCAGCTGTTTCAGGAAGTATGGTTGGTGCATTTGCTTCGGGGGCAATGGTATTTAAAGATGACAGTGCTTATTCACAAAAGCTTTTAGAGAATGCTAAAAGACTTTATAAGTTTGCCATGAAATATCAAACAGATTTAGATTACTCATCTGTGGGGCAGGATTTTTATGCTCTTTACCAAAATACCCACAATGAGGATCAATTGGCTTGGGGTGCCATTTGGTTATACAAAGCAACCAATGAAACACAATACCTTACAGATGCTAAAAACATTATGAGTGGTATCTACCCTTGGTCAGGACACTCTTGGGACAATATGGCTTTGGGGGTTTTTACGCTTTTAACAGAGTTAACCAACGATAACAGTTATGGAACATTGGTTGAAACAGAGTTGGATAAGTGGGTTAATAAAGATATTCCTACTTCAGCTGGAGGATTAAGGGTACTACAGCAGTGGGGATCTTTACGGTATGCCTCTACCTCAGCATACATTGCGTTGATGTACAGTGACTTATTGAGTGATGGAGCTAAAAAAGAGGGCTATATCGGTTTTGCTAAATCTCAAATCGACTATATCTTAGGTGAAAATCCTCGGTCGTTCTCTTATGTGGTGGGTTATGGAGAGAACTATCCACTGCAGCCTCATCATCGAGCAGCATCGGGAACAACAGAACTTGACCCTAATCCAAACAAATATCTCATTGAAGGAGCCTTGGTCGGTGGCCCAAAAAGTGCAAGTGATACGGACTATATCGACAGTCGAAGCAGTTATATTGATAATGAAGTCGCTACCGATTACAACGCAGGATTTACAGGAGCCTTGGCCAAACTGGCTTTAATCTATGGTGAGCCTACAACACCAAAAACAGACAGCGAAAGTGTTGCATTGGATAAAGTAGCATTAACCTTTGATAGGATTAAAAATCAAAACTCTGTGGCTGATGATGTGCAGAGCAATTTAACACTGGTAACGCAAGGAAGTTTTGATACCACCATTGCTTGGTCTTCCAACAATACCAATGTGATTAGTAACTTGGGGGTGGTTCAACGACAAGAGCGTGATGTAACGGTAATCTTAACAGCAACCATTACCAAAGGGATGGTAAGTGATACCAAAACATTTACCCTGATTGTGACCAAAGAGGCTGTGCAAGAAGGAGCGTGTCAAGTTGATTATCATGTACGTGATGAGTGGGGAACTGGTGCAACGATTGATGTAACCGTTACGAATCAAATTGCTAACCTTTATGGTTGGGAGGTGAGCTTTACGTTCCCATCAGGACAGACGATTAATAACCTTTGGAATGGAATTAAAACGCAAACCGATAATTTTGTAAGTGTATTAAATGAAAGTTATAATGCTCAAATTAATCAGGGTCAAAAGATTGAGTTTGGTTTTGTACTCAATCACAATGGTAAAAATGATATTCCGACGGATATTCGATTGAATGGAAAGTTGTGTGATGGTCAAATAGGGGGGATAACCAAACCTGCCAAACCGACCAACTTGCTTGCAGAATTAATTAGTAACAGTCAAGTAACCTTAACATGGGATGACAACAGTGATAATGAAGATAACTTTTTAGTGTATAAAAGTGTTGATTTAAACAGCTGGGAATTGTTGGCTACATTAGAAGTAAACAGTACCATTTATCAAGACAAAGAACTGGAGGTAGGACATACCTATGAGTATAAAGTAGAAGCTAAAAACATTGCAGGAAAAACGGAATCAGAGAAGGTAAGTGTCACGCCAAATATGATTTATGTTCAAGAGAATGTGGATAATAAAGCAGTTTCCTTGGTGGCTAATTGTGTAACGTGTCACCGTTCTTCTAACTCTGATAGCTCTATTCCCATGATTCATGGACTAAGTCGAGATCATCTAGAAAAAACATTACAAGGATATCAGAGTGGTGAACACTTCTCGTATGCAATGAATCGAATTATGGATGGGTACAGCAGTGATGAAATAGAGTTAATGATGGAGTATTTTGCCTCTCATCCATGGGTTGGTAACAGTATCGTAAGTTATGATATTGATACCATTAATCAAGGTAAAACACTTTATGAAAGTAACTGTATTGCTTGTCATGGAGAGGACGGCACAAAAGAGAAAATTATGCTTTCAGGTCAAAGTGAACAGTATTTAGTTGATACCATGACGCAGTATGCCAAAGGTCTACATACCAATGGAAATGAGGGGATGTTAAGCACCTTCACCGATACCATTGGTCAAGATGCAAGTAAAATTGAAGCCCTTGCAAAATATTTGGCTGTAGGTCTTAAAATACCAGAGGGTGACAACGATACGATTCGTGGATTTGATGCCTATTATCAAAACTCTACTAATACCATTGTGCTGAGTTGGGACTACATTAATCCGGAGACAGAACGGCTTGAAGTGATGCTGAATGACAGTGTAGTACAGACGATAACGGACTTTGGTAGTAATAGTGTGACATTGCTGAATGATGGAAGCAGTAACTTTGTGATTGGGCAAACCTATGCCCTTAAAATAAAAACCATTCATGGAAGCACTCAAATGCTTTCACGTCAAATCTTGGTCGAGGTACTCTCCGATGAGTCTAAAGGACAAGAACACTACAACAGCCAATGTAAAGTGTGTCATGGGGTGAATGGTACACAACGAGATGACATTACTGATTGGAATCCGGTCGACCATACCTTTGCTCAGTTCACACGAGGATCAAGCATGGATGAGATGTACTACAGTGGATGTGACGATGCGTGTTTGGAGTTGATTGGGGTTTATGTTCAAAATGTTTTAGCTCCACGAGCCAGAGATAACAACAACAGCAACAATGCCGAAGATGTAAACAGTGACTTGCAACGGGGTTATCGATTGCTTAACCGTGTGGAGTACACCAATACCCTCTATTCACTCTTTGAGATTGATAACGATGAGTTGAGAGCAGAAACATTAGCACTACACTATACCGATTTACCAACAGACAATATTGTTGAGGGGTACAATACCGACAGAGAAATGACCCGAATGGATGAGGACAAAGTCCGAGCCTTAAATCTGATGGCTTCTAAAGTAGAGAACTATTTAGAATCACTAAAAGGTAAAAACGGCAGCAGTTGTTGGATCGGAGATTACAACTTCTGTACGGCTGATAAAGATGCATTTTTGGATGGTTTTGCCACTAAAATTTTCAGACGACCATTAACAACTGTAGAAAAAAGTGCGTATATGAGTTTAGAGAGTGTTGCTAAAATGGTGGGGGATATGTTGGTGAGTCCTAAATTCCTCTACCGTTCAGAGATGGGAGCTGTCACTGATCAATCGGGTGTCTACCAATTGACCCAATATGAGATTGCCACAGCTCTTGCCTACACCATGGCAGGAACCACACCTGATAGTGAACTCTTAAGCTTGGCAAGTGAAGTAAAACTACTTGATGCCAATACGCGTGTAACCCAAGCCGTACGATTGGCACAGTTGCAAACGGGTAAAGACAAACTGGATGACTTTATTGGTCGTTGGTTACTTGAAGAGAGTGTCTACTCACTCTCTGATAAAAATCCAGAGCGATTTGTAGGATACACGCCAGAGGTACGAGAGGCTCAAAGTACACAGGTTCTGAAATTCTTTAGAATGGTGATGGAGGATACAGAGAAGAGTAGCTATAAAGATTTGTTTGTTAACGATAAGATGGTAACCAATAAAACGCTCTCTGATTATTATGCTGAGGGAACATCAAGTAGCAGTGAGTTTGAGACCATTCCTGCCACCGATAAACGTTATGGTATTTTAACCTTAGGGGCAGTGGCGAGTAAATATGCCAACTCTGAAGAGGCACATCCCTTTAAGCGTGGTAAATTTGTCTTGGCACGACTCATGTGTCACCCAATGGGCCCTCCGGGTAATGGAGGGGATGTTCCAGCCGTTGAAGACCATACAGGTGAGAACAAACGTGACCGATACTCAAACCATGTGAATGACCCATCGTGTGCAGCCTGTCACCATTTGTTAGACCCGATTGGATTTACATGGGAGAATTATGATGGAACGGGACGTTATAGAACGAGTGAATACCATCCAGCTGAACATGGAGGACCAAAACCAATTGATGCCTCGGTGACACTGAAAGGATTGTTGACCTTTGATACCTCTGAAACGCATTCCTCCGAAGGTATCGGTGATGTGAGTGCATTAATTGCCGAAAGTGACCGAGGGCCTGAGTGTATGGCACTGCAATACTACCGATACACCTCAGGTGATAGCCATGCTGATATAGAGAACAGCCGTGTGGTTAAAAAAATCGCATCGGACTTTAAAGCAGAGAATTATGATTTACAAGGCTTGTTTACCAACATTGTTAAATTAAATTCATTTATTACCAGAGTGGGGGAGTAGATTATGAAGCAACAAAATGAAGCCAGAAGAGCATTTTTAAAGAAGCTTGGATTAACAGGGGTCTCACTATCATTGTTGAACGATTCACTCTTTGCTGAAGAGATAGTAGATACACCCATTAAACGTCTGCTTTTGATTGAACATCCTGATGGAATCAATCCACAACATTGGTATCCAACAGGAACAGAGACCGATTTTACGCTTCCTGCTATGACGGAGCCTTTTAATATCGTAAAAGATGAGTGTGTCTTTTTAGAGGGTATTAACTTAGGAGGAAACCTTGCAGGACATGGTGCTTATATGGGGCTTTGGCGAGGGGATACCAAACGAAGCAGTATTGACCAGCATTTTGCAGAGAAGTGGCGAGGTCAAACGGTTATTCCTTCCTTGGTACATAAAGCATCCGATATCTATAACGGTTCACGCTCTTTGGCGTATGATGCTTTAGGAAAATCGATGCCTGCTTTAACCAACCCGTTGAGTCTGCTTGATAAAATTTATACCAGCAGTGATATTGAAGCGAGTCAATTGAGTGCTTTGGCAGAACAACAACGACGACTGCAAAGCATTCGTACGGATTTAGAAGCGTTTATGCAAGGGGAACTGTCTGATAATGTTGTTTTACAAGCCCATAAAAAAGGGGTAGATGATGTACTGACTGCTTTGACCCAAAGTGGAGGTCAGACCACCACGGTCAATATGGAGAGTTGGAAAGAGGCATTTGAAGCCAAAGCGACGGCAGGTGGATTGACCAGTAGAAATGAAAACCGATACCAAAATGGAATTCTAGCCTCGAATACAGCCTTTACCTTAATGAGTGATCTGCATGAAGATGCCATTGTAACAGCTTTGAAATATGATCGAACACGTGTGATTAATTACAGTTACGGTTGTGATACGTGGGATTTCTATATGAACTGTGATGATGGAGGCTCTTACCCCTATCATAATGCAGGACACGACATGAGTCAAGGGCATATCGAGACCCGTAAAATGACCTCGAAACGGGTAGCAAATTTGATTAAAACGCTTAAAGAAACGGATGATATTTATGGAAATCCTTTACTGGACAGTACCTTGGTGGTCTATGCCTGTGAAATTGGTCATGCTTCAAACCATACCAATCAGAATGCCCCATTTATCTTGGCAGGAGCAGGGGTAGAGGGTGGACGTTATCTGAACTATAATGGTGTTTTATGGAATAAGGTTTTGGTCTCTATCGCCAATATTTTAGGTGATGATTTAACAACATTTGGAAGCACTGATCCCGAGGGTGGGGCATTAGAAGGTTTGGTATAAGGAACAAAAATGCAAAATAAAAACAGAGTAAGTCGTAGAAGTTTTATTAAAATGAGTATGGTGACAGCCGGTGCATTATTGACCATGCCAAAAGAGCTACTTTCAGCAACGGGTGCAGAGCTTAAAAAAGTAGTCATTGTTGGAGGAGGGGTCGCAGGAGCCACTGTAGCACGATATTTGCGTAAGTTTATACCCCAAAAGGCACAGCTTGAAATCACCATTATTGAAC
This sequence comes from bacterium, assembly GCA_018822805.1. GTDB lineage: Bacteria > Campylobacterota > Campylobacteria > Campylobacterales > Sulfurovaceae > UBA1140. The sequence goes on from JAHJJU010000037.1 coordinate 19,854, forward strand.
CTAAGACCACCTATACCACACCGTTTGGAACCAATGAGCTTTTAACGGCTACACGTACATTAGAAGAGTTAACGTTTGATTACAAAGTCTTGGAGGCAGAGATAGATACAGAGATTGTTCACCAAAAAGCAACAGCACTTGATAACACAGCCAAGAGAGTAACGGTTGCCGATGGAATCCAATATGCTTATGACTACTGTATTGTTGCTACAGGTATCGGATTTGAGTACAGTGATATTGAGGGCTTAGATGAGACAAACAATCACTTAGTTCCTCACGCGTATGATTTATGGAATGATGGTTCTACCGAGCAGATAAGCATGTTAAAAAGCCAACTTGATACGATGCCAAATGATGGAAAAGTAGTGTTGGTTGCACCTAAGAACAGTTACCGTTGTCCTCCGGCACCGTATGAGCGAGCGAGTCAGATAGCCCAATACATTAAAGAAGATAAAGCAAACGCTACCATAACCATTTTAGATCCAAAATCATCATTTGCGAAACAGGACTCTTTTGAAAAGGCATGGGAGGAGTTGTATGGATATAAAACAAGCAATGCTACGATAATTTTAAAGCCTGAAACCATTACTAAAAAGATAGAGATTCTTGCTGATGGTAAAAAAAGATTAACAAGCTATGAAGATGAGACCATAGAAGCAGATGTGGTAACCTATATTCCTACCATGAAAGCGTCACAATTTACCTATGAAGCAGGATTGGTTCAGTCTGGAACAGCTGCTTTTGATATGGCTCAACGTTGGTGTCCTATTAATCACGAAACTTTTGAGTCAACCATGGCAGGGAAAGAGAGTATTTATGTTATTGGAGACAGTATTAGAAGCAATTTACCAAAATCAGGTTACGCAGCCAACTCTGAAGCCAAAGCGTGTGCCATGGCGATTGTAAGTAAAATACAAGGGATTAACCCAATTCCCCAAAGCATCATTACCAATGGATGTTACAGTTTTGTAGGCAAAGAGTATGCCATCTCTATTTTTCAAAAGTTTAAATTAGAAGAGGATAAAAGTGCTTATGCGTTAGTACCCCAAACACGAGGAACCTCACCGTTAGAAGCTGATGCTTTATGGAGAAAAAAAGAGGCAGAACAAGGTCACGCATGGTATGCTAATTTTAGACGGGACTGTTTTGGGGTGTAGGTCGGGTTGTCCTCATCCCGACAAATATTCCTTTCTTCTGTTTATGTTGGTTACCTCTTAGCCATTATCCGATATTATTTAAAAGAATAATATTTGCAAAGGAATCCATAATGGTAGATATAGAACAATTAAAATTTGAACTCTTAGAAAAATTAGAACCATTGCAATTAGAAAAAATTATACTATTTGGTAGCTATGCTAAGGGAACCCAAAGAGAAGACAGTGATGTGGATTTATATGTGGTAACCAATGATAATTTTTTACCAAAAGACTTTGAAGAGAATATGAATATTAAACTAAAAGTTATTAAAGCACTCGATGTTTTAACCGATAAGATAGCAATGGATGTTATTGTACATACCAAAAAAATGAACGAAAAATTTATTGAACTCAATAGTTATTTTGCAAGAAGTATATACAGTGAAGGTCAAGTTTTATTATGAAAAACTATCAAATGGCAAAAGAGTGGGTTAAAGCTTCAAGTTATGATTTACAAGTTATAAGAGAAATTTTAGATAATGAAAACTTAACACACATGAGTGCTTTTCACGCTCAACAGGCACTCGAAAAATTATTAAAAGCTATTTTAGAGTTTCATAATCAAACAATTCCAAAAATTCACAATATTAAAAAACTACTCAATTTAACCCGTACCTATATAGATGTAGATATTAATATCGATTTAATTATTAAAATTGATACCCTATATATTGAATCTCGTTATCCTGGAGATATGGGCTTATTACCGTATGGACAACCAACCATTCAAGATGCTCAAGAATTTTATCAAATAGCCAATGATTTTTTTGATGAAATCAATACGTTAATTATAGAACCCTCAACATAACTCAAAAGAAAACAATAAAACCCAACAATATGTCAAATTGTCATAAAAACCGTAGGTCGGGTTGCCCTCATCCCGACAAATATTCCTAATGCATTAAAAATCCATCGTTCATTTAATATTTTTCATGCCAATATTTTTTGTTTTATTGAACATTTTATTGATGCAAATTTATGTCGGGATGAGGGCAACCCGACCTACGCGATTCGAGCTTTTATTTAAATGATGTGTATTGCCAATCTTCTAAATTATTGACCAATTTATGTTTTATGGGATTGTTTTTAATGTATTCCATTTTTTCTAGCCAATCTTTTTCGTTGCGTATGGTATGTTCATAAAAACGCTCTTGCCAAATGCCTGAATGTCCTCTGTTGTATTTAGCATGGCTAATTTTAGATTTTGCTTCTGTTTTAATACACTCATGTAGTCCATAGACAAAACTTCTCTTGATATGCCGTATAATCTTAGAGTAATCAGTGGCTATTTTTGGTGTGATAATCATGTGTAGATGATCAGGTAAGACCACAATAGCATGGATGCTATAAATATATTTTTGCTTACTTCTTCTAAATGCATCACGTAAAAGTTCTATGTTTTCAACAAGCAGAGGTTCTCTGCCTTGTGTGACCAAAGTTAAATAGTAGCTATAATTGTGTAAATATATTCGTCTGTAATTCATACAGTGATAATAACAAATAAAAACAATACAACCCGACAATATGTCAAATTGTCATAAAAATCGTAGGTTGGGTTGCCCTCATCCCGACAAATATTCCTAATGCATTAAAAATCCATCGTTCATTTGATATTTTTCATGCCAATATTTTTTGTTTTATTGAACATTTTATTGATGCAAATTTATGTCGGGATGAGGGCAACCCGACCTACGCGATTTTTAGTTTATTAAAAAAAGAGAGATGTTAGATGTTTTTAAATATTTTTAAAGGTTTAAAGTATAGTATAATTTTTTACTTTTTTTAAATTTACACCAGTTTTTCACCAACAATTTTTCATTCTCGTTGAAAGGTGTAACTCTGTTTATGTTATTTTATAGTTAATTGTTTTTTTAAAGGGGGATGTGATGAATTTGAAAAGAAATCTTTTGTTGATATTAATGTTTGTTATGGTTGGGTGTGGAGATTTAACTACAAATTCTAACGATATCTCTGATTCTTCTATTGTGATATCCAAAATAGAAAAACCAGCCATATTGGTTTCAGTTGACTCTGCATCACCTAATAGTGTTGCTTTAGATTGGTTACCTGCGAAGGGAAGTGGTATTGGTTATGAGGTTCATCTTTCAGAAGAGAAAGATTTTATTCCTGATAGTTCTACACTACAGTTAACAACCAATGAAACCTCAGTAATTGTGAATAGTCTGGCTGAAGATACAAAATACTATGCAAAAGTTGTTACTATAACGACTAACGAACAAGCAATATCCAATCAACTCTATGTAACTACACCAAATATCGTATCAAAAATTAAAAAAAATATTCAGATTAAAGAACTTAATATTTCATCAACTACAAATAATCTACAACAAAAAAGTAGTGGAACACGTTCATCTATTACCGATAATAAGCTCATCACAGCAGAAAAACTGAGTGTAGGAGAAGTGATTTACTCTACAGGAGAAGAGCCTTATCTTAGAAAAGTAGTTGAAACCAAAGTCGATAGTACTGGAAATAGTGTGGCTACAACCGAAGAGCTTAAACTAAGAGATATTTATGAAGATTTATCTTTTAGTACCTCATTAAAGCTGGTAGATATGGAGGAGTCGGTTAATCGTTCTAGCTCTTCATCGTTTCAAACATCTATAGCTCACTCTTCTACGGTAGCAAGTGGTTTGGCTAAAATATCTCCATCATCTGGTCAAAATATTCAAACCATAACAGGTCAATGGAAATCGGGTCTTGTTATGAGTTCAGCACACTATACAGAAACCAATAGTTCTAAAACAATTACAAAGCCTAGTGCCGTAGCATATAAAACAGAAGCAGATAGTGAGGACTATTTTAGTGGAAGCATAGATGATAATTTGGTGGTTAAGGTAGGAGATACTTTTGATCATAAAATAGATATTGTCAATTTAAATAAAAGAGAAAACTATGAATTTGATGGAACAAGTGAAGACTCAGATGAAGAGATTCAAGCCAATAGAGTACTATGTGAAAGTCATGGAGGTACTTTTTGGGATGATGGCAATGACGGGTTAAATGATGATAGTGAGTGTAAAAATATGCCTGTCCAAATTTGTTCAATAAGTGCTTCTGCAGATATCAAAAAACCTGAAAATGTGGATGCAGGAAATCAGCCACGTATTGAGATGGTTGATAATGTTCCGTATATCAAATGGACACCAACGACAGCCAATATCGATTATGATAGTGGAGAGCCTTATGAGTTGGATATTGATGTGGATATCACTCCTGGAGTATTTTGTGGAACATCCAATCAAGATACTTTTTTTGGGGATACTATTGATTTAAATAATATTAAAGTCCAAGCAGTCGATACACTCCTTGATGACAGTGTCAAACTCTCAGAGAGTGAAAAAAATGTAATTTTTGAAAAAGATGGACTCTCTATTTCTAATGTCTTTGTGGCAGATTTCTCTCCAACCATTGAGTTTGATGCTGAAATCTCAGCAACGGCACTTACCAAGGGTCATGCGAGTTTGAGAAGCGAATTGGTTTTAGGGGATAAGTTAGATATTGAAGCAACTATTGCTGGAAAGCATATTTTTGACCCTAAACCTATTTATTCCAAAAAGTTTGTTAAAGTTGTTCAAGCTGGTGTTGTTCCTGTTGTTATAGTTGGACGATTACGGTTAATGGCAGTAGCAGAACTGGAAGCAGAGGGAGCATTAACGGCTACGGTAGATATTGATTCAGAGTTAACCATGGATTTGGCTATTGATTATAATACTGATACGGGAGAGTGGGAGGTAACCAATAATAAATCTTTCACCTATAATATTAATGCAGGAGGAAAAGGGAGTGTCAAAGCTACAGGAACAGTGAAAATTATTCCTTCATTGGAATTGAGTCTGTATGAAGTGGTAGCGACACACTTTTTAGTTGAACCGTATCTTTACGCTACTATTGGACTTCAAGGAGAAATCAATGCCAATATCAGTCAAGATATAAGAGCTACTTTTGACTCTTCGGTTCAGTTTACCGATTTAGAGGCAGGTATCGGACTCGATATGAAGGTCTATGCTGGACCAGCTTGGAACTCTAGTGATGATTGGATTGATTTAGCATGGCCAGAAGGGGCTATTTTTGCTTCATCTGCGTTGGATAATGATAACTTTATGGGGGCAGGTGTAACAGGGAAGCTTAAAACCTATTATGAAAATACCAATACCTATAAAACTTTTCATCCTCTCGATAAATCCAAAGTTTTAGGTATTCCAAGTTTAGATTATAGTGTGGATAGTACCACTGTTCCTCCGTTGGATATTAACTCCCGAGCCATTAAATTAATAGCTGAGTGTACTCCTGTAGATAATATCCTTCATCCTTTAGGTAAAAAGAACTATATCACCTGTGCAGAGTGGCAGAGTGAGTTGGTTACGAATAATTTTCAGTTAACCCAAGGAGAGACCACTCAAAATAAAACTGATTTTTGGTTAACACCTTTAGCCCAAAATGGTAGCTACCCAAAAAATCAATTACGCTTGGTCAATAACTCCTCTTTGGGATGGGCAAGACAGTATCTCAATGTCGAATATACGACAGTCAGTAGTGATAATGATATTCCGAACTACTGGAAAGAGCGTTATAGCTTAACTTCGGCTACAGAAGATAAAGACGGAGATGGTTTTAGTAACTTAGAGGAGTTTGAAGCAGGAACCAATCCTGATAATCCCAACGATTATCCCTCTACGACTGGAAAAGCTCCGTATCTTTTTCTTGTAGGGGGTAATCCATTGACGATTAGCAAAGATGATAATTATACGGAATTTGGAGCCATAGCAGGTGATAATGAGGATGGAGATCTTAGTGATACAATTCTAATTGTAACAAACACGGTTGATACCTCAACAGTTGGAGATTATAAAGTTGTTTACTTCATTACAGATAGTGACGGTAATAGTGTACAAACAACACGAGTAGTTAAAGTGGTTGAAGAATCAGACGGTAGCGATGATAACGATAATGATTTCACACCACCATCTTCTACGATTACGATTAAGCCTTATAATGTGTATGATGAAGATGGAAACTATGTGAAGACGGTTAGTACGTTCTATCTTTATGGAGTTTATGATGAAAATATTATTATAGAAGGTGGTACGGTTTATGTGGACGGGTATGCTAAGGTTAATGGTAATTTCATTCAAAGTGGAGGAGCTGTAAATATAAATGGAGGGAAGTTGATAGTCAAAGGGGATTATCGAATACAGAAGCCAACAGAAGATGGAAATTATACCTACAGTGCAGGTTATTTAGTGATGCAAAAA
>JAHJJU010000038.1 GCA_018822805.1 bacterium
CGATCTATTATTTTTTATTATTTTAACTACAATTTAAATATTTTTAGTTAAAATAAAACATAAAAGACTTTAAGAGTAGAAAAGGTGTTTACATGATTTACCGACCTATAGTAATTGATGAAGAGATTAAATTTTCTAAGAAAAAATTTATTGTTAGTAAAACTGATCTTAAAGGAAATATTGTTTTTACTAATAAAAATTTTTCTGAAGTTTCAGGCTATACCGAGGCTGAACTTGTTGGTTCACCACATAACATTTTAAGACATCCGGATATGCCAAAAGCTGTTTTTTTTCTTGTATGGCAAACACTTTTAGCCGGACAACCCATCTCAGGTGTTGTTAAAAACCTAGCAAAAAATGGTAGGTACTATTGGGTTATTGCCGATTTAGAACCGAAATTTAACAGTAAAGGTGACATTGTTGCACTAACAGCCTTTAGACGGGCAGCACCTCAAGATGTCATTGATGCAACTGAAGAGCTTTATAAAACAATGCTCTCTATCGAAAAGAAACATGGTATGGAAAAATCACTTGCTTATCTTGAAGCATTTTTAGAAGAGCATGAACTTAACTACAATGAGTTTGTAGATGAGCTTATTCGACCAAAAGGTATTCTTGCTGCACTTCTTACAGCCTTTAAAAAGATGATTGGTTAAAAGTAAATTCTTTAAAAAAGGAGTTTTTACTCCTTTTTATCTTCCTCTTTTAAATCCAATCTGTTTCCCTCATCATCAAATTTTCGTTGAAAATTACCTCGTATAATGGCAAAGGTCATCATAGAAAAAAGTACGATGGCAATAATGTAAAAAATATCTCCTATAGGCATTTTTGCTCCTCTAATTTGTTTGGAATGATGATTTTTTCAAAACCATCATAGTTTTGACGTAGTGCTTCATAAGTCACAATGCCCACACTTACCCCAAGGTTTAAGCTTCGTCCTTTTGCACCCATGGGAATGGTAATACATCGCTCTTTATTATTTAACAAGACATCTTCTCGAATACCTTTGGTCTCTGAACCAAAAAGAATATAATCATTTTTTTTGAATGTTGCATTAAAATAAAGCTTATCGGTTTTTGTGGTTGCCAAATAGGAGTTTTCTCCAATGGGATGTGCCTCTAAAAAGGTATCAAAATTCTCCCATACCACCAAATCTAAATCTTTCCAATAATCAAGCCCTGCTCGTGTCACAGCTTTATCATCAATATCAAACCCTAATGGCTTAATTAAATGTAGTGTTGCATCCAAGTTCACACACAGTCTACCGATGGTTCCGGTATTGGGTGGTATTTGTGGTTCAACCAATACAATATTAAACATCTCTTATCCTTCTCTATTTGCTAAAAATAATTATCTTTGATATAATTAAGTCCAATTCATACTATTAAGGATTTTTATGAAAACAACTTTTAAACAGATAATATTGGGTGCTATTTTAGCACTTTTATTCATAGGATGTTCTAAAGCACCTATCACGGGTCGAAATCAACTTATTATGATTGATCCTCAACAAGAGATGGCTTTAGGGTATCAGAGTGCCAAACAGGTTTTGGCTTCTGAAAAAATCAGCACTGATCCACAAAAAAATGCTATGGTAAACCGTATTGGTCAACGTATAGCTACTGTGACGGGACAGAGTAACTATGCTTGGGAGTTTTTTGTAATTGACAATGATCAAGAAGCAAATGCATTTTGTTTACCGGGTGGAAAAGTATTTGTCTATACAGGACTTTTTAAATACACAGCCAATGATGATGAACTGGCAGGTGTAATGGGGCATGAGATAGGTCACGCATTGGCACGACATGGTGCAGAGAGAATAAGTGCCGGACAACTGCAAGAGATGGGTGGTCAAGTTTTGGGTGCTGTTATGCAAGGTCGTGGTGACCCTCAAAACACTGCTACTGTTATGCAAGCTTTCGGTATTGGAACACAACTTGGAATTATGCTACCTCACTCACGAACACAGGAGTATGAAGCTGATCATATTGGTTTGGTTCTAACTGCTAAAGCCGGCTATAATCCTCAAGCATCTTTAACCTTTTGGGAAAAATTCTCTAAAGATGGGCAAACACCACCGGAGTACCTTTCAACACACCCTGCTCCAACCAATCGTATATCAACAATTAAAGCTTTACTTCCAAAAGTAATGCCAATTTATGAAGCAAATAAACGTTAAATTAGATTAAAAATGGTGGGTTTTACCCACCCTACGCTATAATCCTCCTATGAAAAAAACTTACGCTTATACTCACCAACCGATTCCCTTTAATTTTGCTCAAACCATCGAACGTTTCTTTGTTGAAGAGGTACCTCTTTTTAAATTTTCAGATAAAGGTTCCAATCTTATTTTAAAAATTAAAAAATCAGATATGAGTACCTTTAAACTCATTACTGTTATATCTAAAGCGACCAAACTTGACTTACGTGACATTGGTTATGCCGGACTTAAAGATAAAAATGCCACCACCATTCAATACATTTCTATACCTAAACAGTATGAAAAAGATGTGATCAAAAATTTAACAACTGAAAAAATTGAGATACTCGAAAAATACTACAGTAAATTTCCTATTAAAATTGGTCAACTCAAGGGAAATAACTTCTCTATTATTTTACACGCAGTAACAGCAAGTGCAAAAGATGAGATCATAAACGTAGCCAATAAAATGGTTCAAGAAGGCATTCCAAACTACTATGGCTATCAACGTTTTGGTGAAGATGCACGAAGCCATGAACAAGGAAAAGAGATTGCCCATTCAGGTAAAAAACTCAAAGGAGCGAAAGAGAAACTTTTGGTCTCTGCTTATCAAAGTTACCTCTACAACGCTTGGTTAGCTAAACGTATAGATATCTCTAAAACCATTAGTAACAATGAAACCAATAATGCTGCGAAAATACTGAACTATCCTATTGAATTGGTGCAAGTTTTAGCCAAACAACCCCACTTTTTTAAACTCTTTATCGGTGATGACATGCAGGCTTATCCTTTTGGTAAAAGCTACCCACTTCAAGACTTTACTTTAGCATCCAAAGCGTTTGTATCTAAAAAATCATCTCCTACAGGTCTGCTTGTTGGATCAAAAGTAAATAGAGCATTGGCTGATGCACGACATTTAGAAGAAGCCTTTGATGATGAAGAGTTGTATGCCTTAAAAGGTGACCGACGTTATGCATGGATATGGCCGGAAGATTTAAATTTTAACTACAATAAGGAAGAGGAAAAATTAACAATTCAATTTTATCTGCCTAAAGGAGCTTATGCCACTACTTTTTTAGAAGAGATTGGCAAAAAATCTTTAAAACCTACAGCATCAAAATTTGATTAAAAACTTTAGCTAAATATTGTTAATAAAATTTCGCATATTTTAATATATAAAGAACTCTATAAATTGTTTTCATGTAGAATGTACAAAAAGGAATTCTTATGATAAAGCAAATTTTACTTACACTACTTTGTTTCACTTATGCTTTTAGTGAGTCCAACAGTACAATTCTACAAGACAACACCGTCGAAGCCCAATACAGAACACAAAATGGTAAAATTCAAGAGATTAACATTGGTAGAAATCTTGATATAAAATGCAAACAAGTACCCATTGCTAATGGATCGTTTTGGAGTGATATGTATGCCAGCCAAGAGGTTCCAGATGTTTGTAAAGCGACTTTTGTTACCACTTCGGGACAACTCTCACCCATGAAAATACATGATGATGTAGAGACCTTTGGTGAACTTGAAGTACTGGATTTTATAGAAGAGATGCAAGAAGATGAAAACATGCTCCTTATAGATACTAGAAAACCATTATGGTATAAGTATCGTACTATTCCTACTGCCATTAACATTCCTTTTGAGTACATTCTAAAACCCACACACTTTAAGAAGGAGTTCAAAGCAGCTTTTAAAAGACTGGGTGTTCAAGAAAGTAAAAAATCTTATGACTTCTCTCAAGCTAAAACCATTGTACTCTTTTGTAATGCTTCATGGTGTGGACAATCTCCGGCAATGATTAACTCACTTATCTCATTTGGTTATCCGGCCAAAAAGATCAAATGGTACCGTGGAGGTATGGCAAGTTGGTTGGGATTAAATATGACTTCAACGAAAATTAAGCCATGAAAATAGTAGATATTCAAACCCGGATTCTAAAAGCTCCACTTAAAACTCCATTTAAGACAGCCCTTAGAACCGTAACCCATCTTGAAGACCTTGTTGTCATGGTGCATACAGACAATGGTTTCATCGGTTATGGAGAAGGTGCTGCAACAGCTGTTATAACGGGTGAGACCTTAACCGGTATGCAAGGAGCTATAGAGCATATTAAACCCATATTATTAGGAAAAGATATTGAAGCCTTTAATAAACTACTGCATACCATAGAGTATTCTATGATACACAACAGTACCATAAAAGCTGCTCTTGAAATGGCACTATATGATTTGCGTGCACAAGCACTGCAACTGCCACTCTATAAAATGCTCGGTGGTGCAGAAACAAAATTTAAAACCGATATTACCATTAGTCTCAATGGTATCGATACGATGTTGAAAGATTGTCAAAAAGCCATCAACTTGGGTTATAATATCTTAAAAATCAAAGTGGGCGAAAACATTTCTAAAGATTATGAACGCATCAAAACCATTACCAATACCTTTAAAAAATCCACTTTACGCATTGATGCCAATCAAGCATGGACAGCAAAAGAGTCGGTCACACTGCTTGGGCGTTTGGAAAATGAAGGTATTGTACCCGAACTTATTGAGCAACCGGTCAAAGCCAATGATTTTAGAGGAATGAAATACATCAAAGAGCGAACCATTACCCCTTTACTCGCTGATGAGTCTGTATTTTCTGCCAAACAAGCCATAGAACTTTTAGAGATGGATGCTTGTGATTTTATTAACATTAAACTAGCAAAATGTGGAGGAATCTCACATGCACTAAAAATCGCTGATATAGCCGAACTCTATAATGTAAAATGTATGATAGGCTGTATGCTTGAAGGTCCTATCTCTGTGGGAGCAGCTGTACATGTGGCTTCTGCACGTTCAGATGTTATTACCATGTTGGATTTAGATGGGGCTTCACTTTTGGCAAGGAATCCTATTAAAGGTGGAACAACATTTAATGAAAGTGATATTGAACTCAATGACGCTCATGGTTTGGGTATTAAACAAATAGATTAACAGGAATTATGATAAAATCCTAAAAATTATCACTAAGAGATTATCATGACCATATTAGCCCCAAATTACATCTATCTAGATGGAACATTCAAAGAGAATATTGCTGTTGCTTTTAATGATAAAATTGAAGCCATTGACAGTTTAGAAAATTTAATCAAGCTCTATCCTTCTGCAAACGTTGTTCAAGCCCAAAAGAACGCTGTACTCTATCCAGGGTTTATTAATACCCATGTACATTTAGAATTTTCTGCCAATAAAACAACCCTAAAATATGGTGAGTTTATGCCTTGGCTGGACTCTGTGATTGCCAAACGTGAAGAGCTTATCAATAAATGTAACAACGAAGTTATGATTAAAGCGTGTGAAGAGATGATGGCTTCTGGTATTACAACCTTTGGGGCTATCTCTAGTTTTGGTACAGAGCTTGAAGTCTGTATGAAAACGCCCCAAAAAGTACTCTTTTTCAATGAACTTATCGGTTCCAGTGCAGCAACAGCCGATATGTTGTATGGAGATTTTTTAGAACGACTTGATGCTTCTAAAAAATGTGGGGATGGTGTTATTCCTGCCATTGCCATACATTCCCCCTATTCGGTTCACCCAATTGTCCTTAAACGTGCAGTTTTGGTTGCAAAAAATGAAAACCTACCTCTCTCAGCCCATTTTTTAGAATCACAAGCAGAACGAGAATGGTTAGAGCATGAATCGGGTGATTTTTTAGATTTTTTCCAAAAATTTTTCTCTACCTCAAAAGCCGTTAGCAACATTAATGAATTTATGGAAAACTTTGATGACATACCCACACACTTTACCCATGCAGTGCAAGCTACACAAAAAGAATTGAGTTATTTAGCCCAAAAAGGTCACTCCATTGCTCATTGTCCTCGTTCTAATCGTCTTTTGGGGTGTGGAAGACTTGCTATTGAAGAACTGCTTAAACTTAAAATACCATTTAGCCTTGCTACTGATGGACTGAGTTCAAACAACTCACTCAATATTTTTGATGAACTGCGTGCTGCATTAATGTTGCACCATTTAGGACCACTTGAAGAGCTTGCCTCTTTACTCATAAAAGGAATTACCTCTACACCAGCTGAGATATTTTCTTTAAATTCAGGAAGTATAGAGGTAGGTAAAGATGCTGATTTCGCACTTGTTAGCTTGCCTGATGCACCATCATCACTTGAAAGTATTGCACTTCAAAGCATATTACATGTAACTCGCGTTGATGCACTATATATTGATGGAAAAAAAGTTTAAGAGGAAAAGCTCCTCTTATTTTTTGGTTCTTGTTTTAATGTAAAGGTAACCTACATCATCACCAATGGTAATTTTACCAATGATGTTCCAATTCCCTTCTATATCTATTTTAGTAGTAGTTTTATAAACATTGTTTTCAAATTTAAAAGCATTTAAGTCAATGTCATACATATCTTCAATGGCTCGAGTAATTTGAAACTCAATCTTTGCATTAGAAATGATCTCTCTGCTCTTTTTGTCAGAAATCACTACAGAGACACTGTTTTCTCCAAGATTCAACATCTCTTGATTTTTACTCATTTTATCCAAGGAACGTTGTCCGTAACGAAGATCTGAAAATTCCATTCCAACGGTTCTGTTGTTGATGCTTACTTCTGTATTGTAAGAGGAATTAAACTTTTGATTTGCTATAAACATTCTATTGTAGTTATCATCAACATCCTGATAAGAAGCCATGAAACTTCTATCTTCATATACAGGTGTATTGACTGCACTTTTTACAGTCCAGACAATCATAGCAAAAGTAAAACCAAAAATAGCAAAGAAAAAAAGCAACCATAAATGGTATTTTTGTATCCCTTTTTTAGAAGCTTTCATCTATTTTTTTCTCGATTTTAAAACAGCATAGGTATAAGCCAAAAGACCCGTTACGATGATAAAGTACATAAATACTCTCCAAATAGCAGAGAAAGTTGTTCCACCACTTCCAATACTTGATTCTAATACTACTCCTTTGCTCTCAGCTACAGAGTCTGTAATGGCAGCATATCCATTAAGCAAAGCTGCTGACATCTTAGCATAAACAGAGTTTTTATCTTTAGATGCCAATACTGGAATGATATTATTATCTAAAATATTATCTCGATCAATTGCCCCTTTCAGATCATCACTATGACGAATATTGATGTGGGTGTCTTCAACAGAAACCGATAGAAGCGCAAAAGGTTCTTTCAAATCTTTTGTAATATTCTCTTCAAAACTTTTTATAAATTCCATTTTGCTTTTAGTATTATCAAATGCAATGTTTTGATAACGTTCTGTTGCATAAATATAGACAGAAACGCCAGTTTTTAGAAAAAGTTCTCTACCCATTGCATCTATTTTTTCAATAGCTCTTGGGTCAATATTTTTTTTACCTTCTAAGATAAATCTACTGTCAATGTTAATTTTCTTGGGAACGCTTGCGTTGGTATCAGCTGTAGTTAAAGCTGTAAGGGTAAGAAGGAGTGCAAAAAGCACTCCTATTTTATTTAAAAAACTTTTCATTTAACCAACAAATACTCTGGTTGGGTCAAGAAAAGAGAGCATAATAGTCACTACTGCTGTAACAGCAAGTAAGATTCCGATAACTTTATCCATATTATTCTCCTTTAACCGTTCTCATTGTATGGTTTTCAGGACTGTTCATCTTTAAACCATTAAGATCTTGATTGATCTCATAAAACTTAGTTGCATTTTCTTTTTGTACTGAAATTCCAGCTATAGTTAAACCAGCAAGAATACTCAATAACAATACAGTTGCAACAAGCATACCAGTAATCCCATGAAGAAGACTAAAAAGTCCTCCTTCTGTTTTTGGGTCGATTTGTGTATTTCCTGCCATCTTACTCTCCTGCTTTAATTGAGTTAAGGAATGATGTCAATGCTTTTTCTTGAGTCTCATTTAGACGACCCTTAAAGCTTGGCATTTCACCAATAGATGACTTTTTACCATTCTCAAGTACTTTTGACATCAATGTGTTGTCATAATCAACAAGGTTTGGAGCCATTCCATTCATACCTTTACCATCTGCTCCATGACATGAAGAACATGCAGCAAATGATGCCGGAGCTTCACCTTTTAAACCACCAGCTACATAAGTAGCAATAGCTTCTGCATCAGCACCTTGAGCCATCATTGGAGGCATAGCACCCATTGGATAACCAAGTCCTTGTGAACCATTTTTAATGACATCTAAAACTTGTTCTTTACTCATTCTATGCGTTAAATCTTGAGCTTTACCAGCAATACCTTCTGCATCAACACCGTGACATGGAGCACACTGTACTAAGAATACAGACTCACCCATTGCTACAAGTGTTTCATCAGTTGGGTTTTCCCAAGCTGCTTTAAATTTAGCATTGTTTTCAAGTACTTCTTCATTGTATTGACCAATTTGTGAAAATTGGTTTGTAGGGTAACCCACAAAGAAATACCACAACATCCAAATAATTGAACCGATGAAGATAAGTCCCCATCCTGAAGGGATTGGATTCGTGTATTCACCAATTCCATCCCAATTCTCATCAGCAAGTTCACCACTCGCTGTATCGTTTTTAATCTGATTAACATACTTAAGTACAGTAAATACCGTAATTACAATAATTGCTAGTGCACCTAACATTGTTAATGAGTTAATATAATCGTCGCTTTGGAAAGCATCACCTGCTACAAAGTAAGTTCCTGCCATCAAAGCAACGATAAGAATAATACCACCTATTACCATAGATTTCATGTAATTTCCTCCTAATCGTTTTTATCTATTGAATTATCTCTTTTTTCAAGAGGAGTTGAATCAAAAGAATCATCATGTACCAAGTTAGAGTATTTTTCAAAATCTCTTTCTCCTGTTCTTTGTCTCTTATAGATAGAATATGCATAGCTATAAAAAACTATAAAAACAAAAAGAATGACAAAGAATTTACCATAACCTTGTATCGTTAAAAGTGTCTCTTGATCCATTTCTAGCCTCTTATTTTAAAGAATTTAAGTAAGCGATTAACGCTACTATCTCAGGAACTTGACCGTTCGCAACTGCGTCTTTTACAGATTGATTTTTCATATCAGCTGCAATAAGTTTAGCTTGAGCCATAGCATCTGCTTGTGCTTCTTCCAAAGTACCAAGTTTTGGCATACCTTCAGCATCATATGGAACACCAAATACTGCTTTTACAGTATACGCTTCAGCGTACGCTGTTTCAATATCAGCAATGTTTGTAAACATATGTGGGTATGCCGGCATAACTGTACCAGGTACAACCGATGCAGGATTCATCATGTGATTTTCATGCCAATCTGTTGTTCTGTAGTTACCAACTCTCATCAAGTCTGGACCAGTTCTCTTAGAACCCCAAAGGAATGGTCTATCATAAGCATACTCACCAGAAAGTGAATACATACCATATCTATCTGTTTCAGATTTAAATGGTCTAATTAACTGTGAATGACATGCATTACAAGAATCTTTAATGTAAACATGACGTCCAGCCAACTCAAGCGTTGTGTAAGGTTTAGTACCGACTGTAGGCTGTGACTGCTTAGCGAAATCAGGTATAACCTCAATGATCCCTGCAAATGCAATTGTTAAAAACAATACGACTGCAAAGAAAAATGGTTTTTGTTCTAACCAATGAAACATAATTACCTCCTTCTCTTAAGACGCCATAGGCGATGCATTTACTGGCTCTTTGTCAAGCACTCTACCAGATGTTGCAGTTTTATAAATGTTATATGCAAACATAAAGAATCCAACCAGATATAACAATCCACCAACAGCTCTAATAGTATAGTAAGGTTGAAGTACTGTTACTGTATCAATAAATGAATATAGTAATGAACCGTACTCATCATACGCTCTCCACATCATACCTTGTGTAATACCTGCAATCCACATAGATGTAAAGTATAAAACAATCGCAACTGTCTGAATCCAGAATTGTGTTTCCATTAAACTCTTAGAGTAAATTTCTCTTTTAAATATTCTTGGTGCCATGTGGAACAATGCTGCCATGGTCATAAATCCAACCCAACCAAGTACACCATCGTGAACGTGTCCAGGAATCCAGTCAGTAAAGTGTGCAATAGCATTAACTGATTTAATCGCTTGAATAGGACCTTCAATGGTACTTAACATATAGAATGTTGAAGCAAGAATCATGAATTTAATCAATGGTGATGTTTGAAGTTGTTGCCACTCACCCTTCATTGTAAGAAGCATGTTGATCGCAGAACCCCAAGATGGTAAAATCAGTACAACTGACATTACAGAACCCATAGTTTGCATCCAATCTGGAACAGTTGAATAGATTAAGTGGTGACCACCAGCCCAAAGATAAACAAACATTAAACCCCAGAATGCAAGAACAGACAATTTATATGAGAATACATTTTGTCCAGACTCTTTTGGAAGGAAGTAATAGATCATACCAATAATTGGTGTAGTAAATACGAATGCAACAGCATTGTGTCCATACCACCATTGTACCAATGCATCATTTGTACCAGCGTACATAGACACTGAGTGCATTACTGAACCATAACCAGAAACCAATGCTGTAGGAACTTCCATATTGTTAAATAGATAAAGCATTGCAACTGCTAAAAATGAAGACATGAAATACCAGATAGAAACATAAATGGTTCTCTCTCGTCTCATACCAATCATACCGAACATTGCTACACCCCATAATACCCACCATACAACAACCAATAAGTCAAGTGGCCACTCTAATTCAGCATACTCTTTAGAAGTAGTAATACCTAAAATAAGTGTTACAACTGCCAATAAGATAGTAATAAAATAGAGAGCAAAATGTAGTTTCGCTACTGTCATTAAAAATTTAGACTCGTTAAGAGACATTTTTAAAACTCTTTGTCCAACATAGTACCATGTTGCAAAAATACCACTAAGGGTAAAACCAAATGCTACACCGTTAGTGTGTAATGGTCGTAACCTTCCAAATGTACCATATTCCCCTGCTAAATTACTCAGCTCTGGAAATGCAAGTTGAAAAGCTAGGATTACACCCACTAGCATACCGATGATACCAAACAAAATTGTCGTAAAAGTAAACGCTTTTACTATTGAGTAATCATACTCAAGTTGTGCATTGCTTTGCATCAATACCTCCTCTTAAAATTTTTGATAGAATAGTGACATAATGTGACTATACAGCATAAATCATATAATTTTTGGGGTTAATATTAACTTAAATGAATAATAAATTCTAGTTATGAAATGAATCTGTTTACTTTAGTTTAAAAGATAATACACATCCCATGCTTCTTATGCCTCATTCTCTTTTCGTTTAGCAACTTTTTCTTTTAATTCATTAACTTTCTTCTCTTTTTCAACGGCATCTTGTAAATCTGCTTCACTATCAAACAGCAATCCGTCCATCATTTTTTTACTATCATCAAATTGTCCACCTTTAGCAGCCCAGATAAAAATACCCAAAAGTGTAAAACTTACTATTATTCCTACGGTTAATTCTAAAATCAATATAGTATTCATCGTTTGTTGTCCTTAATTTTAATTCTCATTGAATTCCCTACCACCAGTAAAGAACTCAAACTCATAGAGAGTGCTGCCACCAGTGGTATTACAAATCCAGCCATGGCGACAGGAATGGTTATAACATTATATATAAGAGAGAGTGCTAAGTTTTGTTTGATGAACTTAAATGTTCGTCTTGAAATTACAAAACTGTCTACAATTGCTTGGAGAGAATTGTTTAAAATTACCACATCACTCACAGCTAAAGCAACATCAGCACCATTTCCCATTGAAATGGCTACATCTGATTTTGATAAAGCTAAAGCATCATTAATACCATCACCTACCATTACCACTTTTTTACCCTCTTCTTTCAATGAAGCAATATAATTTGCTTTATCTATTGGTGAAAGTTCAGCTTTAAAATGCTTGATGCCTACACTTTTTGCAACTCGGGAAGCAACCTTTTCATTGTCTCCTGTTGCCATAATGACATCTAAATCTATACCATTTAAATAGGCTATTAACTCTTTTGCACCCTCTTTTAATCCATCTTCCAGTTCAAATGAGACAACAATTTTACCATTTAATGCAAAATGATACACTGTATAATCACTCTCAAAACCAATATTAATATTCTGTTCTTGAAGCAATTTAGAATTTCCTCCCAAAAGTAAGCTCTCATTATAAAGTGCTTTTAGCCCTTTTCCTTGGACTTGTTCTATCTTTTCTAACTCAACATTTTCAATATCACTGTATTCATTTTGCAAATACTTTTTAACAGCTAAACTTACAGGATGATTCGAACCATCACTTAGAGCATATAGTAGGGGGAGATGTTCATTGGAAAGAGGATGAGTAACATTTTTAACGGTTAACTTACCTTGGGTAATCGTACCTGTTTTGTCCAACACAACAGCATCTGCTTTAGCAAAGGTCTCAATAAACTTTGCCTCTTTAAACAACAAACCTTTCTGGGCTGCCCATGAAATTCCTATAAGTGAAGCGATAGGTGTTGCCAATGCCAATGCACAAGGACAAGCAATTACAACGACTGAAATAGAGACAATTAATGCCTTTTCAAAATCACCTGTCATCCAATTCCAACCAACAAATGTTGCCATTGCCAAAAATAAAATAATGACGGAGAAATATTTAGAAACTTCATTGGTTGTATCTTCTATCTTTGGTTTTGAAGCTAAAGCATCTTCTAAAAGTGTTACTATATTATTAAGCGTAGAGTTTGCATAATTTTTTGTAGCCGTATAACGAATCACTTGTCCGGAGTTAATGGTTCCACTATAGATGGTGTCGCCTGTTTGTTTTTCAACAGGAAGTGACTCCCCACTCAATGAGCTCTCATCAAATGTTGCAGTTGAACCTATGAGAACACCATCTACGGTTGCTTTTTCTCCCGTTTTAACTTCTAAGATATACCCTATTTCTATGCTGTCTAGAGGCACAACTCTTTTTATTCCATCTTCAACAATGGTTGCTTCATGTGGAACTTGGGAACGAATTTTATCCATGGTATCAACAGCATTTTTCTTTCCAATTACCTCTAAATATTTCCCCACCAATACAAAAGTAATAATCATTGCTACCGAGTCAAAATAGCTGTGTCCACTACCACCAAATAATACATAAAGTGAATAAATATAAGTTAAAGTAGCACCGGATGAGACCAACAAGTCCATATTAACTATTTTATTTTTTAAACCAAAATAAGCACCCTTAAAAAAGATCCATCCACTATAAAAAAGTACCGGTGTAGCAAAAATAAACTCTGCAATATGTACCAACTGCAACGTCTCTTCTTTCATACCCGTAAAAAAACCTGCATATTTTGCCACATCGATCATCATAATATTCATACTGGCAAAAACAGCAATTGCCATACGAATAAAATAATCTTTTTTATTTTCTGATGCTTTAATATCCTCTTTACTTCTATCATAAGGATAAGCATTATAACCTATGCTTCTAATGGTGTCAATTACTTTTGAGAGAGGAATAGTCTCTTCATCCCAAATAATTTTAGCTTTGTTATTGGTAAAATTAATAGAAGCTTCTACTATTCCTTCGGTGTTGGCTAAAACTTTTTCATTTAACCAGATACATGCAGCACAGTGTATACCTTCTATCACCAAATCAACCGAAGAGAAACCATCAGCTGTTGTTTTAATGTAGCGTTGTTTAAAGCTCTCCATATCAAAACTACTGCTATCATTATCAACGACTAAAGGAGGTGCAATGGTATTCTTACCTATCTTTTCATAGAAACTATCTAAACCATCATCTTTAAGTAGATGATATACTCCTTGACAACCATTACAGCAAAAATGAACATTGGGATCATCTTTCTCCAAAATCATCACTGATTCATCAAACTCTAATTGACAATGGGTACACTTTACATTAGACAATCCTATCCTTTTGTCACTTCTTTATACCATTTAGTTTATAAGCTTAAATAATATTTATTATAATTTA
>JAHJJU010000039.1 GCA_018822805.1 bacterium
CCATTGCAATTACTACACCCAGTATTGTGTAACTTAATTTATTAAACCTGTTTCTTATTAATGTGTTTAAGGGAATCCAAAGAAAAGGAAAAATAAATATTATAAAAGGAGTAAGCATTGAAAAATAGATCGTATACCCTATGGATTTTTGCCGTACTCTATGCCTTTGTATTTGTCTATCTTATTCCTTGGACAACTCTCCTTGGGTATGAATTTGTCGATATTCAGAATTACTTGGATCGTATTATCTACTTATATGCAGGAGGAACAGAATCCAACTATACGGGCATACAGTGGATTTTAGATGAACCTTTATGGAAGTACATTATTGTTCTCATTGGGTACACGTTTGATGACTACCGTATGGCACTCTATCTGGTCTCTTTTATTATTGTCATCGGATACAGCTCTTTTCTCTTTAGACGGGTCGAGTACACCATCGGTATGATTCTACTGCTTAATCCCATGTCGATTGACCTCTTTATGGCACAAATACGAAGTGCTTTGGCATTTTCACTGCTCTTAATTGCCTACGATTTAACCTCTAAACGCTGGGCTACCGTGGTACTGATACTCGCATCGTTCATTCATGCCTCCATGCCACTATTTATAGTCATTTATTTTTTACTTTATCATCTAAATCAGCAGGTGGAGTCTAAAAAATATTATCTCATTGCTATCTTTTCAGCCTTAGCCATTGCACTGTTTATAAAATTTGGACTGGATCCTCTTCTTAGGTTTTTAGGTGACCGTCATGCCGGGTATGAAAATGTTATTGAAGGAGGGAGTATTGCTTACTCCATCGTTTGGTTTATGATGGCCGTGGTTATTGCCACCTTTGCGACCTTTGACAATGAAGATGAGCGTGTTTTAGCCGGGTATGCCATTACCATGATGAGCTTTTTCTTCTTTGCCTCACTCTTTGGTCTCTTTGCACAACGTTATGTTGCGTTGAGTATGCCTCTGATTATTATTGCAGTGGGGTATCTGCCCAAACATTTTAAACAGGGTACCTATGTTGCCTTTTTTGCCTACAATCTACTGATGTTTTCCTATTGGCTGTAACATTTTAGAACAAATAATGTTATTATATGGATTGTGATATAATTTTTTAAAGGATTTTTTAATGACCTATCTTAGATGGTTGAGGCATCGTTTTATATTTTTAAAAACACTACTTATTTCACTGTTTGATGCCATGATTTATCAGAAACAATCCCAATTTTTACTGCATAAAAGCAATGCCCATCGTTGTCCCTATGACTTTATACTCTTCTATAATGCCTTTGGTCGAATCCTTTTCTCGACTAAAGAATTTATTGCACTCATTACCAACAACAAAGTATTTACTAAAAGCATCACCATTGATGGTTTTGATGCAGAGCCAAACCATGCTACACTCTATCAAAAAGGGAACAGACATATTTTATGGCCCAAATCGCCCATGATTCAAACCTCATCACCCCGTATAAGTGACGAGTATTATGACAAAATAGCCAACTCCTTTTTTTTAGCATACCATCATAACCTTAACAAGCATAACGTTAACCAAAAAGATATTAGCCATGAATGGGAGAGAATAACCACAGAATTTAGGACAATATTTTTTGATAAAGAGAACAAAATTATTAAAAAAAATATAGAAAATTTTAGGTCTGATCCCAAAATTTACAACAAAATCTTTAACGATCAATACCCCTATATCAACAGCAATCACAACCATGCACGAAATTATCTGACAGCCATTGATTTGGTGACGGAGTATCACCGATATGGCAGTAAAATCAACAAAGAGTTACTCGCCTCCATTTCAGAAAGTCGTGCCGGTAATTATTTGAGTATCAATTATCGGGGTAAAAAACTGAGTGAACAACTGCTTCAAAATATGGTGGTCGCCAATGATATCATTCAAAACGTTCCCTTTTCAACAGAGCGAAGAAACAAAGTTTTAGACATCGGTGCAGGTTTTGGAGGAAGTGCAAGAATACTCAGCTACTATACACCCAATACCACCCACATACTGCTTGATTTACCTGAGACACTCTTTTTGACAGCTTACTATCTAAAATACAACTTCCCCAATAAAAAGATTGCTGTTCTTGAAGACATTTATGCACACTTAGATAGATTTAACGAGATTATCGAGAAGTACGACTTTATTATTATTCCTCCTTTTGTTTTGGAGTATATAGAAGCAGAGAGTATGGACTTGGTTATGAATGCAGCCTCTCTTGCCTTTATGTCACAAGCGTATTTGGAGTACTATTTAAAAGAGATAAACAGGGTTTTAAAAGAGAATGGCTACTTCTACTCACTCAACACAACCGAAGACAGCCAATGGGGTATCGGTTCGCACCGGTGGAACTACCAAGCCAACTACTTGACACTCATGTACAATTTTGACAACCGTTTTGCCTACCCTCAATGGCTTGGGAAAAAGGTGAATAATGCTCTTTAACAGTTATGTGTTCATATTTGCTTTTCTACCTCTTACTTTTTTTGTTTACTTTTACCTCAACCATAAACGTCTGACCCAAGCCGGTAAAGGGTTTTTAGTTTTTTCTTCACTCTTCTTTTACTCTTGGTGGAACATCGCTTATTTACCTATTATTCTTAGCTCAATGTTGTTTAACTATCTGTTGGGAAATCTTTTATCTCAGGATCAAAAAAGCTTCTCAAAAAAAACCATTCTGACATTTGGGATTACCGTCAACCTTACACTGCTGGGCTATTTTAAATACAGCGACTTTTTTATAGAAAATTTTAATACTATTTTTGATACCAATACCCAACTATTAAACTTGGCACTTCCTTTGGCGATTTCATTTTTTACTTTTCAGCAGATATCCTATTTGGTTGACAGCTACAAAAAAGAGACCAAAGAGTATGATTTTTTAAACTACGCCCTTTTTGTCACCTTTTTCCCTCAGCTCATTGCTGGTCCCATTGTTCATCACAAAGAGATGATGCCACAGTTTGCACAAAAACGTAACAAAATTATCAACTATAAAAACATCTCTTTGGGTCTCTTTATCTTCTCCATGGGGCTTTTCAAAAAAGTCATTATTGCCGATACCTTTGCCGTTTGGGCAACTACAGGCTTTGATGTGACAACAACTTTGAATCTTTTTGAAGCATGGGCAACGAGTCTATCGTATACCTTTCAGCTCTACTTTGACTTCTCGGGTTATACCGACATGGCAATAGGCTTGGCACTGCTCTTTAACATTAAATTGCCCATCAACTTCAACAGTCCCTATAAAGCCCGAGATATTCAAGACTTTTGGCGAAGATGGCACATGACACTGAGTCGTTTTTTACGAGACTACCTCTACATTCCTTTGGGTGGAAACAGAAAAGGAGAATTGAGAACCTACACCAATCTTATGGGTACCTTTATTATTGGTGGTCTTTGGCATGGTGCCGGTTGGACATTCGTTTTTTGGGGATTTTTACATGGATTAGCACTGGTCATTCATCGAGCATGGCGTCGGTTAGGGTTTACCATGTGGTCATGGTTGGCATGGTTTATTACCTTTAACTTCATCAACATCTCCTGGGTATTTTTTAGAGCCAAAGAGTGGGACGATGCCCTAAAAATTTTAACTGCCATGTTCTCACTAGACCATGTGGTTTTGCCTAAATTTCTAGAATCCAAACTCTACTTTTTAGAAAATTTTGGAGTCAACTTTGGTTTCTTTCTTAGCAACTTAAATGCGAAATTGGATATTGTCCTTTGGTTGATTGTAGGGTTTATTGTTACTTTAACCACAAAAAATACTTTACAAAAAATGGAACGTTTTGAGTTAAATTACAAAACGGCTTTTCTAACGGCTTTTGTTTTGATTGCCGGTGTTATTTCACTCAATAAAGTATCTGAATTTTTATATTTTAATTTTTAAGGAAAGGAAAAGATATGAGACGTAAAAAATGGTTAAAAACAGTTGCTCTTTTTTCATTTTTAAACCTGGCTTTTTTAATGCTTGTCAACCATGCGATTGATCCTTTTAATATTTTTCATACCAAACTCTTTAAAGAGCAGTTTCAGATCAATGAACGCTTTACAAAAATAGAGTATTTAGAAAAGAACCATCATAAGTTTAATGGCTATCTTTTGGGTTCAAGCCGTATCGGTAGCACTGTTCCTGAAGATATAGAACAGTACATTCCCAATTCAAACTTTTACAACATGACCCTAAGCTCTGCTACCATCTATGATTACTTGGTTGTATTAAAACATTTCATCAACAACAACTATCCTGTAAAGACCCTCTATTTACAACTTGACATTGACCACATGAGTTTTTATGGCAATGATGATGCCAACTATTTTAGTAAGTTTCACCCTTACACCAAAGATGAATCTTTGGCTCTTTTTTATCTAAAATATCTGCTCGCATTTTCACCTCTGAATCTTAAGGGAAAAATCATGCAAAACATTCAGCCTAGTAACCTTAGTGACTACCACATCACTTCGGGGATCTGGACAAATGTAGCCAAAGAAGAGGCGATAAAAAAAGATTGTAAAGCCTATATTGACAATTCTTCAGAGTTTAATCTGGACTACCGAAGGGTTCTAAACTATACAACTTCACAACAGAGTATGCAGGATTTACAAGCAATTATTAACTTGGCTAAAAAACACCATATTAAGCTCCATATCTTTACCATGCCACACAACCATAATCTTATGGATACGTTTCAAATAGAAGCGTACTTCGCTTACTTAAAAGATATTGCAGAGATGACTGACTTCTACGACTTTAGTGGCTACAACTCGGTTACCAATAATGATTGTAACTACTACGACATCAGTCACTATCGTCCGACGGTTGGTAAACTTATCGCTGCCCGTCTCTTTGAGAACCCAAACATTGTTGTTCCACAAGACTTTGGTATTTTTGTAACCAAAGAAACTATTGATGAACGATTAAAGACATTAAAAAAGGAAACTTATGAAAAAGATAATTCACACCATACCAATACTCCCCCTACTCTTTAGCACTGTGCTTTTGGCCGAAGATAAACATCTAATTTTAGCTGAAGGGAATACATGGCTGCCGATGATGCCTAAAAACCTTATTGACAATCATAACAGCATTAAAAAACTTCCCTTTTCAGGTTTTGTAATGGTGGGAGATAGCTTTACCGACAGGGTCATGAAAGCTGACGAAACACTCACCTACGAAGAGGTTTGGAGTGAAATAAAAGGGTTACAACATCTTTACAAAAACAAACACAACTTTATGCAGGTCAACATTCACTTTCCTGCTGATTTTTGGGATGATAAAGCATGGAACAGGGTGGCTAAAAATTTTGGTGTTGTTGCTAAAATTACCAAAGATTTACACTTTAAGGGCATTGTTTTTGATGATGAACCTTACAGCACTTCAGCACTACAAATGATTAATTTTAAATTTCCAAGTAAAGAAGAGATTTCTAAAAAACCTACCCATTATCAAGCATGGGAGAAAAAAGGTAGTGAAGATACATGGGTGGACAGTAATGCCTATCGTAACCCAAACTATACTTTTGAAGAGCATTCAAAAAAAATCACTTCGCGATTTAAGAGCATTATGCAAGCAATGGTCAAAGAGAACCCAAACCTTAGCCTTTTGGTCTACAATGGTCCTTCTTTTTCACATGAAAACTCCAATAAAAAAAGTATTATTGTAACCGATGTGGGGCTACCAAGAGAACATGAGCATATGGGTGCTATCTACCTTGGTTTTAAACAAGGTCTCGATGCCAATGCCACCCTACATGACATGGGTGAGAGCTATCGATATAGAGCAGATAAACACTTTAAAAATGCCTACCAATGGAGAAAAGAGGAGATTGCTAAAAATGAATTTAATGATGATTTAAACGCCAGTTACCAATGGATTGTTCCCAAAGAAGATAGAGCCTCATGGTCCAGCCAATCACACGTAGGTTTTATGGTTTTTAACAAAGGACAAGAGAGTAACCATGATGAATACGATACACGAAAAAAGTCAACACCATCTGATATCCAAGCCACTTTAGAAAAAGCATTACACTACAGTGATAACTATGTCATCTACTACTGTCAAGACCAAGATTGGTTGTTGCCCAATCAAAACTATCCCTTAGCTAAAGCGTGGAGAGAGATGATGCAAGAGGTAAATTTTAAAAAAAATGGCTATTGATACCTAAGTAGCAGATACTTCTTATATTTTTGCTCTATAATTCCATTTAAAATTGATGAAAGGATAGTTATGAATAAGGAGTTGAGTTACAAAATTACTGAAATTGAACAACATCTTGATGAATACAACAATGGTGTTGATGTTGATATACATCCTTTTGAAATTGCTGAATTGTTGGTTGAAGTTTATGACGTTGATCAAACAATTTATATGCGTTTTTTAAAAAAATTACCAAAAACGCTCTTGGCCGAAGTTTTAGTAGAACTTCCAAAAGCACTTCAGGAGGAATTTTATAACAGTTGCGATGCTCCATTTTTAGCACAACTAACCAAAAAACTTGATACCGATGAAGCTGCCGATTTAATTCAGCACATTGAAGAGGTTGATGAAAACAAAGCCAATGAAATTCTTTTAAATCTTTCAGATGAAGAACAGGCGACCATTACCCGACTTATTTCATTTCAAGATAATGAAGCCGGTGCCTATATGCAGGTGGAGCTTTTTGATGCCCATATTGACGAGACCATCGGTCAATCAATTATACGACTCAAAAAGATGAAAAAAGCAAATGAGGTGGACAATGTCCATCACGTTTTTGTGGTTACCAAACATAGAAAATTTTTAGGAATGATTCCCTTAGAAGATCTTATTTTACATGGGCCAAATGAGTACTATAGAGACATCTTAGAAGAGGGAAGAATTACCGTTTCTGTTGAAGCACATGACGAGATTAAAAAAGTCGTTGAGATGGCAGGAAACTATGACTTAAGTGTTATTCCTGTGGTCAATGAGCATGGTGTGCTGTTGGGACGTATTACCTCTGACGATATTCATGATATTATGGAAGAGGATGCAACCGAACAGATTTATAAGTTAGCCGGGGTAAATGATGATGCAGAACAAGAAGAGAGTGTTTGGAAAATTGGTAAGTCACGGGGTGTTTGGTTGGGCATTAATCTTCTAACAGCCATTGCTGCATCGATGATTATTGGACTCTTTGATGCCACCATTCAGTCACTGGTTGCTTTGGCTGTATTGATGCCTATAGTCGCCTCTATGGGTGGTAATGCAGGAACACAAACACTGACCGTAACGGTACGGCAAATGGCACTGGGAGATATTGAAACGGATAAGGCTAAAAAAACCATTCAAAAAGAGGTATTAATCTCCTTAATGAATGGTTTAGTCTATGCTTTGGTTATGGGAATCATTGCCTATGTGTGGTTTAAACTTCCTATGTTGGGAGTTGTTATTGCTATGGCAATGGTTATCAATCTACTTTCAGCAGGTTTTTTTGGAGCTGTCATTCCGTTAGGACTGCAAAAATTTGGTATCGATCCGGCTATTGGTTCGACGGTACTCTTAACAACAGTAACAGATGTGGTGGGCTTTTTTAGCTTTTTAGGTTTAGCAACCGTTATTTTATTATAAAGAAAGGACAGAGAACATTTATGGAAACGGATAGGAATGGTTTAAAAACAACAAATAATTTAAGATATTATATGGAGGACTACTGGGATATTGTACTGGGTATTATCGCTGTGATTGCAGCTTTTTATTTTCATTTAAATGGACATGGTGCCATGGCAACACTTATGGCAGCTATTGGTATTGCCTCTCTCTCTTTGACCGTTGCTGAAGTAGCAGAAGTACTCTCAGAACGGCTTCAAGAGCCTTACGGAAGTATGGTATTAACCTTTAGTGCAGTTATTGTTGAAATTATCTTACTCTATATTATCTTACTCGAGGCAACCCATACTCCGGAAGTGATTGAAACAGTTAAAGGAGGGATTATCTCTGCTGTTATTGTTGACATGAATGTACTTTTAGGATTGGCTGTCTTTGTGGGTGGATTAAAATTTACGGAACAACAACACAACAAAGAGACTTCTAGTACCTATACCACCATTCTTTTTGTAACGGGACTGGCTCTTTTGGTACCAAGTTTATTGAGCCAATCAGAACATGGGGCAGAGGTTATACGAGAAGCAAGTTATATTATTGCAGCTGTATTAATGCTTTTTTACATTATCATTTTTATTTTTCAAACCAAAACACACACCCATTTTTTTCAAGCAACGGCTAAAAGTCGTATCTTTAGACTTAAACGGAAAATGCAAGAGTCAGGTCAAGAGATTGATGAAAATGAACACAGCGACTATATCTTTGAGAAGTTTAATAATATTGGAAACTTTATTGTTATATTTATCTTGATTGCCATTATTGCATTGGGGGCTGAAATTTTTGCTACCGATGGCGTAAAGTTGGCTAAAGAGTATGGTGTTTCTGCTGGACTTTCAGGTTTAGCCATAGCCATTATTGCTGTCTCACCCGAAATTTTTACAGCCATTAAAGCAGCACGAAATGACCAAATTCAAAGGGTTGTTAACATTGCAATGGGAGCATCCGTTGTCTCCATTTTATTAACCGTACCCATTCTTTTAGCTTTGGCGTATGCCAGTGGTATTGATTTGATGCTCGATTTTAACCCCCTACAAATTGGGGCATTAATTATGACGATCATTTTAGCATGGAAGAGTACCGAAGAGGGACAAACCAACTACTTTGAAGGAATCTCTCTTCTTATGTTTTTTACTTGTTATGCGATCATTGCCGGATATTACTAACGTTCAACATTTAACCATTAAATATCCATCACAATGATTTGGATAATAGTTGACCAATAACTTTTGCTCTTTAAATCCATTTTTTTTATAGAGCCTAATCGCACTGCTGTTGATGGTTTTGACTTCAAGGGTATACGATGAGGCTTTTAACCTTTCAAAAGAGTAGGTTAATAACGCTTGTGCAATGCCCAAGCCTCTACACTTTTTTGAGACACCTAAAGAATAGAGTCTGTAACGGTTCTTTCGCTTGAGCCAAAGTAGGTAACCTACTATTTGACCTGCTTCTCTATAGATAAAAAGAGGATTTTTTTTTACATGGTAATAGAATGAACTTCTACTCAAAGGAAAATTATCAGCAGAAAAGAGTTCATTTTCCAAAGTAATCAGTGCTGACACATCAGAGATATGGGCTTGGGTTATCATTATTTTTGTTATTGTTTTTGATAAATGGTATATTTAGGCACCAGTTTATAAGGACGATACGACATTTTAACTTTTTTGAGATTTTCAAATCCCATATCATCCCCCACATTGATGAAGTGGCTTTGGTAAATCTCTTTAAGATATTTGGTGAATTCTCTAAAAATAAATTGAGCACAACCCAGTACTTCAAAATCAGTTTTTTCAATAATAACACTAGAAGTTGTCTCATTGATACGTTCACCAATGGTAAATCCTTTAATCTCATCATCAATGTACAAGACCATTCCTACCACGTCAAGATTTTCATAATCATTTAAAAGACGTTTAATTGCAAATCGTTCAAAATAGATACCATCTAAAAAAATCTCAACTTCCTCTTTTGGCATATAGGTGGTTCTATCTTTGACCCATTTGTTAAAAAGATTGTTGATGCCCTCTTTATGTTTGATAATATCTAAGATTTCAACCTGATGGTTTTCATATACTTTTGTAAACTTATTAATCTCATTTCGTTTTGACTTATAAGCATCACCTTTAAGGTCAATGAGATCATCCACTTGGTAAATATAATCCACCAGTTTTTTCTCAATAACAAAATCTTTCAACAGATCAAAAATCACGGTTCCCTCTTCTAGGTAATCGACAAATCCTTCTAGCATATTTTCGTGAATATACTCTATTTTGGAATAATTTTTATTACTGTTATGGGCATTCATAATCTCAAAACAGTCCAACATCGCTTCATAAGTATGCTCTTGTTTACCCAAAGGTGGAAGTAACATTGAGAGTTCACCCGAAGTTAAAATAAAAAGACAAAAGGTATGGTTCACTATGGCATAAAAACCACTAGAGGAGGAGAGCCAAATATAATTTGATGCAAACGTATAGTCACTAATATCGACATTGATAACATTTAAATAACTGTTCATAAGCTCTTTTGCTTCTATATTAAAATGTTTAAGGGTATAACTACTAATGGTTAAGGTGGACACATTTTTCTCCAAAATATTTTTTTAAATTTTACATCTTTTTTAGAGATTTGCATCCATTATTTTTAAATAATAATTGGAATGTTTTACAAGCTTAATATAGTAAAATACTAAATACAACTTTTAGTACAAGGAATCTAATACTCATGTCCATAGAAAATTTACAAAAACGCATCAACGAATTAGAGGAGGAAAATCAAATACTGAAAAATAAACGGAATGAGGCAGATAAATTCTATCAAGAGTTAAAGGAGCTTGAACCTTATCAAGCAGAGATGATTAAACTCCAAAAATATATCGAACGTACCGGTAAAAAGCTTATCATCTTATTTGAGGGGCGTGATGCTGCCGGAAAAGGAACGCTTATTGGAACCATATCCCAATACATGAACCCTAAACACTATCGCATAGTAGCACTAGGAAAACCAACGCAAGAGCATAAAACACAGTGGTATTTTCAACGCTATGTGAACCATCTCCCTTCAGGTGGAGAGATCATTATGTTTGACCGTAGTTGGTATAATCGTGCCATGGTAGAGCCTGTTTTTGGATTTTGTACTCAAGAAGAACATGAAACATTTATGCAAGATGTTATCGGGTTTGAGCGTTCTTTAGTAAAGCATGATACGGTCTTGATTAAACTCTACCTTAGTGTTAATAAATCGGTTCAATCTGAACGATTTGAAAAACGTCGAACCGACCCACTGCGTTCATGGAAACTGAGTGAAATTGATCTTCAAGCCCAAGGTTACTGGAATGATTTTAGCAAAATGAAGTATAAAATGCTCGAACAGACCAACCATCCGGATGGAGCGTGGCATGTTGTTCGCTCTAACAATAAACATTTAGCAAGAATAGAGAGCATGAAACTCATTTTAAACCATTTTGATTATGAAGATAGAGATCATAGCTTATCCTTTCAAGAAGAGAACAGTATACTTATTCCAATAAATGATGAGTTGGCAATGATGAGAAAAACACGATCAGATCTATTTTCATGAGCTGAAGAGAGATATTATCTCTCTACCCGATTAACTTTTAACCTGAGGATGAAATTTTCGTTTATATTTTATAAGTAAATTAAAGATTATTTTAAAAATGTAGTTAACAATTTTGATGAAAAAACCTTCATAAACTTTCACCTCTTGCATTGCAACAATCTGTGAATGAAACTTCTGAATGGCACTTTCTAATTTATTAAAATCTTTATCACTAAACTCATTAGGATGAATACAGATTGTCCAATAGCCAAAAGGAACTTTAATAAAATTGGCTACCTGTACAGGAATCCAAACAAACCCTTTGTGCTTGTAGGGATAAAGGGCAATACCATCACTAATGGTAGTGATATCCGTCTCTTCACGTAAGGCTCGAACCGTATCGTAGTCAAAGGTATGTGCCGGAGCAATCCATAACGTTACAGTTATACCCTTCTCTTGCAGGAGTTGATACCCTTTTTTAATCTTCTCTTTTTGAACACGATAGAGAAGCCCTGCAAATTCGGAATAGTTATTACCTATGGTAAAATCACCTGAGTTTTTACTCACATACTCATGCGTGTAACCGTGTTGGGCGATTTCCCAACCCTTTTTTTGCCACGCTCGAACTCGGTTCCAAAATGTATTGTCGTTTACGCGTTCACAATTAAACGAAGAGTCTTTGTTGTCCGGAATCACAGCCACCATTGGTTTTATGGCATATTTATCAAGTAAATTTTCCATTCGTAACCATTTGGCATGATCCATCGTTTGGCAAGCATCATCAAGCCTTATAATATATTTTGCACCCATTCACATTCTCTAATTATTTTTTATTTTATTATGTTAAATGGTAGCGTAGATATGATTAATACTTAATTTTATTTTAAGAGTTTACTCCACTATTCGCTTCGCCATCATCGCAGCCACACTCATGATAATCATAAAAATATAAACAAAGATAATCATCAGTAAAATATTTAAAAAAGGTATCACTGAAAAGAGAGAGAACAATAAACCAAACAAAAAAGCAGCTGCTAAAACAAGTAAACCCAACCAAAACATGTATTTAAAATAACTCGCTTGCATTGCTCTTTTCCATACCTCTACAGAAAAGAGTGTAAATACTGCAAAAAATCCTTCTTGAAAATTGTTCGACATAATAATATTGGCTTGAACCAAAGGTTGCACATACGAGAGAAGCAGAGCTATTACAATAATAGGTAGTCCAACCACCGATAAGAGAGCAAGTAGTTCAGCACTGTTATTTAAAGTAGACTCAGTCACACCCATACTGCCTACCGTTAATGCCACAAGAGCTATAAAAAGTAACCCTATCACCATCCAACCCATATACGCACCCAATGCCGGAGCAAAATATTTTTTAATCAGACCCTCTCCATCAGCATTGTGTACTTCGTCAACAAAAGTTTCAATATTCTCGGTCTCATAGAGCAATCTACCAGCATAGATCTGAACAGCCAAAGCAAAAGCACTCGAAAAAACAGAGAAGATAAACCCTACAACAGGTATAAGTCCTAAAAGGGTTAAAAGTGTAAGAACCGATATAATCGTAAAGGTAAACTGCTTATTCAGTGTAATAAATTCCCACCCCAAACGGAAGGTATTTTTAATAGGTTCAGAGGAGATGGCTTCATCGATCAGTCGTAGGTTGTTTTCGTGCATGGTTTTATCCTTGTAACCTGAGTTCGACGGAATACCATAGCCTATGAAAAACCTCGTAAAATTGTGGCTATGGTATTCCGTCGAACTCAGGTTTGTAATTTAAAAAAATTATTATAGCATAAGGAGAACCTATTTATTGAACCAAATAACTTCCATACTTGTTATCGTGCTCTTCACTTTTCAATACAAAAAACCAGTTGATCTATCATGATTTTGTACTATTTTCTTTTTCTCTTTAAAGTAGTGTGTTGTTGCCTGACTTTAAAGTCTTAAAATTCTAATATGAACAATTGTTCTTATGCTTTCTACAAAGATTAATTTTTGTGCCGTAGCCAATAAAACCTGTAGCTCCGATAATTAGAATTTTTATGACTTTTTCCATAATGAAAATACAATCACCCCTACCGTATCAGCTACAAAATCACCAACATCGCAGGTACGACTGGGTAACCAATATTGACTTATTTCTTCCAATCCTGCAAAGGTTAAAACGATAATCGCTCCCAATTGCATATTGAACCCTAACAATTTATATGATTTAAAATTCAATCCGTAATTTAATAACAGTGCCATGATGCCATATAGAAACCCATGCATTAACTTGTCACCATAAGGAATATGACCAATAAGTCTAAAGGCAAAATTGTGGTCTGCACTGTCAGCTAAGAATATAATGAACGTTATAAAGATAAAAAAACCTAAAGGTAAAATCACTCGTAATTGGCTTATTTTCATCTTTACAACCTCACCAATCCCTTAGCAAATCGCGTATCAATCGTCGCTTCCAACTTCTCAAACATCGCGTAGTATCCAAGTAGAGTTCGGTCTACAAAAATATAATCGGGGTTCATTTTATGCACAGCGTCTATTTGTTTCTTTTGTACTTCCATAATGGTGTTGAACCCTCGTTCTGAAAAGTCATTGTTCTGTTTAAAGTCATAACTGTCCTCTTTAAAAATTTCTATGTAGATTCTGTCCAGTGGTTTAATCACCTCTTGGTAAAATGCTACCATTTTCTTTTCATCATCGTAATCAACCATACCCAGTGCAGCGTACTGTTGGGTTATTTCCTCATCACTGACTTCATCCATCAGTGAAGCATGGAGTTTTGAGAAAGATTCTAAAAATGCATCATCCAACTTTTTCACACAACCAAAGTCGATAAGTCCTAATTTTCCCTCATCCATAAAGATAAAATTACCTGGATTAGGATCAGCATGTATCATCTGCATGTAGTAGAACTCCATAAAAAAAACGTCAAATATCAATTGAGCATAGTGATTTCGCTCTTTTTGAGTCGGATTGCTTTTTATAAATGCTTCAAAGCTCCTACCTTCTAAAAATGATGAGCTTAAAACAGTTTTTGTCGATAACTCACGATGAATGGTGGGCACAACAATATAATCATGTTTCAAGTTTTCTACAAAATAATCTGTATTTTCAGCTTCTATCTCGTAATCAACCTCTTCTTTGAGTCTCGCTTCAATCTCTTCCATAATGTGATCAACATTTCTACCTTTGGCAAAACGTGTTAAAGCAAACTTCAAAACCGACAAATCACTTTCGATACTGTGTGCAATTCCAGGATACTGCACTTTTACAGCCAACTTCTTACCCTTGTGTTGGGCTATGTGTACTTGCCCCAAACTTGCAGCACCAAAAGCTTCACTCTCAAAATATTCAAAGACCTCTTGTGGATAAGCACCCAACTCTTGTTTAATAATTTTACGAATCAATGCTTTGTTAATAGGAGGAATGGAGTTAAATGACTTACTTATTTCATCCAAATACTCCTTAGGTAAAAAGGGCAATCCCAAAGCCACCTGTTGAGCAATTTTCACCGATACTCCTTTGAGTTGCCCCAAAGAGTCGATAATCACTTTGGCTATCTCGGCATGGGTTTGATTTTGTGATGCCTCTTTTTTCTCTTTGGACATAAAAGCACGTTTTACTATCCCTTTAGAATGACTTACACCAATCTTGAACATCGCTTTTCCTACGACACCACCTCTTGCCATTTTACTCACAGGAACACTATTTTTCATTGAAAACTCCTTTGAGTTTTCGTTTTAAACCTAAAAAACCTGCTCGTTTAACAGAAAACTTTTCTAAACTTGATAAAAAATGTGTCTTAAACAAAAACATTCCTAAATCACTTGCTTTGTTTAAAATCTGTGACTGTAACAATGCTTCGATGACCCCCATAGAGTGGTCAATGTATTGCGTGGTATTTTCAAACATCTCAGAGTCATCTTTTACCCAATACGCCACCACTGTAATAAAATAGTCCCAAAAAAGCTTTGGCAAATACTCTTTAAATGGTGGTTCAGCAATCTCTCCTGCTTCAATGGCAATCTCTAACATATCGGTTACCATCTCCATAAACACTTCATTGGTTCCATAAAGCGATTCTATTTTTAGACCCGAAGAGTGAAATGCCATTTCGGAGATTTGAATTATAAACTCACGGTCTTCGAGATAAAGCTCCAACTCTGTTTCGATGAGCGTTTGTAACTGCTCTCTTAAAGTATAAGTATTAAAATCTTCTATCTCTTCTAGTATTGCTGCAGCTTGTTGATGTTTCTGTTCAATGTAGGCATAGAGAATTTTCTCTTTGGTAGGAAAGTAGTTATAAATGGTTGGGTTACTTACTCCTGCATTTTTTGCCATTTCACGCATGGAGGCATTTTTAAACCCTTTTTCAATAATAAGATTAACAGCCTCATCTAATATTTTTACTTTTGTTTTCTCTTTTGCTGATTGTGTTATCTTCATAATAAATCCTATATTTTCTATAATTTTAACTAAGTATAATATAAATAGCTATAA
>JAHJJU010000040.1 GCA_018822805.1 bacterium
CTTGATGAACATTTTGTAGAGGTAGAAAGTAAAAGTGAACGAAATAAGGCTACAATTCTAGCATACAAAGATGGATATAAGCAAGTTGAGATTGCTCAATATCTTGGTTTGTCTAAATCTCATGTTTCTAAGGTATTGAAATAAGTGGAGATTTAACCACTGGGGTGTAAAGTTACAGCCTTAAAATAATCCTGCTTCACACCTTCACCGTTATCATACATGACTCCAAGGCTAGAACACCCACTAGCATTCCCAGCATCACAAGCCTTGGAATAAAACTTTGCAGCCTTAAAATCATCCTGCTTAACACCATCACCCGTGTTATACATAATCCCAAGGAAAGAACACCCAATAGAAAATCCACCATCACAAGCCTTAGTATAAAGCTTTACAGCCTTAAAAGTATCCTGCTTCACGCCTTGACCATTGAAATACATACTTCCAAGGAAAGAACACCCAGAAGCATCCCCACCATCACAAGCCTTAGTGAATAGTGTTCCTGCTTTTTTAAAATCTTTTGCATTATATGCTTTTAGTCCATGATAAAATGAATTTGCACTTAAATTACTTAATACCCCTAGTATTAGGATAGCTGTAGCTACTATCTTTTTCATTGTTTTCCTTATGTGTTTTATTGAATAGATTATAGCTTAGTTGTATTTAAGTTAGAAATAAAAGGGTACAAATATAAAAGGGGGGTTAAGATAGCCTGTGTCCCCTTTAGTTCTAAGTGATTATCGCTTAAGAGGTGGTTTACACAGTTTGTTTTACGCTCTCTAAAGCATGAAGCAAAGAAAACTTTTCAACCTTATGGAAGATGATGTTTGAAATGCTTTTTAATACCAAAGAGTATATCTTTAAAAGACATACCTAATCTCTCATAGTTATTAAGTGTCATCTTAATCAATTAACAAGCTAATATCAGTATGTATATATAATGGTTGATATTCTAGTTTTAATGGATATGGATTTAGTAGATCTTCTCTCCATGTAATCATATTGCATGAATTGATATTTCTAATCCCTTCGCTATCTAGTAAACTTGCGTCTAAAGTCATATCAAGAATAGATAAGTCAGGTAATGTTATCCATACGTGAAAATCAATTGGAGTAGTGTACTTTTCACAACTACTAATTTTTTCTTTTAAAGTATTATTATCTATTGTAAATAAGTCTTCTCCTTCAAGTTTAACATTACCTATCGTTAGGAATAAAGGTTTATTATAAGCTGTCGATTGATAATTTATTTTTTCTAAATATTCAAGAAAATTTTTTGAAACATCATTACATCTGTTAACAATCCAATCTAATCCTTTCGCAGTTTTATAAGCAGTAAAAAATTCGTTAGCTTCTTCTTTATATTTAGTTACATCATATTTCATTTCTTCTTGTTCTCTATTTTCCCAACAATAATTAAAATATTTTTGCATTTTAGTAACATCTTCTTCTCCTATTTTTGATTGAGGAAAATCTCTCATATAAGAAGTATATGCATTTTTAAATTGCTCTAAGTATTTATGGTTTGGCACTTGACTTTCCTTTTATATGTTAATTAGGAAGAAAGAATAAAGGAGGGAGGTGAACGTAATCGCAAGTAATATTTCACTAGTTCCCAACATCCTCACCCACATTATCCTACTTTCATCTTCTCCACAGGTTGAACCAAAACTTCTAACGGCAGATGTAACCCTTTAGCTAAATTGTAAATCATATTTAAAGAGAGTCCAACTTTACGATTTAAAACTTCAGATACTTTACTTTTGTTTCCAATGTAAGGCACAAGGTCTTGTTGCTTTAGATGCATCTGTTCCATACGAAGTTTGATGGCTTCTATGGGGTCTGGTTCACTAATTGCCCAAGCTTTCTCTTCATATTTTTCAATAAGTAATACCAATACTTCAAGTTCATCACTTTCTATTGTTCCCATTGCTGGGTCTAGTTCCATTAACGTATCAACTCTATCAAGAGCTTTATCATAGTCTGTTTCATTGTGAATAGGTCTAATACTCATTTTATATCTCCTCTGCATCTATTTTGTCATATTGGGCATGTGTCCCAATAAATTTTACACGTACAATTTTTCGTTTATAGTCAATTTTCTTGAGTTAATTCTAGCTAAAAATTCATATTTTTCACATATATTTATCTACTTTTAAAGCCTTTTGTATATAATAACCATATACAAAAGGCAAAATATGGAATTTGACTGTTTAGATACAGAAGCATTAACTGGTTTTGACTGGGATAACGGTAATGTTTATAAAAATGAGAAGAAGCATGGTTTAAACTATAAGCTTATTGAAGAGGTATTTTTTAATGAGCCTCTGCTTATAGTTGAAGATTTTCAGCACTCTGAAGATGAGTGCCGATGTGTTGCATTTGGTAGAGACAATAAAAATAACAAAATCATGGTTGTCTTTACCGTACGCGATAATTTGATACGCGTTATTTCAGCAAGAGAGATGACAAAAAAGGAGAAAAACTTTTATGAAAACAACAAAAACAATCCCTACCTTTAAAAATGAAAATGAAGAGCGAGAGTTTTGGGAAAATCATGATGCCACAGAGTATTTTGATACTTCAAAAGTAAAAATGGTGCGTTTTCCTAATTTGAAAAAAACAACCAAAAGTATCTCTATTCGCTTACCTGTTGATATGCTTGATGAGTTAAAAGTGAGAGCCAACAGCATGGATGTGCCTTATCAGTCATTTATTAAAATGCTTTTACAAGAAGGGCTTATGGCTAAGAAAATATAGTTTTTTCCGTAGTTTTCAGTATCATATCATTAAGGTTGCGTCCATTCTTAGATTGAGTTTTATAAGCCCTTTCATCTCCCCTAAACTATCGTTTTGATATTATTATAATCTAAAAACGATAAAAGGAGATAGAGTGTTTGTCAACCGAGAAAAAGAGTTACAGCGATTAGAAGATGAATACAAAAGTAGTGAGTTTAGATTTACCGTACTTTATGGTCGCAGACGCGTGGGGAAGACCACACTGCTTAAAGAGTATATTACCTCTAAACCTCATATCTATTTTTTGGTCACACTTGAAGCTCTGCCTATTGTGCTGAAACGCTTTCAAAATTTGGTTGCTGATTTTTTAGAAGATGAGTTTTTTAGAGGTTTAGAGGTCAAAAGTTTTGAACAGATTTTTACCTATCTAGCCAAACAGAATATTTCCCAAAAAATTATTGTTGTGATTGATGAGTTTCAATATTTGGGTAAACTTGATGGCTCTATCCCTTCACAGTTTCAATATATTGTAGATGAAGTGCTTAAGAGTAAAAGTATACATTTGGTTTTGTGTGGTTCCATTATC
The DNA here is from genome assembly GCA_018822805.1 of bacterium. Lineage (GTDB taxonomy): Bacteria > Campylobacterota > Campylobacteria > Campylobacterales > Sulfurovaceae > UBA1140. The sequence continues at coordinate 3,323 of JAHJJU010000040.1, forward strand.
TCGATGATGTATGAACAGACGCTCTCTTATACCTCTCCACTCTATGGACGGCGAACGAGTAGTATTAAATTGGATGCACTTGGCTTTGAGTATCTTGCAGATTTTTTCCCCCATAAAAATGAGATTGAACTGATTGAGTTGTATAGTGTACTCTATGGTGTTCCTAAATATTTAGAGATATTCAAAGAGAAGAGTGACTTGTTTAAGAGTATTGAAGAGAATATTTTAGATAAAAATGCTTTTTTATATGAAGAGCCTCATTTTATTTTGCAAAATGAGGTCAATGAACCGATGACCTATTTTAGTATTTTAGAAACTATTGCAAATGGCGAACATAAACTAGGGAATATTGCAGGAAAACTGGGTAAAAATGTACAAAATATTACTTCATTTATGAGTAAGTTGATGGAGTTGGAGATTGTCTATAAAGAGGTTCCTATTACCGAAAAGTACCCCAATAAAAGTAAAAAAGGACTCTATTTTATTAAAGACAACTTTTTTCGATTCTGGTTCTCTTATCTGTTACCCTATAAGAGTCAGTTAGAGATGGGGAACCGTAACTATGCCATGGTGAAGATAAAAGAGAACTTTTCAGGTTTTGTTGCTAAAGTCTATGAAGATTTGGCTGTAGCGTATACATTGAAAAATTATCCTCTTTTAAAGTGTGGGCGATGGTGGAGTAAAAGTGATGAGATAGATGTGGTTGGCGTAGGAGAAGATTTTATGTTGGTAGGCGAGTGTAAATACAGTAATAAAAAAGTAGGAACCGATATACTTTTAGAGTTAAAAGAGAAATCTACTAAAATAGAATTAGAATTACCTGTTAAATACTATTTACTGTTTTCTAAAAGTGGTTTTACCGATGATTTAATTGCGATAAGTCAACAAGAAAATGAGGTTGTTTTATTGGATTCTATAGTATAATTCTTAAATTAAACAATTACTCTACAAACAGCCATTAAACTGTTAGTGGAGTCTCAATATAATGACTTGATGAAACTGATGATTATCATCTAAAAATAATAAGAGGAGATGAGGTTCATATAATGTTAAAAAAAATAACCATTCTATTCCTGTTTATATTTTCATTTTCGCTTTCTGCTGAAGTTGTTGTGGGTGCAGGAAATTCTACAGCGTATATGTCACTGATACAAGGGAACAATGTTGCCCTTGTTGTAAACCAATCCTCTGAAGTTTATGGAGAACATCTGGTCGATAAGTTACTTCGTGAAAAGATTAAGGTGAAAAAAATATTTGCTCCCGAACATGGGTTTCGAGGCACAGCCGATGCCGGTCAGCATATAAAGAGTGGTTTTGATAGTAAAACGGGTCTTCCTATAGTCTCTTTGTACGGTACACACAAAAAACCTACAAAACAAGATTTACAAAACATAGACAGTATTGTTTTTGATATTCAAGATGTAGGGGTACGGTTCTATACCTATCTTTCAACACTGCACTACATTTTGGAATCAGCTGCAGAGTCAAATATCTCTGTAATTGTTTTAGATCGACCCAACCCGAATGGGGGACGTATAGATGGTGAGGTTTTGAATTTAAAGTATACCTCCTTTGTTGGGATGCATCCTGTACCTATTTTATACGGCATGACCATTGGAGAATATGCGTTGATGATTAATGGCGAGGGCTGGTTAAAAGGGGAGATTAAAGCAGATTTAAAAGTAATACGCTTGGGGAATTATACCCATAGAACTCCGTACTCGTTGACCATTAAACCTTCGCCTAATTTACCTAATGATTTGTCTATTTATCTTTACCCTTCATTGGCATTTTTTGAGGGGACAACGTTTTCAGCCGGGCGTGGAACAACACAACAGTTCCAACTCTATGGAAGTCCTTATTATACAAATAAAACGTTCTCATTTAAGCCCATATCACGTGAAGGTGCGAAGTTTCCTAAACATCAAAATAAAACCTGTTACGGTATTGATTTAAGGGTAGAGCAAATAACGGTAGATGAAGGTATTAATTTAACCTATATCTTAGATGCGTATGCAAACTATCCGTATAAAAAGAAATTCTTTTTGAAAAATAAATTTATAGACAACTTATCGGGAAGCAGTAGTTTACGTTTACAGATAGCTCAAGGTAAAAGTGCCAAGCAGATTAAAGAGCGTTGGCAAAAAGGGTTAGAGCAGTTTAAAACGGTTCGTCAACAGTACTTACTCTATCCATAGGCAGTATCGGTGAGTGTACGAAGCATATTTGGTTTTTTGATCGGGGGAATGTTTTTGATTCTTGTAATTGCTCTGTTTAACAGTAGGGTGATTAATACAACGGTACTGATACAAGAGGGACATGTAGGGCGAATATTTGGGAACATTGGTTCCATACACAATGGCATAGAAGAGGTCAAATGGAACGGTATTGTCGGAAAAGAGGTTGAGCGTCTATTAAAGGAAGAGGGGATTGCCGTAGAACGCATAGGGGCAAAGATTCCTGTAACCAATACCGTGATCGCAGTGGCAATCCATTTTGATGGAGCTGAGCAAGCGTGTGCAACAGGAGCTTCAATAGGCTATGATAAGCGTGGTGCAGATGCTAGAGGAATGGCAAAACGTTGGAGAAGTGCCTACAGTTCTTTTTTTCCATTTAAGTGGCATAGGGATAATTTTACAAAAAATTTAAGAGATTATTACGCTTACAATTCAGTCAATGCCACCAAAGGTTTTTTAGTGTTGGAGTTGGGGGAGATTACGTGTAAAGAGCAAACCGATTGGTTGGAACCCCGACTTAAAGAGGTGGCAGCTACCATAGCCCATTTTATTATAAAGGAATTAGAACGATGAAAAGAATACTGTTATCATTAACGTCACTGTTTGTACTTGGTTATGCGAATGGAATAGAGGAAATCAAAATTATAGATAAACCCATAGATTTTGGGCAAGAGCGTATTGATATGACCAAAACCTACATAAAAACCCATTATGGTTTTGAGGTAGAGAACATAGAGATAGAACCCAAGATTATTATTCTTCATTGGACAGCTGATATGAGTTTTAAAAAAAGTTTTGATCGTCTTAGACCTCAAAAACTTTACTCAGATCGAACAGATATCGTTAAAGCAGGTGCGTTAAATGTCTCTTCACATTTTATGGTGAAACGTGACGGAACGATCTATAGACTCATGCCGGAGAACTGGATGGCTCGTCATGTGATCGGTTTGAACTATTCTAGCATTGGTATTGAGAACATTGGTGGAAAGAGCAATAAAAAAGAGGATTTAACTCCTGAACAGGTAAAAGCAAATATTGCTTTGGTACGTTACTTAACAACCAAGTATCCAACCATTACCCATATGATAGGTCATCATGAATACCAAAAGATGGAAAAGAGTGATCTTTGGTTAGAGAGGGATAAAGGATATCGAACGGAAAAGTCTGATCCCGGTGATAAGTTTATGTCAGAGGTACGTGAAGCAGTGGTTGATTTGAATTTAACGGGTGTAAAATAACGTTTAGTTCCACAATAAAGTATAAGTGAAATTAATTTTTTGATAACAGTTATCACTTTAATACTTTTTTAATAATAATTTTTGTATGATTCAAATATAAAAATGGAAATGATAACTATTATCAGTTAAAAATATTTTGAAAGAGATTTGAAAATGCAAAAAGTATTAGGAAGTTTGGTTGCACTGTTGATAATAGAGGCAGAAGCAGGAAGCATAGCAGATACATTTGAAAAAGCCAAAGTGACAGGGCAAGTAAGAACAGGTGCTGTTCAAACAGAAGATGAGTTAGGTGATACATCCAATACATTGGCTCTTGGAGGGCATTTGGGTATCAAAACCAATCCTCTGGCAGGAGTGAGTGCAGGAGCAACTTTTTATACCACCAATGCACTTTTTGGTCAAGATGAAGAGGCAATGTTTTTAAGCTCTGATGCTAAAAGTTATTCTATTGTAGGTGAGGTGTACATTCAAGCTGATGTAGGAAATACAAACATTAAAGTTGGACGACAAATCATCGATACTCCTTATGCTGACAGTGATGACATAGGCATGGTTCCCAATACTTTTGAAGGATTACGGCTTATTAATCAAGATATTCCTGATACGACCATTGTTTTAGCTTCATTGGACAAATGGTCAGGTGTTGACAGTGAGCAAGCTGAAAAGTTTAATAATTTACAAACATCGGGTGATGCTGTATTAACAGCAGGAGCTATTTATGAAGGGTTAGAAAATACCACACTTCAAGCATGGCACTATAAACTGGATAATGCCAATTTTAATTACGTAGAAGCAGGGTATGAGACAGAGCAGTTTTCTGTGGCACTACAGTACACAGATCAAGATAATAGCAACAGAGCTTATGGGGTCACGGCAGGAGTGAGTTTGGGTGATTTAGCATTGACCACAGCGTACAATAGAGTCAATGGTGAAGTAAGCAACGGTTTTGGAGGAGGCCCATTTTTTACCTCTAGTGAAGACCATACCATTGCTGAAGCTGTTGACCAAGAGGCTCTGTTAATAGGGGTAGAGTATGTTGTTAAAGATCTTACATTAGGTCTGACACATGTGGCATTTGATAAAGGTGAAGATGAGACGGATTATCTCTTGAGTTATGCATTTAATGATGTAATAACATTGGATATAATTCATTCAGATATGTACGCTGATGGTCAGATGAGCAGAGTGTTCGCAAACTATAATTTTTAGTTAAAATAGAGATTAATTTATTATAAGTTAAGTTGATATTAAATATCATTTGCATAATTAAAACAAAGGTAAACAGATGAAACTTTCAGCACTACACAAAGGTGATAGAGCCATTATTAAACAGATATTTACAGATGAGTCATTAAAAAGTCGCCTTTTTTCATTTGGGGTTGGACGAGGGTCTGAGTTGAGTATTGAAGCGTGTTCTATGGGAAAACAGACCATGGAGATACTGGTAGATGGAACCTTGATTGGACTTCGTGCCAAAGAGGCAGCAGAAATTGAAGTGGAGAAGTTATAATGGATGCCATTAAGATAGTCTTAGCAGGACAACCCAACGTAGGGAAGTCAATGCTCATTAATGCCATGAGTGGTTCCCACGGCTTAAAGGTAGGAAACTTTTCAGGCGTAACCGTAGAGAAGACAGAGGTTTGTTTTGAGCACCATTGTCATATGTTTGAGATGGTTGATTTACCCGGAACCTATTCCCTCCGTGGCTTTACGCAAGAGGAGAAGGTGGCTCATGACTATTTAAACAATGAAGCGTACGATGTTATTATCAATGTACTCGACTCGACTCATTTACAGAGAAATTTACTGCTAACGCTAGAGCTTCTAAAATTGAACAAGAAGATGGTTTTAGCACTCAATATGGCTGATGAAGCTAAAAAAGAGGGCTTAGAGATAGATGTTAAACAGATAGAAGCGATTATTGGGGTTCCTGTTGTTTTGGTCTCTGCCAATACCAATGAAGGAGTAGAGGAGTTACTGCAACGCATTCATGATGTTGCTGACAGTTCTGAGCGAAGAGCATCGAATATTGTCTACAGTGATGTTGTAGAAGAGGAGATTTTTAAGCTTAGTTTCTTTATGAAGAAAAAAGGTTTTAAGCTTAGAGATTTATCAACTCGTGAGATTGCCATTCGTCTGCTTTTGGAAGATAAAGATTTGTACAAAGAGTTACATGATGAACCCATTATGATACAACTTCAGCCACGACTTCTTGAAGCTTTTGAACATATTTATACCCATCATGAGACTAAAGATGTTGCCGAAATTAAAGCCAATGAGTATATTGCTATTGCTAAAGGTATCCGTATGGAGACGGTTAAATGCAATAGAGAAAAAGGTGAAAAAAATGTAACCAAAAAGATTGATGATATTCTTATTAATCGATTTTTAGGGGTACCGATTTTTCTCTTTCTCATGTGGGGTCTTTTCCAACTTACTTTTGTGTTAGGGTCGATTCCTATGGAGTGGATAGAGACGGGAATTAGACTTTTTGGTGATGCTGTGGGAGCTGGTATTACTCATGAAGGTTTACGAAGTCTTATTGTTGAGGGGATTATTGCAGGAGTTGGAGCTGTACTGCTTTTTCTTCCAAACATTATTATATTATTCTTAGGAATTGCACTCTTAGAGACCACAGGTTATATGAGTCGGGTTTCTTTTTTACTGGATGGATTTTTTCATAAGTTTGGTTTACATGGTAAAAGCTTTATTCCTTTGGTGACAGGTTTTGGATGTTCGGTTCCTGCCTATATGGCGACACGAACGCTTAAAAATGAGAAAGACAGACTCATTACACTTTTTATCATTGGCTTTATGTCGTGTGGTGCGAAACTGCCTGTTTATGTACTCTTTATTGGGGCATTTTTCCCGACAGAAAATGCAGGAAACATGCTTTTTGCTATCTATATGGCAGGAGCATTGCTGGGACTTGTTATGGCAAAAGCACTAAGAGTTTTTGTCTTTAAAAGTAAAGATGAACCTTTTGTTATGGAGATGCCAAAGTACCGTTGGCCTTCGTTCTCACTCATTTGGCATACTGTTTATAGTAAAGCATTGAGTTATCTTAAAAAAGCAGGAACCTTTATTTTGGCTGCATCCATGCTTATTTGGTTTGCTTCAAACTATCCAAATCAACCAGATTTAGAAGAAGATTATGGCATTAAAATTGAACAAGCTAGTGCTAATGAAGCAGAAATATCAACTCTAAACAATGAACTTAAATTAGCCAAATTAGAAGGAAGTTATCTGGGGCAACTTGGTAAAGCAACTGAGCCATTTTTTGCCCCTTTAGGTTTTGATTGGAAAATGACTGTAGCTCTCGAGACAGGACTCGCAGCCAAAGAGGTGGTGGTTTCAACCTTAGGAGTTCTCTATGCGATAGGTGATGAGGTCGATGAAGAAGACAACACCTTACGAAAGGCATTGAATGACAACTACAGTACAGCTACGGCTTTTGCATTTATCGTTTTTGTTATGATTTACCTACCATGTTTAGCAGCATCTATGGTCTTTGCCAAAGAGGCAGGAGGGTATAAGTATTTGGCTTACTTGTTTATTTTTACTACGATTACAGCTTGGGTGTTGTCGTTTATTACGTATCGTATTTTGCTGTAAAAAGTAGTATGGGCATTCTTGCCCACTACAAATAATTTAAGTCATTTTGATAAAGATTTTACTTTCATATCCAATTCATTAACCCTAATTTCTAACTTTTGATTTTCCAAAAGTCGAGTTTCATCTACATTATTACCTAAAGCATATCTAATATCTTTCTTCTCTAACTCACTTCTAGAAAAGATACCAAATGTAGCCATATTACCTTGTCTTCCATGTTGTTTATCTATCATTGTGACTCTAAAAACTTGTTTATGTATCTCTCGATTATCCAGTAAAACTATAGATAAGTTTCTAGACTCATTGGCTGTAGTTATAATAAATGATTGATTTTGATTGTAAGTACTATCAAGTGTACCTGATAAAAGTAAAACTTTATCATTTTTATTAATACATTCAACCTCTCCATTTGTTTGAATATTCACCAAGATATCCCAAACTTTAACAATACTATTATCTTCCATGGAACCATAAAAATACCAATGCCATTTACCAATAAGGGAGTTTAAGACTTTATTATTTTGATTATGTGGGTTAGATAAAAAATTATAAAATTCAGAACTTACACTCTCAATTTTTTTAAAATCGTAAAATAAAGTTTTAATTCGCTCTTCTGCTTTTGTCACTTTAAATATACGAATTCTATCTCTCATACTTGTATAGATTGCTACATCTTTCTCTTTACTGTAAATAAAATCATAACTACTAACCTTTAACTTATCAACATCTTCTATAAAGGCAATTTTTATACTAAGACCACTATCAATTAAATGTGTTATAGCTTTTTTAAAATACTTGGTAACCTTGAAATCATAACTCACAATAAATATAATCTGTATCTTTAACCCTTCTCCTGATAGATTTGCACTCAAATTTAAAAGTTCTTTTGACCTTTCATCACTCTTATCAAATAAAATGGAGTCACTTTTAAAAACTGGATAGATCATATTGCAGAAGCTATCTTCTCTCGCTGCTATACTCTTTAAGAAGATTTTCATGGCTGTTCTTCGACGATAAATAAAAAAGTATTGGTTTTGAATAACTTTTTTAGATATTTCATTAACACTTATAAAGCTTTTATGAAAAAGATTTAAATATACATCATTTTCTATTGTATCTTTTAAAATCTCTCTGGATTTTGTAGTAAATGTTGCTAAATTATTTAATTTTTTATGAAATTTATTAATATAGTTTTCTTTAGTAGTCGAGTATATGTTTTCTAATAGTTCATCAGATAAAAGATATTCACTTTCATTAGCACTTAAATAAAAATCTTTTTTTTCATCTTCTGTTAATGGTTCTTTTGTTAATAAGTCTTTAGTAGACAATGGTAGTTCTTCATCATAAGAGAGTCCTAATCCTATACCATGTACCTTAGAGTTATTTTTAACACCTCTACCACGCATAAAATAAAAAGTTAGTGTTTCAAAATAGTTCTCTACACTAATATGATAGTAATCCCTATCTATTTTTAATATACCTACATAAACCTCAACTCCTCTATCTTTAAAAAAATCTGATGGAATTAGCTTTACTTTATATGCATTATTATGTATTTTTTCAATCGTATTTAATTCAAAAAAGTTTATTTGATTTTGATTAACATCAAAGTAGTAGATATATTTATATTCAAATAATTCTTTGGGTTTATTTTTATAGGTTATGTAATTATCAACTTCTATTTTAAAAGATTCTAAAGAGTTGTTCATAAAAGAATCTTTCGTAAAAGCCATTTCATCATTATCACACTTAAATGTTGAGATTCTATATTCATCAAAATGAAAAGCTTTAGGAGCATCTTTCATCTCTCCTTTTAACCAATTATCAATAACTGTTTTTTTTCTTGAACTTAATTTCTGACCATCTTTTAAAAACAGTTTTAAAAAGTCATTTTCACTTTTTTTTAACATAAAAAAAAGATATTCTACTTTTTCCTGAAATAAAATTTTCTTCATAGTTTTCTCCTTAAAGATAGTTTGTTTCAAAATGAAACAGTTTAAAATATTTATAAAATATAATATCTATTTACTATTCTGAAGATC
>JAHJJU010000121.1 GCA_018822805.1 bacterium
ACAGAATATAACTATACTTTTTGCAATACTACACCTATAGGAACATACACAGTTAATGGTGTTGGAGATTTAAGTGGAACTGATACGGTGTGGAACTATAACTTTGAGATAACAGACACAGGAAAACCATACCTAACAGTTAGTGGTACAGAGAGTATGAGTGTTACATTATTTATTATACTACTAACTATAGCATTATTTTTGATAGGGATTAAAGTAAAACTATCAGGCAATCCAGTGGCAAATATCATATTCAAGAGGTTGTTCATAATGGGAGGATTATACCTTTTATCACTAGATGCTGCAATCATAGTTACAATAGCAGGATCTGTTGGGCTTGGATTAGAACAAGAACTATTCCTATTACTATGGCTAATCAATATGGTAATCTACATCTTTATGATATTTATTGTAATCACCACAATCTTTAATGTATTAAAGATGATTAACAAGATGGCAAAGTTAAAGAGAATGGGGAACTATGGCAATGAAAATGAATACTATTGAAATCAAGCAATGGCCTACAAGGAAGAAAGCAATACAAGTAAGGGTAGATATAAACTTTAAGAAGCTTGTTGAGGAGTTAGTTCCTGATCCAACTAAGAAGTTTCCTGAAAAGACTAGGAAGGCAGAGATACTTATAAGAAGTATGATTTATGATAAGAAACCTAGAGGGGTAAAATATGCGCAAAATCACTAAGAAAGCAAGTATGCAGGATATAGGATATATAATGGGATTTATATTTATGATTTCTATAGTAATACTTATCACTTTCAAGGTATCTGATACACTTAATACTAAGTTCCAGGATAGCAGCCAGATAACTACAGAAGGTAAGACTGCCTTTGGAAGGATTAATAACTTGTTTCCTAATGTATTGGACAATTCATTTATGCTATTGGTTATAGGATTAGGGATAGTAGCAATAGCACTGGCTTCTATGGTGAGAGTTCATCCAGTGTTCTTTATATTCTTCCTGTTGATACTTATAATAATCATATTCCTATCTGCAGCATTCTCTAATACTTATCAAGCGATAGGTTCTAATGAGAACTTTGTTGATTTAGCAGATCAGTTAGTCTATACAAGTTATGTAATGCACTTCCTTCCTTTTATAATAGGTGTATTTGGTTTTATAATAAGCTTTGTGATGTATAAGAGTTTGCAAAATGGGTAAGAAAACAATATTGATAATGGTGTTGCTTTTGATTAGCCTTGCTTCTTTTGTGAGCGCAGATTCCACTAATCCTTATGATTATGCCTATTCAGATGGCACAAGCGCATCAGATTTAGGATTAGATAAATTAACTGCTGGAGTTAATGGACAATATGTTACAACAACTGGATGGGCGGTAGCAGGTGAAAATGAAGTAAATTATTCAAATGTTCAGAAATCATTAGGAACAGTAAGTGGTTTTGTAGATAATAATGGCGGTGGTGATAATCCAGCCGCGCAGTTTGCTTTTACCAATACTACTTGGACTGGATTGATTGGATTTAAATTATATGTAAAAGATTATGTAGGTGGTGATGGAAGTATTCGTGTTGGATTTAGCGCAGGCACTGCTCATTACTTTGGAATAACAGAAGCTGTATCAACAACTTATTTTAGTTTCAAATCATCAGCAACAAACAAAACTATAGAAAGCAATAAGTGGCTTACATTTGTTATGAATTTTACAGGAAGTAATGTAAATATATTTTATTGGAATGAAACAACAAGTCAATTTGATAGTATTGCTAATAACACTATGGACTTGACAGGAGTAGATTTATTTAGGTTTATGTCAGTTTGGGGTGGTGGTAATCCAGAACCAGATTTCTATTTTGACGAGTTTAAAATGACAGGCGCAGGTGTGTTTAGTTTTCCTACTGGTGCGCCAGCACCTGGTGCAACATCAAATCCATCCTTTGTTGCGCCAACTCCACCAAGCGCATCTCATAATAACACAGCAGTAACTTTCAACTGTTCCCATATAAGTTCAGATGAATTAAATTTTTCTATGTATTTAAATGAAGTTGCATTATTTACAAATGTTACTCCTAATGGAACAAATTACCTAGTTTGGAACAGCACAGTATCAGATGGAAATTATAATATATCCTGTCAAGTATTAAACCAAAGTTCAGGCGCTATGAGTAATTTAGTTTATACCTATTGGACATTGGATACTGTTACACCTACAATCACAATCAACCCTAAGAATGGATTTACAACAGGCAATAGATCTACAATAGACCAATACAACAATACCCTGCCAATCAACATAACCTTTACAGATGAAATAGACCTGTTCGCAGTATTGATTAACATAACATTCAAAGACGGAACAAGTTACTTTAACTTTTCAGCCAGTTCTTTAGCTGAAATGGTATATAACTATACAAAGACAGTCAATACAAGCAACTGGCCTTATGGTGAGTATAACATAGAACTTATGGCAGCAGACTCACACACAAAGAATTCCATAGCAGATTATGACATAAGCAAGTCTATGAACTCTTTAAGGTTTAAGACAGAGGAAAAGAATGATATAACAATATCCTCACAGGGTTCAATCTCAACAGGATACACCAAACAGAAAGATAGTTATGACTTTGAGTTTAACTATCTATTTGGTTCTGATACAAGAACAGTTAGGATAGATGCTGCAGGGGGAAAGGTATATAAGATTGCCAATGAAAAGTATAATGCTCACTTTGTAGTTTGGAATGGAAATGAAGGTAACTGGATTGATTTTGAAGGAACAAGTAAAGATTATACTATTAAGAAAGTAAGCGATTCTATCTATGACATCACATTCAATAACTTAGCTGATACTAAAAAAATAAAGGTAAAGAGTATAGGTGGCCTTAATGTAGCAAAGCAGAACTATACCTGGTATAGAGGAGTATATTCGCAAACTTATACTCAGACTACAACATTTGGAACAGTAGAAACATTTAGTTTGAACATAACAAGGAACGCTACCTTTGCAATACCGTATGCATCATTCTATTATAACAATACATTTTTCAATGTAACACAGGTTAATACCTCACAGAGCATTATCTTTTCATCTGCATTAACTATTCCTGATCCTGATATACTAACTGCTTACATACCTTTTATCTGGAGAGTAAATATCACACAGCCAAGTGCGGCAACCTATAACTTTAATGTTACTGGCAACCAAACAGTAACAACTTTCTTTATAGAAAACTGCTCAAGTGAGGGGATTAACTCTTTGAACTTTACCATTATAAACGCTACAAGCAACGCAAACCAAGATGGTTATATGGAGTTCTTGTTTAAGTATAGTTATAATGGAACAGCAAAGAACTATTCTACATCTACAACAGGAAATAACATAAGCTTCTGCATATATCCTAACAGCACAACATTTGTTTCAGATATAGATGTCAGCTATAATAAGGATACAGACTATTACACCTACTATGCAACTGGATTGACTATGACTAATGTATCTCAGAATATCAATCTTTACTTGAGTGATGGCGCTACCAGAGTTACATTTACAGTTACGGACTTATATGATAATCCTGTTAGCGGTGCATTTGTAAGGATATTAAAGTATGACTTGTCAAGTAATTCATATATCACTACAGAAATATTGCAAACAAACGCAGATGGACAGGCACAAGGCAACATTATCCTTTACACCACATCATATACATTTATGGTAGTTTATAATGGGATAACTTACTTAACAGACGGTCCTTACAAAGTATTTGAAACTACAAGGGTGTTTAGGATTGATTTGGGAGGTAGTGATTGGTATGGTGACTACGACAATGCAAATGCAATAGTAAGCAACCTTAACTTTTCTAATTCAACTAAGATGTTCTTGTTTACCTGGATAGATCCTTCTGGTGCTATGGCTACTGCTAATTTAGAGGTTATAAAAAGAAATATGAGTAAAAGTGTTGTTGTATGTAACAATATGAGTGTATCAACATCAGGTGTTTTACAATGCTATATAGGAACAGATGTAAACTGCCAAAGTTATTATGCAGGTGCTTATGTTAAGTATGGAACTCTTATCTTTCCAACACAAAGCTATAGCATAGACTTTGGAGGGCCTAATTGCAGGGAAAAGTTCTATGCTAAAAGTTCAGAATCAAAGATATTTGGGGT
>JAHJJU010000041.1 GCA_018822805.1 bacterium
GAGTGCATCGGTATCACCAAAATTCTACTCGCAATATCTCGTGAGTTTGTCATCACTTCATCACAGCTTACATACGGTAATGTATCTAACGATGGTTTAAAGTATTGTCGTGCTGCTATATCATGATCAAGCAATGCAGCTCTTACCCTACTCATCTCTTCTTCATCTCTAAACACCACAGGAAAATAGCTGTAGCTTTGTGTCGCATGCTCATTTTTCTTTTGCAACTGTACATAATCTTTCAACTGCTCGGTATAAAACTCATGACTCTTTTTACGTTCTTCAAGAATAGTATCCATTTCTTCCAGCATACACAGTCCCATCGCAGCTTCAACTTCATTAATTTTTGCATTTATTCCTAACATAGATACAGAGTCTGGACCATCAATCCCATAGTTTCGTACTATTTTTGCTTTTTCATACAGTGCATCATCTTTTATGACCAGTGCTGCTCCTTCAATGGTATGAAACATTTTAGTAGCATGAAAACTAACAATGGACATATCACCATAATTCAATATATGTTTCCCTTTATACTGTACATCAAAAGCATGTGAAGCATCATAAATGACTTTTAAATTATGCTTTGCAGCAATTTTATCTATCTCTTCGATATCACAAGCATTACCAAACACATGACAGGGTGCAATAGCACAGGTATTTTCATTAATATACTTTTCTATATTTCTGGGGTCTATGTTATAGCTCTCTTTATCAATATCAGCATAGACAGGTTTCATTCGCTCTGCAACAATGGCACTCGTTGTAGAAACAAAACTAAAAGGTGTAGTAACAACCTCTTTCCCATCTTGTTCTAAAATTCTATATGCAAGCTGCAATGCATCTGTACCACTTGAGATACACAGTAGGTTTTTTACACCCAAAAACTTTCCAAGCTTCTCTTCTAACTCCAAAGCCAATGGTCCAAAATTGGTTAACCATCCACTTTCGTAAATTCCATCTATGTACGATTGAAACTTCTCTTTCTCCGGCAGGTATACTTTTGTTACGTAGGTCATGATTCTTCCTTATTGATAAATTATTTTATATATTTCTTTAAATAGTATTCAATTGTTTTAACAATACCACTGTCAAAATCTTCATCGGCTTTCCATCCCAATTTATTTTCTATCTTCGTTGCATCTATGGCATATCTTCTGTCATGTCCTGCTCGATCCTCTACAAAAGTAATCAACTCTTTATAAGATTTATCTTTAGGGATCTTCTCATCTAAAATAGTACATATGCGATCTACTATCTGTAAGTTTGTTCTCTCGTTTCGTCCTCCAATATTATAGACTTCACTATTTTTTCCCGTATGATATACCAAATCAATACCTTTACAATGGTCAAGAACATAAAGCCAATCACGTATGTTTTTTCCATCACCATAAATAGGAATAGAATTTCCACTCAAAGCATTTCTAATAATGGTAGGAATCAATTTTTCATGATGCTGTTTTGGTCCATAATTGTTGGAGCAGTTGGTAATCACACTGTTTAAACCATAGGTCTCTTGATAAGAACGAACTATCATATCTGAAGATGCTTTTGATGCTGAATAGGGAGAATTCGGTGCATAAGGAGTCTTTTCTGTAAAGAACCCTGTATCTCCTAACGTTCCGTAAACTTCATCGGTTGAAATATGATGAAAGCGAGGAAGTGTTGCTTTTTCCAATTTTGAATGATCTTCTTTTTCATTCATCATTCCATTTAGGTATCGATCACGATATTTAAATGGTTTCTCCATCCAAAACTTATACGCCACATCAATTAAGGTAAACGTACCATTAACATTGGTTTCAATAAAGATTCCTGGATTTTTAATTGAATTGTCTACATGTGATTCAGCAGCAAAATGAATAACTCCTGAAATGTTATATTCTGTAAAAATAAACTCTACCAATTCACGGTTACAAATATTACCTTGAATAAATTTATATCGTGGATGCTTTTCAAGCTCTTGAAGATTCTCTAAATTACCGGCATAGGTTAAAAGATCCAAATTAACAATAGTATATTCTTGATATTTTTCTAAAAAATAGGGCACAAAATTACTTCCAATAAACCCGGCACAACCTGTCACTAATATATTTTTCATTCTACCAACTCTCTTAAATATTTTCCATAATTATTTTTGCTCAGCTCTTTAGCAATATTAAGCACATCCTCTTTAGAAATCCACCCACTGTTATAGGCAATCTCTTCAAGACAAGCTATTTTGTACCCTTGTCGATGCTCTACAGTTTGGACAAATAATCCAGCTGCCAACAAACTGTCATGTGTTCCGGTATCAAGCCATGCATATCCCCGACCTAAAAGTTTTACTTTTAAGGTTCCTCTTTTTAAATATTCTTCATTTACAGTGGTAATCTCAAGTTCACCTCGTAAAGAGGGTTTTACATTTTTAGCAATCTCTACAACAGAATTATCATAAAAATAGAGACCTGTTACTGCAAAATCAGATTTAGGGTTTTGAGGTTTCTCTTCAATACTGACAACATTATAATCCTTATCAAACTCAATTACACCAAATCGTTCAGGATCTTTTACTTTGTAACCAAAGAGAACAGCTCCTTCATCAAGCCCTGCAGCACTTCTTAGAAGAGGCGTAAAATGAGGACCATAAAAGATATTATCACCTAAAATTAAACAAACATTATCATCAGCAATAAACTCTTCACCCAATAAAAAAGCTTGTGCTAAGCCATCAGGAGAGGGTTGAACTTTATACTCTAATTTCAAGCCCCACTGAGAGCCATCATCTAATAATTTCCTATAGTTTTCTATATCTTCAGGAGTAGAGATAATCAATATCTCTTGAATCCCTGCAAGCATCAGAATAGAGAGAGGGTAATATATCATTGGTTTATCATATATGGGGGTTAATTGTTTACTAATAGATTTGGTAATAGGGTAAAGCCTTGTTCCGGATCCACCTGCTAAGATTATGCCTTTCATCGATTGCTCCTTAATTAACAAATTATAATATTATTTAAATTAACATGTTATTAATTATTAGAAAAATAGAAA
>JAHJJU010000042.1 GCA_018822805.1 bacterium
AAAAATAGTATGATAATAAGTGTAAAAAATAATATAATATATAAACTCATAATAGGAGAATAATGTTATGCAAGAAGAATTTGTAGAAAAAAATAGGATCCTAATAGTTGATGATGAACCCTTTAATTTAGATTTATTGGAAATTTCACTAGAAGATCTAGAAAACAGTGAAATCATACGTGCAATGGATGGTTTCAAAGTACTTAAAACAGTGAGTGAAATACAAATTGACTTAATTATCCTTGATATCTCCATGCCGGAATTGGATGGAATTGAAGTATTAAAACAGCTGAAAAAAGACAATAACTACCGTTATATACCGGTCATTGTTGTAACATCAAAAACAGAAGATCGTTACAGAGCTTTAGAACATGGTGCTGAAGATTTTCTCTCTAAACCGATTGATATTGTGGAGCTTCGATTCCGTGTTAATAACTTATTAAAATTAAAAAAATTTAATGATCTACAACAATCGTTTAATCAACGTCTAGAAGAAGAGATAGAAAAAAAAGAGCATATGCTTCGTAACCTAGCCCATGTAGAACAAGAGTTAGAATTGGCTCGAGACATTCAACAAAGTTTGGTACCTAAAACTTATCCCAACACTCCGGGTCTGGATGTATTTGGAAGTTGTACTCCTGCTTTTGAAGTAGGAGGAGATTACTTCGACGTCTTTAAAACAGAATGTGGTGAGCATACCATATTTATCATGTCAGATGTTTCAGGTCATGGATTTGCTTCTGCTCTGGTTTCTATGCAATTTAGAACTTTAGCTCGAGCTGCTTTAATAGACAGTACAAAAAGCCTCTCAAGTATTGTAGAAGGTATTAATAATGTCTTTAGTAATGAAAATGAGAGTGGTTCCATGTTTATTACAGCACTCTTTTTACGTTATTGTCATAAAACACAAACAATGGAGTTTGTTAATGCAGGGCACCATGATCCTATTGGTCTTAAAGATATGACCTATGCAGCAGGTATTCCTTTGGGTATTCAAGCACATATGCCTTTTCCTGTCACCTCGGTACCATTTTATCAAGATCAATCTTTACTGCTCTACACCGATGGAATTATTGAAGAAGAGAATGAAGAGGGAGAAATGTATGGAGATCGAATCTATACTTTACACGACAACATTAAACTACTTGATGCAAAATCACAAACCAAATTAATTATAAAAACCTATAACGACTTCATTAAAAAACAAAATGATGATGTTACGGTCTTAATCATCAAAGCCATATAAATGGCTTTGATTCTCTAAACACTTAGGATTTTTCTAAACCTTCTATAATCTGATCTTGCTGATCAAAGATAGATTGTAAGAGCTGATTTACTTTATATGCCAACTTTGCATAATCCTTATCTTCTAAGCCCTCTTGACCATATTCTAAGATATGACAAATTTCTGAAATTTCATCCAACTGTAATGAAAGTGATGTCCCACGTAAGGCATGTGCTTTATCTTTTAACATCTGTCTGTCATTTTTTTTCACGGCATCCATAAGTTGTTCTATGGTTGCATGACTGTTTGATGTAAACGATTCAAACAATCGTTTAATAATTGCCACAGGAAATCCCATTTTATCTTTGGCAAGCAGTAATGAAGCCACAACTTTTTCAACCGGATAAACTACTGTTTCTACATCTTTTGTGTTTGTTTCCATATTTGTTTTCATAGCAGAGAGCTCTGAAGAGACTTCAGCCGGTTCTTCCAATTGTTTAACAGAAGTCTTATCAATATTGGTAGCCTTTTTCTGTGTAGAGACGTTTTTTGTAGTTTTAGAAAACTCTACAAGAACCTCATAAAGTTTCTCCATATCAAGTGGTTTACTTAAATAACCATCCATTCCCTGACTTAAAAAATTTTCTCTGTCACCTTTTAAAGCATTGGCTGTCAAGGCTATAATTGGTGTTTTGATACCCTTCTCTTGCAATTGTTTTGTTGCATCCGTACCATTGAGGTTAGGCATATTAATGTCCATAAATATTAAATCATACTCTGTAGATGATCCCATCTCAACAGCCTCTAAACCATCAACAGCAAAATCCGGTGTTATTCCATACTCTTTTAACATCTCTTCAATAAGAATTCTATTGACTTCATAATCTTCGGCAACTAAAACTTTTAAATCAAAATGGGCATCATCATTGTCTCCACTAGAAGATAAGGGACTTATAAGATTAAGCTCTACAACTGCATTATAAAGATCAGAAGGAGACTCATGATACGAACCTAAATGATAAAGACCATCAATCTTCTTTGCCAAATTAAAAGCAGCTTTACGCTCATCAATCAAAATAACTTTATTCTCTTCTAAATCTAAAGAGAGATAAATCTGATAATCAAAGATGATAACAATATGCTCTTCAACATCCAACTTTCGCATCTCTTCATAAGCTAGAGTTATATACTTGACCCCAAAATGATCTAATTGATATAAAACATTATCATAAATACTATCTTCATACTTAACAATATAAAGAGGGGGATGGGCTATATTTTGAGCCAAGCTTGTTGATTTTTGGCAAGTTTCAAAAGGAACTTGAAAGAAGAACGTACTCCCTTTACCCAATCTACTTCGTACTCTTAACTTACTTCCCATTAACTCACACAATGAAGCACTAATGGTTAATCCAAGTCCTGTTCCTCCAAATTCTCTTGTCGTACTGCTATCAGCTTGTATAAAGGATTGAAAAATTTTATCTACTCTATCAGGAGCAATACCAATACCTGTATCGGTTACACCAAAGAATACATGCTCTTTATCATCATCTGAAGGTATACGTTGTATTTCTATATGAATGGTACCGTTAAATGGTGTAAATTTAATTGCATTGTTAACCAAATTGGTCAATATTTGTGTAATTCTTAACTGATCCATCATTAAACATTCACTAATTGTTGGATCAATATCTACCAAATACGATATCTCTTTTTCATTGGCTTTTGATTTAAAAAGAGAGATAGAGTTACGTAAATCTATAAAAGGATTTACCTCAATTAAATCCAATTCTAAATGTCCACTCTCAATTTTTGAAAAATCAAGAATATCATTCACAATTTTTAATAAAGTAGAGGTTGAATGCTCAATCAATTGTGTAAACTGTTTCTGTTGCATTGAAAGATCACTCTTCATTAAAAGTTGTGTAAATCCAACAATACCATTCATTGGTGTTCGTATTTCGTGACTCATATTTGCCATAAATTCAGATTTTGCTTTCTCTGAAGCTTCAGCTTGTTCTCTTGCATACTCTAACTCTGTAATATCCGTAAAACTACTAATAATAAAGTGTTCAGCATCAAAATCAACGGCATTTAAGACAACAGAGAAAATACGTTCTTCTCCTGAAGAATCCTTCATTAATGCTTTATGCTGTTTTTGAGGGTCTGCAAAAATCGGATCTGTCCAATGTGCCTCTTTGGTCGTAGGTTTTAAATACCCCTCTTTGATAATAAAAAGTTCACAAACACATTCATGTTTCTCTTTAAAATCTGCTAATGAATTAAAACCAAGCATTTCAAAAAACTTTCTATTGGCTTCTATAACACCCTTTTCTTTATTGGCTGTAAAGACAATATTTTCTTGATCATTAAAAAGTAGTTGACTGTATCGTCGTTGACGATCTAATTTCTGTTCTATCTCAACACGTTTGGTTAAATTGGTTCGTATCGCCATATATTCAATAACTTCTCCCTTGGTATTCACCAAAGGAAAAATAGTTGCAGCCACATAATAATCTGAACCATCTTTGGCTCTATTCTTTAACTCTCCATTCCAAACTTGTTTATTTTGAATGGTATCCCACATCTCTCTAAAAAGTTCCGGAGAATTATCAGGATGTCGTACAATATTGTGTGGCTGCCCTAAGAGTTCCTCTTCACTGTAACCACTCAAATCACAGAAAGCCTGATTCACATAAGTAATCTTTCCTTCCATATCTGTTTTAGAAACAATCTGTGTTGAATCAATTGCCTCTTTATATTGATCAAGCAACACAGCTTTTTCACCCATCTCATACTTTAAAGAAGAGTTGTGCTTTTCTATTATTTTATACGCCTCTGTCAATTCCTCGGAGTTGACTTGGACAGCTTGTTCAAGTAAATGATTCTCTTTATCATAGTCTTCATAGGTCTCTTCGATACGAAATAGAAGTTTTTGTACCTCCTCTGTTAACGTTTCAACCTCAAAATTTTTACCAAAAGTATGTCTAAGTTGCCGTTTAAGTAAACGATGCATAATTAATCCTTCTCTTCATAAATAACCGTTAAAGTCATGGTTTGATTGTGTAAACGACACGAGACTAACTCATCTGAATAAGGAGCCACTTCTCCATATGAGTAAAACCCTGTCAACTGTACATTCTCACCTAGAGTATCACTAATGGCTTCAAGCTCATCATCGGTCAATTGTTTAAGCACCAGTCGTCTGCCTAAACAGCTTACCACCAGACCCAAAGCATCATTATCATTAACTTGATTAATTTTAGAAGCAGCCTTTTGTGAACCCTCAATTAAACCATCAATATTGGTTTTCATTAATTTAACGTAAGAGCCTTGGGGGACATCTCCTGCAAAAATTACAGCATTACGCGCTTCATCAACAGCTAAAACAGTACGTATTAATGAATTAGACTTAGAATCAACATCTTTAGTAATCTTAAAAGGAAATTGAAGTCCACTCTGAGGAAGTTCTCTCGCATACTCTCCTAAATATTTTTTATAAAGATCTAATGCCGGTTTATTATCAATTTCATAAACAGTATTTCCTTCTGATTTTGTAATACGACGCGTAATACCAAACTCATCCCAACCAGCATAACATCCACTGCTTACAGCAAGTTTTTCTCCATAAAATCCGACAGCAACCAGACGATGTTGTTTAGCAAAATCATTAGCAATAATCAATGTCTCTTGAAAGTCTGTCCCATCTCCTGCTAAACCACCTGTAATGGGCAAGTCATGATTCATTGCTTCATTTGCTCCCTCTGCTAATGAAGAGCCATTCATGTTGAGTCCATCAGAGAGTAAGAAGACGTGTTTCAGTCCATCTTTGGGAAGTTCTGAAACAAGATCATAAGAAATTTTTTTCAAGTCATCTTTTAAATCAAAATCTTTAGTAGTAATATTGACATACCCCTGTTCAAGCTGAACAGCTGTTGCCACAATTGCTGCATCATTTATTTGCCCATCTAAAATATTACCACTAGAACTACATCCTACTATATCAGCACCGGGATAAAGTCTTCGTATCTCTTCATAAGCATTAGGTTGTTTTAACGCTTCTCTCTCTCCAAATATAAAAACAATATTTGCTTTATCAAAAGGTATTTTTTGTTCATTTTTATATTTCCATTGCTTATCATAGGTAAGTGTTTCTGTAATCATAATATAGACTCCATATAATATAAAATAAGATAATTATCTATATCCTAACCAAAATATGGTAAAAATGATATTATTATTTTAACTTTAGAAACTATTTACTTAGTTTAATATTTATTTAAAGTTAAATAACAATATTTTTTATTATCCTTTGTATAAAAGGGATAAAAAGCAATTATTTTTTGTTTAATTCATTCAACAAATACTTCCCTGTATAAGAGCCTGTCTCTTCATGATTAGCAGCAAGTTCTTCAGGTGTTCCTGTAGCAACAATTAAACCACCTTTATTACCACCTTCCGGTCCCATGTCTATGATATAATCGGCATTTTTAATCAAATCTAAGTTGTGTTCTATGACGACTACCGAGTTCCCCAAATCAACCAAATGATGCAGTACACCGGTCAATCTGTCCACATCTGCAAAGTGTAAACCAGTGGTTGGTTCATCTAAAATATAAAGTGTTTTACCGGTATCTTTACGACTCAACTCTTTACTCAGTTTAATACGTTGGGCTTCACCACCGGAAAGCGTTGTTGCATTTTGACCAAGGGTAATATAATCTAATCCCACATCCATCAATGTTTTAAGTTTAACGGCAATAGAGGGAACAGCTTTAAAGAACTCCATCGCTTCAGTCACGGACATTGCCAACACATCTGCAATAGATTTTCCTTTATACATCACCTCTAAGGTTTGAGCATTATAACGTGTACCGTTACACCCATCACACGTTACCAATACATCCGGTAAAAAGTGCATTTCGATTTTTATCTGACCATCTCCCGTACATTTTTCACAACGACCACCTTTAACATTAAACGAAAAACGTCCTATTTTGTAACCACGAAGTTCTGCCTCTTTGGTTTGAGAAAAAAGTTTTCGTATCTCATCCATTACTCCCGTATACGTTGCAGGATTTGATCTTGGTGTTCGTCCTATTGGACTTTGGTCAAGAGAAATCACTTTATCAACCTGCTCTAAACCGATAATTTCTACACCATCTACTTTATTAACTTTCCGAGCATGGTTTAAAACTTCTCTTGCCACAGGTAAAAGGGTTTGTAAAATCAATGAACTCTTACCACTACCACTCACCCCCGTAATACAAACAAAATTTTTCAAAGGTATCTTGGCTGAAATATTGGATATATTGTTCAGTGTCACGTTATTAATTTCAATCCAATCCTCTTGTGGTTTATCATGGGGGTAGGAGACATCTTTATCTCCAAAAAGATACTGTGCTGTTAGTGTTTTAGCTTTCTTCATTTTTTGACCTGTTCCGGCAAAAACAACATCTCCACCAAACTTACCGGCACCCGGTCCAATATCTATAATGTAATCGGCTGACATAATGGTCTCTTTATCATGCTCAACCACAATCACCGAGTTCCCTTTCTCTTGTAACGAACGCAAGGTACGAATAAGCTTCATCGTATCACGTTCATGCAGTCCAATACTTGGTTCATCCAAGACATACATCACGCCTGTAAGCCCTGAACCTATCTGTGATGCAATACGAATACGCTGTGCTTCACCTCCTGAAATGGTTCGAGCATCACGACTGAGTGTTAAATACGTTAAGCCCACATCATAAAGAAAAAAGAGTCGTTCTTCTATCTCTTTAAGTACCGATTGGGCAATCAGTTTTTGTTGTTCAGAAAGATGAATAAAGTTTTCTTTATTGGCAAAATAATGATAAGTTTTTTCAATCGGCATATCAATAATGTCGGCAATATTTTTACCTTCAATCTTCACAGCCAATGAACGAGGTCGTAAGCGATGCCCCTCACATCTATCACAAACTTTTTCAGTCATGTACTCAGACATATCTTTTTCATCAGAGAACATATCGTGAGCAAACTTTACCACTCCTGGCCACTCACGTTTGAGTTTGTGGCGTTTCCATGTAAACTCAACTTGGTTTCCACCTCCGTAAAGAATCGATTTTTTCTGATACTCTTCCAGTGAACCGTACTCTACATCAATCGGAATATCATTCTGCTCACAATAAGCTGTTAAAAACTTCGTATAATAACTTTTATTAAAACCATACATAATTTTTACAGCACCTTTATCTATACTGAGTGCAGAGTCAATCACCTTTTTAAGATCAATGACATAGCGAATCCCCAAACCATCACACGTAGGACACGCCCCTTTAGGGGAATTAAAAGAGAATGAGACAGGTTCTAAAGGTTCAAAACTCAACTTACAATCAAAACATGCCAAATGTTCAGAAAAATGTATGTGCTGTCTATCAAGCTCAAACTCTTCAAAATTTAAAACTTCTATCTCTACTTCACCATAGGACTCTTTCAGTGCTTTTTCAACATCTTGCCCTATTCTGTCACGACTCTCCTCTTTAATTACCACTCTATCAATAACCACTTTTATGGTATGTTTTTTGGTTTTAAGAAGTTCTATCTCTTCATCAAGACGTACCATTACTCCATCGATCATAGCACGGACATACCCTTTATGACGAAGCGACTCTATCATGTCAGCAAAACTACCTTTTTTCTCTTTAACCAAAGGAGCCATAATCACCAGTTTTGCCCCATCAGGAAGTCGTAAAACCTCTTCAATAATATCTGCAGCCGACATAGAGGAAATAGGCTTACCACACTCGTGACAGTGCTGTTTTCCTACCCGTGCAAACAGTAAACGCAAATAGTCATAAATTTCAGTAATCGTACCTACTGTAGAACGAGGATTTTTAGAAGTGGTCTTTTGGTCAATAGCAATAGCAGGGGTTAAACCCTCAATTTTATCGACATCAGGTTTTCCCACACGACCTAAAAACTGCCGTGCATACGAAGAGAGTGACTCAATGTAACGTCGTTGTCCCTCTGCATAAAGCGTTGAAAAAGCTAGGGTTGATTTACCACTTCCTGAAATACCCGTAATAACAACCAATTGATTTTTAGGGATGCTAACGTTTATATTTTGTAAATTATTTTCTTTAGCCCCGAAGACTTCTATTTTTCCATTTTTCATTATAACTATCTATCCTAAAAACATTTTTTTCATTAAAATTAACAGTGCTGCTATATACATTATAAGTAAGTAGAGTTTATGTTGAGATGAAGAGACATGATCTTTTAACCATATTCCTATAAAAACCCCAAAGAGTGAAGCCACAGCAACAAACAAACCTTTCTCTAAATCGACTGTACCTACCGATAAAAGACTCACCAAACCAGCTACCGAAGAGAATACCACAAAGAACAGTCCGGCACTTACAGCTTTTTTAATAGGGTAGTGTAAGAATCCTGCTAAAATAGGTGTTAAGAGAATCGAACCTCCTACACCTAGGGCAATGGCAAATACACCAATAATTCCCCCAACCGTAAAAAGCACCAGAGGGTCTAATGTTTTAACCGATTCATCATCTTTAGGTTTCGCAGAAAAAAGTCTATAAAGAGCAAAAAGGAGCAATCCTAAAAAAAGATACTCCAACATAGAACTTGATAAGAGTTGCGATAAATAAGCACCCATAAAACCACCTACAAAACCACCAATACCAACCCAAATTCCTTCACCTACAATAAGTGAACCCTTTTTATGATTTAAATACGAACCATAAATAGAAGAAAATACCATCTGAACAATCGAGATCCCAATAGCTGTTTTAATATCGATTCCTAAAAACATCAATATCGGAACCAATATCATTCCTCCACCAATACCGAAGAAACCGGAAAGAGCACCAACCAGAACACCTACTGCAATGAGCATTATTTCCATATTTACGTATCTCCATTTTTTAAAATAAAGAGGGATTATAACATTATATAGAGGGAAATAATAAGAATTTGGAAGATTTTTTTGTAGGTCGGGGTGTCCCCACCCCGACAATATAAATATTATGACTTAAAATTAGTCAAATTTGTATTTTAAAGCACCTGAAATTGAGTTTTGCTCATTGGTAACTTGCATCGTACCAAGTGTTGCCGGACTGTTTACAGCTAAAGTTTCTTTCGGAGAATAAACATAAGCTAAATCAATACCAACTTTATCAGTAAATTGGTATCCTAAACCAGCAGTAATATGTGTTTCAGAGATTGCAGGAAATCCCATCATGTTAAAAAATGCTATATTACCTGCTGCAAAAGGAGCATTCGCACTAGAAATATTTGCTGCTTCAAATTGATCATCTAATGGTGATTTTGCATAACTATATCCACCTCTTAACTCCATTGCAGAAGAAACTTTATATCCAAGACCTAAAGAATATACCATTTGGTCATCCCAACCAAACTGCTTATAACCATCAGCACTTGACCATGAAATTTGTTTTACATCAGCAGAAACTCTTAAGCCATCTTGATGATATCCTATTCCCACACCATATTCAGCAGGTTGAGAAAGTTTTAAATCATCATAAGTACCATTTGTATTAAAATCAAATACATCTTTATATTCTGTAGCAACTTCTGTTTGATAATAAGCACCTAAATTAATATTTGATGTTGGAGTATAAGCCACACCAAATTGAGCTCCAAAACCAAAATCATCACTCATTCCTCCACCTCGTTGTTTAGATGTTGATAAAATTGCTTGACCTGGAAGAGCTCCATCAGGCATAACTGCTGACATATCTAACGCACCATAAGCCAATGTCAATCCTGCACCTAAACGTAAATTGTCTTGCTTATACGCAATTGATGGAACGAAACGCATATATTGAAAGTTTGTTCTCATGTTTCCCAAACCTTTGTTTCCATCTTCATTTCTATAATCTGTACCCATTCCTGAAACACCAAACATTCCAACACCATAAGCCCAGTTTTCATTAATTCTATCTGCATGTGAAACAGCTGGAATCATTGACATATCTGCTTTACTTGTTGCTTCTACTCCATTAGAAGCATTTCCACTTCCATCTGGAAGAAAGCTTGAATTTTTAGCTTTAACATCCGGCATGAAAAGTGTTGCTCCAAACATCGCTTCTGCACCTTCAACGTCTGCCAACCAAGCAGGGTTCTTGAAAACTGAATCTGTTCCCATTGCCATGGCAATACCTGTACCACCCATTGCTCTAGATTCTGCACCTAGAGAGATTAAGTTGTCTCCATTTGTTGCCAATAACATTGACGAAGCCATTGCTGAAAGTAAAATAATTTTTTTCATGTAATTCCTTTGAATTTGTAAGATAGATCATTATATATAATTTTTATTAATAAGTAAAGATAAATTAGATTTTTTTTATCCTTTTATTTAAAATAGTAACACCTTTTTCAACATAATATAATATGAGAATATAATTCTTATTTCTAAAAGTAAACTTTCTATTTTGTTTTAAAGAAAACTAAAAATATGCTAGAATTTCTAACCAAATATCTAACTTACATTAAAAGGTTCATTATGATCATTATTCCTGCACGTATAGGTTCTTCTCGTTTTCCAAATAAAGTTCTAGCTGATATTGGGGGACTACCTATGGTTATTCGTACAGCACAAGCCGTAGCCCACATCGATAAGGTTGCCATAGCCACCGACTCACAAGAAGTAATGGATATAGCAAAACATTATAATATAGAGGCCATTATGACCTCTACTGAGCACCATTCAGGTACCGATCGTATTTATGAAGCAGCCAAAAAATTAGATCTTTCGGATAATGAAGTCATTATTAATGTACAAGGAGATGAACCATTTATAGAACAAGAGGTGGTTCAAGCTGTCTTTGATTTGACTGAAAAAAATAAAAATAATCCAGAAATCATGATGAACTCATGTTATAAAATAATGAACAATCCTGAAGCTGATGATCCGAATATTGTAAAACTGGTGACGAGTGATGACGATATTGCTCTCTATTTTTCACGTGCAAAAATTCCTTATCCTCGAGATCATCATTTTAATGACTATAAAGGACATCTTGGAATTTATGGATTTACTAAAAAATCCTTAGCAACATTTTGTCAACTCTCTGCTGCTCCTCTAGAAGATATCGAAAAACTTGAACAACTGCGTGCTCTCTATCATGGTTATAAAATCGCTATGGTTGAAGTAAAAACACAAAGCTTTGGAATCGATACTCCAGAAGATTTAGACAATGCATTAAAAATATATAAGTTAAAGAAATAATGTTAATAAATTATATAACCATTAACTAAAGATTAATTATTGATTTGCCAATGGTTTACAAAAACATCCTATAATACCAATATGAAAGATGTGCATTAAGGTTTTCCTCCTACAGCCTTAATGTACTTAGTTGTCATAAAGTATGTATTTATATTTTAACTCCTCCTCCTACCTATTTCCTCAAATACTTTATGATGACACTTTCAAACCTAAAACTTTAAAAGGACTATAAATATGAAAAAAAGCATTTGGCTTTCTGCACTTTTAAGTGCTTCTTTATTAGCAGGTAATATAGAGTTTGAACATGCACCTGCACAACCTGAACACAAACTTCCCAACAGTAAAAATGAAATTTTATCATTTAACAGTATATTAAAAGAGTCCATGAATGCTGTCGTTAATATTTCAACCAAAACCATTACCCAAAATCAACAAAGTCAACATCGTCTTTTTAATGACCCATTTTTTCAAGAGTTTTTTGGACACAGAGGTCAATTACAAAACCCTTCTCCTTTACAAAAAAAACAAGATCTATCATTAGGTTCAGGAGTCATCATCTCAAAAGACGGTTATATTGTCACCAATCATCATGTCATTGCCGATGCTGATGAAATTGTAGTTACCGTCAACAATTCCGATCAAGAGTATATTGCAAAACTCATAGGAACTGATCAAGGAAGTGATTTAGCTGTTATAAAAATTGAAGCTCAAGCGTTAAATCCCATTGCTATTAGTAATGCTGACGATATAAAACTGGGTGATGTGGTCTTTGCCATTGGTAACCCTTTTGGAGTGGGACAAACCGTTACTCAAGGAATTATCTCAGCACTCAACAAAAATCATGTGGGTATTAACCAGTATGAAAACTTTATTCAAACCGATGCTTCAATTAATCCCGGGAACTCCGGTGGTGCCTTAATTGACTCTCGTGGAGCACTTATAGGAATCAACTCTGCCATACTTTCCAAAAGTGGAGGTAACCACGGTATTGGGTTCACCATTCCTATAGATATGGTACAAAATATTGTCTCAAAGCTGATAGAAAAAGGGAAAGTAAATCGTGGATTTATGGGGGTTAACATCTCAAAAGTCACCAAAGATCTCCAAAACTTATACAACCATAAAAAAGGTGCCATTATTACTGACATTCAAAGTAACTCACCTGCCCAGACGGCACAACTACAACGTGGAGACTTAATCTATGAAGTGAATGGAAAAAAAGTTAATGGACCGTATGATCTACAGCGATTGGTCAGCTCTCATGATCCAAATGAGGTGATTACCCTCTCTTTAGAAAGAGATAAACAAAACATAAAAAAGAAACTTACACTGATGGGGAATGACCCATATAGTACCAACTCAAAAAGTAATATAGTTGTAGAAGGTCTGTACCTAAGTCAACTTACTGATAAACTTAAAGAAACTTATCAAATTCCTAGTAATGTCAAAGGAGTTCTCATCGAAGATGTCAAAGCTCAAAGCAGTGCACATCGGAATGGTTTTAGACCGGGAGACATACTCATACAAATCGAAAATATGAGTATAGAAACAATAGAACAAGCCAAAGAAGCATTTAGTATTTATAAAGGTAGAACAAAAAGAGTCTATATTAATAGAGGAGGATATATAATTCTACTGGTAACTCAATAATCAGTCTTCAAAAATTATAATATCGTAATTGGTTGTGGTAACAACAGCTTTATGCGTTGGAACAGAACCATTACGATTAACTTTACTTAACTCTTCTCTTAAACTTTGAATCTCTGTATTCATAGCATCCATTTGATTTTTTAACTTTAAAATAACATCAACACCAGCCAAATTAATACCCATTTTACGTGTTAATTGTAGTACAAATTTTATTTTATCAATGTCACGTTGAGAATAAAGTCGCATACGCCCTTGTGTACGAGAGGGCTCTATTAAACCCTCTTTTTCATACTGTCGTAATGTCTGTGGATGAATATCTAAGATGGACGCCACAACAGAGATAAGATAAACAGGTTCATCATAACTATGCATTTGAATTCTCTGTTTTTTCAGTATCCGGTAATTTTTCCTCTAACATATTTTTTAATGCTTCATCCATCTCATCAACATTTGGTAAAATAATATTAGCAGTCAAATAGAGGTTACCGGTCAGTGCTGTTTTTCTATCGGTTACACCTTTTCCTCGTACTCTAAATTTTTGACCATTTTTTGTATTTTGAGGAACTTTTAATGTAATGTTATCATGTATTGGGGTTTTAACACTTACTTTCCCACCAAATAAAGCTGCTTTTAGTGGTACATCCATGGTAAAATAAAGATCACTATCTTTACGCACAAAAACAGGGGAAGAAGCCACATCTACTTTAATGAGTAAGTCGCCTCTTTGTCCCATTCCCGAGTTTCCTTTTCCTCGTACTCTTAGTGTCTCTCCATTTTTAATACCTGCAGGAATTTTAATATCAAAACTCTCATTATTTACAGTAATATTATGTTTTCCACCAAGAATTGAAACATCAAAAGGCACAGTAATATTGGTACGTTGGTCTAAATCTTCAGCAGAGCTACGTCTTCCACCACCAAATCCACCACCACCAAATCCTCCTCCACCACCGAAGATATTTTTAAGCAGTTCATCAAGATCAACATTTCCTTGGTTTTGAGCAAAATCATGGAATTTTTGACCACCAAACATCTGATCACCATACATATCATACTCATCTTTTTTCTTACTATCCGAGAGTACTTCATACGCTGCATTAATCTCTTTAAATTTCTCTATTGCTGCTTCATCTTTATTAACATCAGGGTGATACTTTCGTGCCAATTTTCGATATGCTTTTTTAATCTCATCTGCACTTGCTCTTTCACTTACACCTAAAGTTTCATATAAACTTTTTGCCATTATTTTACCTCATTAAATTATATATATTAATACTATTATATCAAAAACTCTTAGTCTAAGTCAATCAAGGTTATGTTATTTATTACGCATTAGCATAATAACTAGAATAACCGGAGGAATAATTAAAGAGAAGAGATACGACGGTATATCCAGTAACTGATTGCTGTTCAAATAGAAGAATCCCATAATTAATAGAGCATAAGCACCCAAACGATAAAAAGAAAGAGATGCTTTTGAATCTTTTGTCGTCTGCCAAACACTTCTACGGTTTTTCTTTAAATTTTTACGCTCTTCCTTAACAAGCTCTTTTAATGTTTTATCTTCATCATCCCTTTGCTGCTCTTCACTGTATAAATCATACGGATCTTCAAGCTTATCAATGGTATCACGATTATCATCCGGAATGGCTCCGGCATTTAAACGACCTTGTACCATTGAACGGTAACTGAGTATGGAACCAAACATGACCAATGTTGAAGTGATAAAACCTATTTGAGTATTAATCAGCCAAGTTTTCTGCCCACTTAATAAACAAAAAATTACAATACCTATATCTACTATGAGCAGTGCATTAATTGCTTTTTTCATTAGTATTTATCGTCCTCATCAGAATCATCATACTTCTGATGACGATAACGTGGGTCATTCGCCAATTCATCTAAAGATTTTTTCTGTTTTTCATAGGCTTTATACACATTTAACACAGCTGCAGCAATACCCCAAAAAACACCCAACCACAATAACCACTGATAGCCAAATAAATTTTTCAGTAACAGCCCTAACCCTACTCCAATAAGTACAGCAACCACAATTGATATACCCAAACTAAGACCATCAGCAGCTGAGACTATTTTTTTTAATTTTGGTTCTTCTTGTTGACTTGACATTATATTCCTTTCATTTCATCGGTATAAACAGCCACATTATATTTAGCCACTAAACCCTCTTTATCAACACAGTGTCGTTCAAAAAAAGTGCTTATCTCTTCTCGTTGACAATGCTCTTCAAACGCCTCAACACTCTCCCAAATTTCATTAAAAACAATAGGATAACTCTCCCCTTCGGCAAAAGGGTTTTGAATATGATGCGTCACAATATACTGCAAACAACCATCTTCTCTTAAAGAGTTTGGCTCTAATGCTCGAAGTGTTGTAAAAAGTGCTTCAAATTTTCCCTCTTTAGGTTCAAATGATGCAATACAATAGAGTTTTTTTGACATATATTTCCTTTTATAACTTTATATCACATTATATCAGAGGATAAATCTAACTCTACTTTAAATTATTAAAACATAATTACCGTTTATATATTAAATCTATCAACTTAATTTCATTAAACGTTTTAAATTTTAATTCACCATCTTTAGCTTGTAACGATTCGGCATGTGTTCCTGTTGAAAGCACCCCTAAATGGTGTTCATTTTGTAAAAAGTAGTTATATCCACCCATGTCATGTTTGGGGTCATCAAACAGATTCATCAGTGCCAATCCAAACATACCATTTTGTCGAAACAAATTATAGTCAAACTTAGAATAGGTCTCATAAACTTCCCTATTCCAGCCATTTGTATTTATCTCATTTTCCTCTATTTCTTCATTACGATTGGTGTCACTCCATGTTCCTGTTGCCATTACCAAGTGCGATAAAAAAACAGGTTTATCTAACTGTGTATGAAGCTCGTTGCTTAAGTTGGCAATACGTTGTGGCAGATACCCAATACCCAACTTTTCATTCTTGTAACGGTGAGGCTTATTCGGGTTTTCTGCTCCCCTGCTGAATTGTGAAAGCATCAGACTAAACGATACAATATCCAAGTTATCCGATAGCTCTTTAAACACATTAATGCTTCTATTCCACGTATATTTATCACCTAAAGCACAATGCTCATAACCACAATCAAAAGCTTCATCTTTATACTTACTGCCATTATCGTTCATCGATAATCCCAAATGAAGATTGATATTGTCTGAAACATTAAGCTCAAAATAGGTCAAAGCACAACGCATTATTTTTACAAAAACTTCTTTTGTCTCCTGTGATTCTAGAACATTCTGCTTATTAAACTCAGGTTCTAAAATCAAGATCACTTCGCCGTTTAATTGGTTCAAGAAATCAACGACTTTCTTATTCATTTTAGCGTAACCTTTACGTTTCTGATCAACAACTTTTATAAAATCCCCTGTCGCAAAATCATCCCCAAAGTACCAGTATAAAAAGACGGGTATTTTCCCTCGATCCATCGCCCTTTGAATTAGTGCAGCATTAAAATAGTACTCTTTCCAATCTTTGGTAAACCACATTACCATAAATTTTGAGTCATCAAGGCTTTCTCGTAGCTCCTCAAATGCATCATAATCAACATTACGAATCTTTGGATTGACATAGTCATCCAACAGTAGACTGATTGAGCTTTGCCATATACTTTTACCTTCGTTGTCTTGAAATTCCCACGCATATCCGGCATAACCCGTATTAAATTCATTTAAAAATTCACCCTTTACAGCCGGTTTTGGTGTTAAAGAAGAGGTACATCCTGTCAATAGCAGTATCATAAAGAAATATACAAATCTCATTTTCTATATTTCCTTTGTTTCATTTAAATTTAAATATCGTCTCGAACCCAACGCTCCGGGTCTAAAAAAGTATCATCATGTATGTGTTTAAATGAAGCCTTTATCATCTTAAAGACTTTAGAGTTCTCTTTCTCCAACTCCTCTAACCACACTTTTGTATTGGCCCTTGCATGAGGCATCTTAACATCCTTAAGCATCGCAGGACAGGCTTCGTCACCAATGGGTTGCAGGTTGTTATCATCGGCAAAGGCTCGAAGCTGTTTTTCACGTGCTTCTATCAATGGGCGAATCAGATGAAACCCTCGATTTGTCTTATAAATCGGAGCCATTGCACGCATAGAGCCGTTGTAAAACATGTTCATGAAAAAGCTCTCGACGGTGTCATCAAAATGGTGACCTAAAGCAACTTTAGTAAAACCATGCTCTTGGGCATAGGTATACAATGCCCCTCTTCGCATACGTGAAAAGTAAGAACAAAACGACGAGTTCTCACGAATGGCATCGTTTGAAATCTCATAAATATTGGTCTCGTAAACTGTATGTTTAATCTCATACTTTTTACAATGTTCAATCAAATCACGATAGTGTTCACCAGGCATCCCATAGTTAATGGTACAGGCTTCAAACTCAAACTTAAACGGTGCATGACGCTGTATGTGTTTCATAATGTGAATGAGTGCCAAAGAATCTTTTCCTCCACTCAACCCTACCAAGACTCGGTCACCCTCACCTACCAGTTTAAACGTAGCATTCGTTTTTCCTGCCACACGTAAAAGCTTTTTGCTAATGTTCAGTTGTGGACCTGCTCGTCTACTCAATGTTCTCTACCATATCCAAAATAAAGTTTGCAGAGATTTTTGCTGAGCCCACCATGAATTCGTCAAAATCCATACCTGCATCATCATTGGCAGTATCTGAAATGGCACGAAGCACAAAGAAAGGAACATTTAGAGCATCACAAACCACAGCCACTGAAGCCCCCTCCATCTCTAACGCATCGGCTTCAAAAGTAGACGATATAAACGCTTTTCGATCATTAGAAGCCACAAACTGATCACCCGTTGCAATGGTGCCCTCTATAACTTTCAACTCATTTTTAGATGCTACCGACTTTGCTACATCACGCAGAGCCGTATCGGTCTCTACAAAAACAGCCCCTTCAGGAA
Organism: bacterium; assembly: GCA_018822805.1. Lineage (GTDB taxonomy): Bacteria > Campylobacterota > Campylobacteria > Campylobacterales > Sulfurovaceae > UBA1140. The sequence continues at coordinate 18,113 of JAHJJU010000042.1, forward strand.
CAAACCCATGTGCATGACCAAAAATCGTAATGTCCAAATCATGCTGACAGAGTTTGTCTGCAATAATCAAATCACCAATATGCAACTCAGGATTAATCGCCCCAGCCACTCCAGAAAAAAGCAGTTTAGTACATCCAAATTTCTCAATCAACATCGCAGCCGTTAACGTAGAAAAAACCTTACCTATCTTAGAATAAGCGATGACGAGCTCTTTCCCCTTGTAAGTCGCTTCATAATAACTGTTGTTGGCATAATCAACTTTTTTAACATTTTCTACTTTTTCTAAAAGTGGTGCAATCTCTTCAGGCATAGCCCCCATAATGGCGATTTTACTCATACAGTATCCTAATTTATTTTGTGAGATTATAGCTAATTATTTTTAGAGTTGAAGGTTCAATTTAAATGAGAAAGAGCCTTTCGGCGTAACCATTATTGTATGCAAATGTTATTTAACCGTGGGATGAGACCCACCGTTAATTCTATTATAATGCTTTAATCGCCTCAATAGTGGCTTCAAGTGAAGCCATATCGGAAACATTAAAATGTGGTTTTTTAGTTGCTTTTTTATTAAGACCTTTAAGTACAGCTCCGTGACCAAACTCGATATAACAATCAACCTTATCGTCGATGTTTGCCATAGAATGCTTGTACTTTACCGGTTTTACCAATTGCTTTGGTAACAACTCTAACGCTTCTGCTTTGCTAGCGTATGGTGCAGCTGTTACGTTTGAGATAACAGGAGCGATGAACGCATCTTTTAACATCTCTTCTAGTTTTTTAGCTAGTGGTGCTGATGCACTCTCTAGTAATGGGCAGTGAGAGGCTACCGACATGTCTAATAACATCGCTCTTTTTGCTTTTGCCTCTTTTAAAATAGGAGCCAACACTTCTAAATCTTTTTTAATCCCTGCAATAACAATCTGTCCATCAGCATTGTAATTAACAGCCCAAACTTGTAAACCGGCTGCTCTTTGCTCTTCACAAATTTGCTCTACTACTTCATCTGAAAGACCTAAAGAGACCATCATTCCTACTTCTTGTTTTGAACAGGCTTCTGCCATCAGTTTACCACGAAGATTGACCAACTCTACTGCATCTATAGCATCTAATGCACCGGCTGCAACCAAGGCTGAAAATTCACCCAAAGAATGACCCATAGCCAGTGTTGGTTTAATATCGATAGCATCGGTAAAAAGTTTATGCGCAATCGCTCCCACTAAAAGAATCGCAGGTTGTGTAAACTCTGTTTGACCCAAATCGTCATTCTCTTCAAAAAGAAGTTTTTCAAAATCAATTCCTGTTCTTTGACCGGCATCAGCCACCATCTGTTGAGCTACTTCTGAATTTTCAAAAAAATCTTTCCCCATACCTATAGCTTGAGAACCTTGACCTGCAAATAAAAATGCACATTTAACTGACATATGAAACCCTTAAATTAAAATTTTATTATTCTAGCAAAATGGTCATTATGCCATAATGAATAGAGCGTATTTTGCATCGGCTGCGTTAAAACCGAAACCAACCAACTCTTGTGAAGCATGATTATCACTTACAGCCAACTTTACTTCGTACATCATCATCTCCATATCCATAATTAGCAGATGCTTTACCAACTCCTCTACAGCCAGAGGCTCTTTGTCTTTTTCTACATTTTAAATAAGCTCTTTAGAAATTTTATCAACATAAAATGAACCTACGGGTGCTTCACCTGCATAAATGAGGTTCTTTTTATTGTTTTCATCCTCTTTGAGTAGCATTCCAACTATGGTATAGCTTCCATTGTTGTTAATACTTTCTCGTATGTCTTCTATTAAATCGATTATTACTTTCACATCTTTCTTTTAATTATTCGTAACATTGTACCAAAATTCAATATTTTATTTATAAAAGGTTATAATAAAAGAATATTATTAAAAAAGGTGAAACTCATGAAAAAAACGCTTATAGTACTCATTTCAACCCTCTCAATGCTCAGTGCAGAAGCAACCATGGTAAAAGATGATAAACACAAACTACTTTGGGAAGATACCTTACATGTGGAAGATGTCAAAATAACCCACATTAATGCAAGATCCTATTGTGCGAATTTAGAGCTGGGTGAGTACAAAAACTGGCGTTTACCAACACTGACTGAACTCTTAACCATCGTAGACTATAAGCGTTATAAACCGGCTCTTTTAAAAGAGTTTAACAACGTCAATAAAGATACTCTCTACTGGACAAGTACCCCATATGCCCGTAGTTCAGATGAGTATTGGGGAGTAAACTTTAAAGATGGAGCCACCTCAAATGCAACTGAAACTTACGACCGTTACGTGCGTTGTGTTAAAGATGTTAAATAGTAAATGAATGATTAACCAATCATAAACCAAAACAACCTTATGCATATACTTTTTTAAGCTATAATCTCTTCTAAAAAGTGAGCATTTGGTCATGATATTAACGCATCATATTAAAAGTAAAATGTCCCAACGAGGTATTAATAAAGATATGATTGCACTTACGTCTCTTTATGGAAAAAGAAGGCGAGACCATGTCATTTTAAATCGTCAGCGAATCAAACTTTTGTTAAAAAAAGTTGACTACTTTAGGTCTCTTCAACGAACTGAAAAAAATACCAACAGACTACTTACTAAAAGATTGGACACATTACGAAAATACACACTAAAAATTCATGACAAAGGTGGAATCACCCTTGTCATGGTTGATGGAGTATGTATTACTTCCTATAACAGTGACAGTAGAAAGTACCATAAAAAAGGTAAAAAAATTAAAAGAAAATAACTTCTATCTGCCTGTATAGCTGTACAGTAGTGCTGTTTTTAAACGTTTAAATACAGCCGGTCTATCTTGTGGACAAATTGCGAAACATCCATGACTACGCCCTCCGGAATTGACATATTTTGCAGGATGGACAATAACATCTCGTCCTCCCATTCGTGAAGGATACCCTACTTTTTTATTGCTCTGCTGTAATCCTTTGACTGACAAATAACTGTATCGTTTCTTTTTTGTTTTCCCTACTTTTGCACCCACTTTAAAAAAACCATACGGTGTCATTTTCGAGTCACGTTTATTACTCGACTTACAAACTTTTCCACCCACACAACCGGAACGTTTTCCATGTGCAATTTTATGACGATAAACTTGACCGTTTTTAAGATTGATAATATAGAGGCGTTTATGCCTAGCAGTTTTTGTGTAATCAGCGATAGCAAGATAATTCGAAGAAAGACCTTTTGATTTCTGATTTTTTTTATAGAATGCAAATGCTTTTTTAAGAGCTTTTTTACTAACATTTGTCTTTTTTGCAACTTTTTTATAAATTTTCTGAAGATGACTAGAGTTGTGTTGCCTTACACTCTTTGCCATTAATTCTCCGGAAAAGAAAATTAGAACCCATAATAACAGTACTTTTTTCAAAAATTCTTCCTTTTTAAGATAAAAATTGATATATCATAGTGAATTCTTATTTAATACACCATTAAAAGTGATTTTTAATATCACTTTTAATGCTTACTTTCATATTTAAATTTCCAAGAACTTATTAGTTTTTTTATGTTAAAATATAATTATTAAAATTAAAAATGGATTATTTATGAACTTTAGAACTTTCTTTTTTATACTTTTTGTCATCTCTATTGCACTTTGTATTGGTTCAACTTTTACACCTGATGCTCTTCAAGACATTATTTATAAAGTAATAGATACAAACTATACCATCAACACAACTTTTCTTGGTTTACTATCGCTTATAACAGCTATTTTATCCTACATTGGTTTGGTTATCTCAACCTATTTTGGAAGAAAACGAGAAATAGCACAACGAGAAAAAGAAGAGAGAGATCGACTCAATATAGAAGCCATACACGCAGAAATTCAAGCTTTACATAAAGAAGCACAATAACAATTAGCTATAATAGTACCAAATTTTTAAAAGGTACTCTTATGTTCTCAAAGTTTTTTGCTTTTCTTTTTATTGCTTCATTGGCATTATTTCTATTTTTTTGGCTCAATACAGCTGATGTAAACACACAATCAACTGTTAAACACGCTCCTTATAGCCAAAGTTATCAGAAACCTATGCCATCGGTTACAGTTGAACCTGATCTCTTTACAAATATTTTTAACGATTCACAATTTCTGATGATTGCTTCTCTCATTACCTCTGTTTTCTCTTTTTTAGGTTTCCTTATCTCTCTAAAATCAAGTTATAAAGAGAATCAATTAATTGACCTACAAAAAGAACGAGAAGGACTAGAAATGGAGAAACTCAAAGCAGAGATTGATCTGCTTAAAAATAGAAAAATCTAACATTGACAATTTTTATCAGCCAATAAAAATGTTTCTATCGTTTCAAAATGTCTCTCTATTTCCTCAAAAGGGTGTGTTCCACCCTCTTCTATAATGGTTATTGCCTGAGGTATTTTAGCCGTAGCTTCTCTATAATCTAAAACATCATCACCCGTTTGTAACAATAATAGATAATCATCAGAAGTGACCTCATCCACAGCATATTTTTGTAACATCTCTAAATGAGACGCATTCCACCCAAAACTACTGCCATCATAAAAGTTGGGTGCATACCCCGTTAAATCAACAGCCCGTTTCAAAGTTTTAGCTGATTGCACAGCAGGATTAATAAGTACAGCTTTTAACTTATACTTTTCAGCCAAATAAATTGAATAATACCCACCAAGAGAAGAGCCAATCAACGTCACATCATTATAAGAGTTGATTAACTCCTCTAATGTACTAATAGCCAACTCCGGTACATAAGAGAGCGATGGTGCTATAAATGGGATACCTTTACTCTTAAAATACTCTCTCATCTGATTGGCTTTCCCACCCAACCCTGAACTTCCAAATCCGTGTATATAAATTATTATTTTTTATCCTTTATAAATCCCATTATTTTTTCATCTGTTTTTTGGGTTTCAGATACTATTTCATCTAATTGTTTAAAGACCTCTTTAAACTTTTTATCGTGTTTTCGTTCTAATTCCATGATTTGTCTTGCCAATGCATTGTAGTGCATTGAAAACTCTCTCATTTTAGTAAACGTTCGCATAATCTCAATGCTTACCTCAATGGCTACTGAACTTTTGAGTACAGCCGACAACATATACACCCCTTGTTCTGTAAAAACATAAGGTAAATATTTTCGATGTTGACCACGACCACTCTTTAAGGTCACAATTTGTGACCTTAAAGACTCATACTCTTTTTCGGTTAGTTGAAATCTAAAGTCATCAGGGAATCTTTCAATATTTCGTTTAACTGCTTGGTTAAAAACTTTTGTATCAACTTCATAAAGTTTTGCTAAATCTTCATCTAACATTACTTCTTTATTCCGAATGGTATAAATTCGATTTTTGATTTCACTTTATATACTCAACTCATTCATAAAATTTCTCCTTAATTATATAAGAACAATTATAAACAGTTAAATTTGATTTTTAAGGAAATATGTCAAATTGTCATTTTTTTACTATCTATAGGTTAAGAAAAAGTTAAAATACCTTCTGTTGCTTCTTATCGATTTCCATTAACCCTGATTTTTATAAAGCATAAACTCTCTATACGCTTTTATAAATAAAAATATAGATAACAACATCACCACAGGAGTTGGTCCTGAATATATATACTGTGCAATCCATAGATTATAAGCACTCCAACAAAGGAGTATCCCTCCTAAAATTACCAAAGCAATGGCAAGTAATAGATGTTTCATTTTTAAAAATCCTTCATTTCACTAATATTAATCATGCTACAGTCACCACCCATCAATTTTATCAGCCGAACTCTTCGTTACATAACACTTTTTGGTATAACCCTCTGATGAGTAGACCAAATCCACGCATCGGTACTCTACTTTTTTCTCTTCTAATTTTAAAGGCAAATCCTCTTTACCATAAACTTCCAAATACTCTTTAGGCGTAGAACCATTAAATGCAATCCATATCATTAATGTTAAAACTATTCTTTTCATTTTTCCCCTATTATCTTCATTAACGGTGGGTATTGCGAACCTCATCAAAAGAAAACTCTTTCAAAATTTTACCATTTTTAAATATAGGTTGTAATAAATCCTCACCGTCTCAAAACTACTACTCAAAGCCAATCGCCCCTTTCTAGAACGCTTTCCACTATCGGTTTGGAACACGTAGATTAAGCCTTTCGGCAGATATTTTTTCATTTGCCAATTTTTATTAATGGTGGGTATGACCCACCCTACGGAAATTTCCAAATTTTATAATTGTGTAGGGTCGGTTCACCGACCATATATTTCTACCCAACCATCGCCCCAATAATATGAAAATGATCTTCAAACATCATCTCAGGCTTGACATCGGCAAAAGGAACCCAAAAGGCTTTGGCTGCGTCATCTCCACCTTTGACTTTTGGTAGTTTATCCCCGTGCAGTTCTATCAGATAGGCATGGGTCACCGTACGACCACGTGCAGATCTATACGGGTCATCAAAAACCTGCTGTTTGGTAATGCTTCCAGCCAAAACAGGAGCAGGTACTTTGATGCGTGTCTCTTCTCGTAGTTCACGGATTACTGCTGTTTTTAATGTTTCATTGGCATCCAAAAACCCACCTGGTAGTGCCATAAGTCCTTTTCCAGGTTGGGCTTTTCGTTCTATTAGAAGTATGTGTCCTGATTGAATAACAACGGCATCAACCGTGATGAACATGGGGGTATACGGGGCATTGTCCCAAGCCGATTTGTATTTTTTGACAAAGTGGTGCTCATTGGCTACTTGTTCATAGTCCGTTGTCTGTTTGAACTTTTCTAAAGCAATGGCAACATTGGTATTGAGACCATCATGCAATTCCCCTTCTGCAAAATAATCTTCGCGAATATCAGTTGAAGAGATCTTTTCATAATTCTCTACTTCCACCCGTTCCCATTGTGGAAACTGTGTTAAGTAGTCTGAAGTGCCATCTTTTTGATGACCGATCAAACCAATACGAGGTGTCGAAGCAATCTTAGAGTGTACAACCCCACTCACAATCTGCTGAACGGACTTAATCCATAACGCATCGTTATAGGTGTAGTCAAGTAAGGGAAAGGTTAAAATCTTTCGGTTCTCTTGTGTTGAAAACGCTGAACGCATCAGTGCTTCTCGTTCATTGAAATCCCATGGATTACGAACTGTTCGTGGCTGATAGGCTGAACCGACTAAAACAATAACTTTGTCTGATAATTTTAAAGCCTGTCGTATGACCTGCTCATGTCCTGTGTGAAATGGCTGAAATCTGCCAATAAAAATAAGATAATCGTATCTCATCACTAAACTCCTTAGTGTGAATGTTTGAGTAGGTATGGGTCTATCCCTCTACTCTTTAGCATTAAGAGATCCTCTTAAGCTGTTTGTAGTTTAACCTAACCTTTCTTAATCCTGAATAATATTAAAAAGCTATTATTCAGGATTTAACTGCTTAATGAGGTACCACTTCAATGGTTGACTTACGAACATGCTCCGGTACAAAATCTGTACGTTCAGAATCATTGCTAACCATTGGTTTAGGCTCACCCTCTTTACTACCACATCCATTTACAAAAATAAGTACTAAAATAATCCACACATATTTGCCCACTGTTTCTCCCTTCAACTCTATTTTTTATTTTAAACAATATTATAATATAAATCCTCTATTAAGCCTCTTTCTCTTTAACATACTCCAAAATCTCTTCAAGATGCAGTTCTCTGTCTCCATCTTCATCGATCTCTTTACATTGACACAACTCACATGCTGACCCGGCATCGAGCTCTTCCATTAGTGCTTCTATACTGTTATGTCCTGCTTTTACAGCTTCAAGTAATGACGCTAACGTGACATCATAACACTCACATACGGTATGGTCTAAATCAAATTTTTCAAACTCTTCTATTGTCATAACATTTCCTTATATTTTTTTATAACTGTAGTATACTATAATTTAGAACAAAATAATACTCTACCCATTGGGTATTGGTTAACCATTTTATGTTAAAATAACATATTAACATAAAAAGGCTAATCATGTTTAAATTATTTGCGTTAACAGTACTTTCTCTAAATTTACTTTTTGCTGCAACTTCTGAACAAGTAGATCAATATATGAGTCTTTCTCATTCAGATAGAGCACTTATCGAAGTAGAACAGATGTTCGAAAATTTGAGTCAATCCATGGAAACTTTAGACAATAACCGATCAGATCAAATAACCCTTTCCTATGAAATGTATATTGGAAAACACATTAGTGAAGATGAAATGGAAGAGCTTTTAGCCATCTATAGAAAGCCTGTGATGCAACGCTATGTCGTTGAAATGGATACTATAGAGATTCCAAAAGAAGAGATGGAAGAGTTTCTACGCACACTTAAAGAGAACCCTCTCTCTACTGAACGAATGGATATCATCAATAACATTGTTGAGAACATCATTAATGAAGAGACCATGCTTAGCTTTTATAAAAGTATGATGCAACGGTATATTCCCAAAGAAGATAACAGCAATAAAGAGACAAACTCTAGCACAACAAAAGAACTCGATCTCCAAGAAAAACAATTTATTGAGATGATGAAAGAAGCTACTAAAAAAGAGCTCCTCTATGGAACCCAAGTTTTAAGTATGGAAGAGATGAGAGAAATCAACGATATTTCTAAATCAAGTCTTATGACTAAAGTTATGAAAGTAGAGAATGAAGCCGTCATAGAAATCGTGGACAACTTCATTAAACTCATTATCTCAGAACCTAAATCTTTAGAAATTCTCTCTAAGGATTAAACCGATCCCTGATCAATCATGGAGTCAGCAACTTTTCGAAACCCTGCGATGTTGGCTCCTGTTACCAAATCTCCTTCACAGTCAAACTCTACTGAGGTATCGTACGCCGTATGAAAAATATTACGCATAATTTGACGTAACTTTATGTCCACCTCTTCAAAACTCCATTGTTCCATGCTGGCATTTTGACTCATCTCCAATTGTGAAGTTGCAACACCACCGGCATTGGCTGCTTTTCCCGGAGAAAATAAAATATCACTCTTACGTATAAACTCCAACGCCTCAGCAGTGGTTGGCATGTTTGCACCTTCATTGATAAGTATACATCCATTCTCCATCAATTTCATTGCGTCGATAAGCGTCAATTCATTTTGTGTTGCTGAAGGAAAAGCAATATCACAAGGAATGTGCCATACAGCATGACCATTTTCAGGGTAATGACTTACCGGAGTATAGACACAATCCCGATGTAAAGATGCATAAGACTCTAACGATTCATGATTGATCTCCTTAACAGCTTTTAATGATGCCATGTCAATACCTTTTTCATGATAGATGGTTCCCTTACTATCACTACAAGTTACAGGTAAAGCTCCAAACTCATAGAGCTTCTCCATGGTATAAATAGCAACATTTCCTGAACCCGAAACCGTACAGATTTTCCCTTTTAAATCTTTGTTGTACACACTCAAAAAATTCTCAGCAAAATAGACTGAACCATAACCTGTTGCTTGTGGTCTAACACGTGAACCACCCCAATTTAACCCTTTTCCTGTTAAGACTCCATCAAATTCACCGGTTAATTTTTTATATTGTCCAAACAAATAGCCGATTTCTCGTGCACCTACCCCAATATCACCTGCTGGGACATCCTTGTTTTTACCGATATACTTGTTGAGTTCAGACATAAATGCTTGACAAAATCGCATAATTTCATTATCAGATTTTCCTTTGGGATCAAAATTAGACCCCCCTTTAGCTCCACCAATCTGAAGACCTGTTAATGCATTTTTAAAAATCTGCTCAAAACCTAAAAACTTAATAATTCCCAAATTGACCGAAGGGTGAAAACGTAACCCACCTTTATAAGGTCCAATAGCTGAATTAAACTGTACTCGATACCCGAAATTGGTCTGTATTTTACCGGTATCATCGACCCAATTTACTCGAAAGATAATGCTGCGTTCAGGAACAACAATACGTTCTAAAATATTATAATCAAAATATCGACTGTCTTCATTTAATAAAGGCAAAAGTGAATAGAGTACCTCATGACTTGCTTGATAAAATTCATCTTGTCCGGGGCTACACTGTTTTATAAAATTTAGTATCTCCTCTATTTTTTGACTTGCTGGCATATTTTATTCCTTAAATTATTATTAAATCGTATTTTATCATAAAATTACTATTTAGGCTTGTTTTAATCGTGCTTCAAGTTCATCTACATCGGTAGATATTTTTAACGTATCACAATACTCTTTATATCGTTCTTCTTCAGTAAACGCTAAAGGTATTGCACCATTCTTTTTTATAAGATCCACAATAAAATCGTCACGATTAACAGTACTTAACGGTTTAGCATCAAAAAGTGCAAAAGTATACTTCTTATGATGAATCTGTTCTCTAAATTCACGTTCTGAATGATACATGTCCACTTTATAACCTAAGTTATTTAAAATTGCCAAATAGATTTTACCGGTTAAAACTGTCTCTTTATAGAGCAATATACTTTGTTTCTCTTCCTCTTTTTTCATTGTTTTAACCACAAAATATTCACGTAGTATGTTTTTTAACTCTTCGGTTTGTATTGGTTTCCCAAGATATCTGTCCATACCCACTTCCATATATTTATCTTTATCACTTTTATGTGTATTTGCCGTTAATGCAACAATAGGGGTATGTTTTAAGTTTCGACTCTTTTCATAAGCAATGATTTTTTGACTTGCTTCCATTCCCGACATTATAGGCATTTCAATATCCATAAAAATAATATCATATTGCTGTTCTTTAAAAAATTCAAAAGCCACTTTACCGTTGTTGGCAAAGGTAACTTCAACCTCTAAATTTTTCAAAATATTAAACATTAATTTTTGATTGATCACATTATCTTCGGCAACCAAAACATTCATATTGGTGAAAATTGTGACATCACTCTCTTTTTCTCGAATCGTCTGTGTTGTAGTGGCAAGTTCGAGTGCTTTCATTGTTTTAGAAAAATTCAATGGCTTGTAGATAACTTTATCGATTCTATTTTTATTAAAACATGAACAATTTTGTATATCTGCTGTTGTAATCATGACTATTTTAGTGTTGAGTCTTAAAAAAATATCCAATAACTCTTCGTTTTTAATGTATCGATGATTTATAAATAAAATATCAGGAAGTAGTGCCTTTTCAACTTCAAAAATTTCTGATTCGTTATAAATCTTTAAATTGGCTCCCGTATATGCCAAATAGGCTTTAAAATTTGCATCAATTTCTTTATATGTATGGCTCTTATCATTAATAATGTACCCAATATTTAAACGATGATAATTTGGTTTAATACGTGGTAGAGCTTTAAGAGAACGTTTTAAATCAAGAGTAAAGAAAAAAGTACTCCCCTCTCCAATTTTACTCTTAACAGCCAACTTTCCCCCCATCAGTTCAACAAATTTACTTGAAATTGTTAACCCCAATCCTGTTCCACCAAACTTTCGGTTGGTACTGGCATCTGCTTGAGAGAAGGCATCAAATACTTTATCAATTTTCTCTTCCGGAATACCAATACCGGAATCTTTTACAGAAAATTTAATACCAATCGTTTGAGAACCTTCATTCACTTTTTCTATTAAGACATTTACCTGTCCATTTTCATCAGTAAACTTAATGGCATTACTTAAAAGGTTCAAAATAACTTGTGCTATTTTAGTTGGATCCCCCATAATTTCTGTCGGTAATTCAGGATCAATAAAAAGCCCCAATTCAATCTCTTTTTGAGCAGCTTTTGCCGTATAGGAGTCAATACTTGCTTCAAATTTATCAAGAATATTAAATGAGATATTTTCAAATTCAATGTTGCCTGAAGCCACTTTAGAGAAATCTAAAATATCATTCACAATATTTATAAGACTGTTTGAACTCTCTTCAATAATAGAGACAAATTCTAATTGGTCTTCTTCAAGATTGGTCTCTTTCAAAATCTTTGTAAAGCCAATAATACCATTTAGAGGGGTACGTATTTCATGAGACATGTTCGCTAGAAAATAATCTTTTGCCATACCGGGTTCTTTAATGGCATTTGCCAAAAACTTATAGATTTCGATCGTATCATTTTTTCTAAGCACTTCATGAATCTCTAATTTCTGTTTATCGTTCAGATCAGCTTCAATATCTTTAAGTGTCTCACTTAGAAATTGACTGTTTTTATTGATATTGTGCAGCATATAAAAAAGCATTCCAAAAAACAAAGCCAAAAGTACAACAACCGTACTGAATTTCGAAACTTCATCTTCTAAAAGAGTAACCTCACTTGTTAATGAAGATTTAATATGTGTATAAAGAATGTTCTGTGCAACATTCACCTGATCAATCTTACTCGCTGAAATATTCAACCAACTCTCAATTGGAAGCGTATATGCCCCATCCAACGCATGGTTAAAAACCTCTGCCCGTTCATCATTTTTTATACTCGGAAAATGTAGAGGATTAATAGCGATATAAAGTTTAGCAAGCATTAACGTATTGTCCAGTTTGTCAAAACTTGGACTGATATCATTTTTAACAAAATTCTCCCATAACAATAACTCTACATATTGCATCTTTTTTGAACTGCTTAAGATAAAAGCGATAAAACTTGTCTCCATGTTAAGATTCTCTTTAATAGATATCAACTCTTTAAAAGAGGTCAATTCTCGTTTATAGGCTAACGGTACATCTTTACTAAGATGTTCAATATTTTTACTAAGAGGTTTAATAACTCGATTTTGATAATTTCCAAAAAGAATCTCAGTATAATTAATATTCCCTTTATCAACTTTTAACCGAATATCCTCTAACTTACTTAATATCTCTTCTAAATTTTTTTTCTCTATTAAAAAATTTGAATTCTCAACAAGCATTTGAATGGTTGCATCTATCTCTTGATTAACTGTTTTTCGAGTTCTTTTCAGTTCATCAAGTATTTTTTCTTTATGATTCCCTAAATAGATAGCACTATGTATTTTTTCATCTTCAATTTTATTTAAAATAGCATCTATTTTTTCAATTAAAATAATTTGATTCAGTCTCTTTTCTTTCTCGTTAAATAAAGCATAAGAAAAGAAGAGTTGATAACTGAAAACCAGCATCATTAACAGTGTTGATATAAGAAAAAGAAGAGTAATTCTTTTATTATTTAATACTTTCATTTTAATCCTCTTTATTGATTCTTTTTATGATAAAGCTCTATATTGTCCATGCTATTCTTAAAGCTCTCTACAAAAACTTCTAAAAGGTTAGGCACAGAACAGTCATCCGATTGATAAATAAACTCCTTATATGTTGTCCAGTACTCATTCATTTTTTCTCGTTCGTTTAACAATGGAGTAGGATACGCATAATTATTTATAGCATATAAAATATTCTCTATCTTGACAATAGAATTTTTGATCTGATTGGCATTACTCATTTTATTAAGGTTCATCGCTGAAGCAATATAATATTTTGTAATTCGCTCAAAAAGATAATCCAACTCTTTCAAAGACATGAGCATCTTCTCTTCATTTGAAAAATTATATTGATGTAAATGTTCAATAGAATTTGCTGCTTCCACAAACGTTTCACTGTAGTCCAATATAAGTATGCTTTTATCTTTATTTACCTTTTCTTTCAGAAGTGCTTTAATCTCTTGATTGGTATAGCGAAGAAAATTCAAAAGATCTTTACTTTCTGTACTTTGTGTATTGATGGCTATAGTATTGATTTCTCTTTCTAACTGCTTTAAACTCTCTTCAAGTTGATTTCTCAGCGTTCTTTTTTCAGGGTTTTGATACAAAAAAAGATAATCTTTTGAAATTTTTTGACTTAGATATCGAATATTTTCTGAAGCCTCGATAATCTGAACATCGCTTCTTGTTGAGGCTTCACTGCTCAAGACTAAAGCTAAGCTCATAGCGATTACAAATACTATTTTTTTCATAATAAACTCTTATTTATAAATGGAAATATAAAGTGTGGTTACTTCATCCATCTTTTGTGTTATTTTATCGGTTGTATCAAATACTATAAGAGGTAAACCTCCTTTTTCAATATTGTTATAAAATTTATGAACAATTTTCCAAAGCTTATTAATCTCATTCAATTTTTTTGTAATCACGGGTGTATTGATTTTATTTTTTAACAAAAAATTCAAATTTTCTTGAAAACTTTTAACCGTTTTCTTCATACTGCTAATGGTATTTTGATCTTTAATTCCCGACTGATAGGCAATATAATATTTAGCAATTCTTTGAGAGAACATTCGTTGTATAGCTGCTCTTTCAATGGTCTTAGAGGAGTCAAATTTTAGAGATGCATTAAGAGAATCAACCACATATTGACTCCCCTCCAGCATCGATTCACTTAAATCCAAAATTAATTGAGCATTATCAAGATTAAACGGCTTAGTTGAAGTCTCTTTAAACTCATTTGAACTCAATTCTACAAACTCTAAAAGATTTCGAATTTCAGGATCAGAAATGGATTTAACCAGTATTTTATGTGATTTAAAAAACTTCTCCAAAGAGACTTTTAACTGTTGCTTCGTTTTTGTCAAGGCAATATTTTTACCTACATAAAGATAATCTTTTGCGATACGTTGTGACAACATACGTTGTTGTCCGGCAATGTTAATAAGTTTTATTTTTTCACTATCAACTTTACTGCCCTTCTCCTCCACTGTTTTGGCACTTAAAGGATTTGAAAACAACACAACAGATGTGACTACGATACTTATATATTTAATTAATTTATACTTCATCTTCTTCTCCTATTGATTTTTAATATTTACATAATAATTGGTTGTTTTATTCATGTTTTCTAAAATATCATTCGATTTTTTATAAATTAAAGTGGGAATAAAACTGCTTGAAGATTTATTCATCATTTCAAAAAATGTAAAGGATTGCTCAACACTCAATAAAAGTGCCGTAATCTCTTTTGTATTTAATTTTGATGCTTTTAATGTCTCTAAGGAAGTTTTAAAAAGTGCCATACTTTGCTCCATCTTCTCTTCATTTTTAGGATTCTCAATTCCCCAAGCTTTCAACATGTATAAACTTGCCATACGTTGTGAAAGCATTCGTTGACGCCCGGACATATCAATAATCTCTCCCGATACTTCTCCCGTCTCTTTAGCAAAAAGGTGTGTGGTATCGTCAGAAGCTTTAAGCAGTAACTCTAAATCATCTTGAAGTTTAGAAACATATTTTTTAGAAGGTTTCAATAGAAGGGTTTTTTTAATAGAGATCCAAAGTTTTTTAACTTTTGTTGTACTTTGTACAATTTCTTTATTTTTTGTAAAATGATGTAATGCATCCAGATGATCTTCAAATTCATGCATAATGCTTTCCAAGTCTTTATCGGGTTGAGCAAAACTGTTTCCCATACCAATCATGACATAATCTTTTAACATACGTTGCGTATACATACGTTGTTTCCCGGCAACATCTACAGCATGCTTTAAACTTTGTATTTCAATTGAAAAAGAAAATGTATAAAATAAGAATAAAAGAAGCAGATATCTCATGATTAACCTCTTCTATTCTTCATAGCTGTTAAGCTAATATAATTGTAAGATTGAACTAATAATATTTGACCGTGCATAATATATCCTTATTTAAGTAAATATATTATAAAACATAAATCTGACTACTATAGGTATTTACAAAAAGTAAGAGATGAGAATTTTTGGGAGGATTGGGTGATCTTCATGATTAGAGGAGTTGAAGAAACTGCACGAGAAACGATTGAATTGATTGTCAGGATTAAAGAATTAATGCTTGACTACAAACACCGACTTCGTGCCAATTACAAATTTTACAGTCAGGATTTACTTAATAACTTGTTTAAGCACCCTTACACAAAGATTGAATTTGTTGTAAATGATATTGGCGTGTCAAGATTGACTGCAGCAAATTACTTAAATAAATTATCAGATGATAATATGCTGAGAAAAGATAAGTTGGGGACAGGAAATTATTACATAAATGAAGCATTATTTGACTTATTGACAAAGAGATGAAAAAGCACAGGCGGTAATAAACGCTATGTCCAATAAGGGTTTGCCTTTGGTGAGCTTCCTTCGGTCGGTTCATCGGTAATTTAAGCATTCTGTGCCCACTCCAACATTTTAGCGGGTTGACAGTTGAAAACCACGCAATCCCTTACTGCACATAGCAATAACGTTAGGATTGGATGAACTGACGTTAGCGGTAATGCTTGGAAGCCCCTGCTAGTTCAAAAATTAAACGGACAAATAATAAGGAAATATTATGACAAAATATGACTATTACAACCGAGAAGAAAGAGCAATTTGTGCTCACCTTTTCCGACTTCTCCACGAGAAACTTGACTACAAATCAGAAAGCCCATTAGGACATTTCATAGAAGTATTATCCAAAAGTAATTTGACTTTTAAAAACGGTAATAGCACCTTGACTAATTTACGCTTTGACAACATCTCTATTTTCAGTGAGGCATCAATTATTCGTGACGCTTATCAAAATGCAAAACCAGATACCTATCCATTTATGGACGACTTGACAAAAATAATTATGAAGCAAGAAAAGGTAAGCGATTGCAGACTTTATTCCGAACTGCCAAAGCCTTTAAATAATGGAAAGCAAACACATCCTAAACAAATTAGACAAAAAGCGACTTCTGAAGGCATCCAGTTAAACGAGAGTGAAAGCAGGGTATATGGTGCCATGCAAGGAATGTTTAATGCTAAACCAGACTTGGTAATAACAATTGACAATATTTTACTTGTTTGCGAGGCGAAACATACCGAATCTTTTGACAAAGAACAATTAAAACGGACTTGGAATATTGCAGAAGTATGGGCAACTTTACTTTATAAGGACATTGGATTTTCAGAGCCTCCAATTTATACTTTATTTAAACTTGGTGGCGCGACTTTTAAACCAGATATTAATTGGACTTCAATTTCACAGATTGCAGATAAGACATATAATGAAAATGACCGGACAAGGATTGCTATAAAAGCCGGTGCTGAACTATTAAAACGACAAAGACTTGAATAACCTGAAACAAGAAAGCAATACCGCTAATACATAGGACTTTAAGCGGTCTGAAAGGCCAAATCCGGTCAACCGGTATATGCTTTATCAGGTTTTATTTGTTTGGGTTAGAACCTGAACATTACAAAAATGAGCTGGAAAAGTATCACGAAAAAACTGTTGTTTTTTCCCGGAAGAAATACAACACTTTATTTTTATCTCCCGGTAAATC
>JAHJJU010000043.1 GCA_018822805.1 bacterium
AAAACTCAAATAGACGTTGATTTTTTGTTTACTTATATTCGGTTGTTAAAGATCACTTAACTTCACTCTCTTAAACCACTTGTTTAAGGTCTCTGTGTTGTTGGACGCGTATTATAGACAAATCTTAAACCTTTGTCAAGAACTTTTCGTGATTCCTTCTGTTTTCTTCCCCTTTTTTACTTTTACTTACACTATATATAACTACAAATTCTCTTGTCCGACTATGTATGCATGTCCTGTTTCTCTTTCAATTATAATTTTGAACTCTGTTTGGTCAGACATTTCAAAGGTTAAAGTACAATCTTTTGTCATTAATTTTTGAAAGTTTGAATCATGTACTTTATAATCTTTTATTCCACTATGAGGACGTCCAAAAAAATCAAAGGCTATATTTTGACTTGCGCAACTTCCTGCTGTTGTTGAATGACTAATATGTTCAACACCAAATCGTCCATAAAGATAAACATCTGGACTTTCATCCGAAGCTAAATCATCAAAATTATTACATGCTCCATCAGCCCATATATATTTGCCATTTACCGGATCAAGTGCTGCTTCCACCTTATTGATTCCACCACTTAAGTCACTATCTGAACCAACTCTATAGATATATCTATCTACATTATCACATTTTTCATATTCAAATCGCCAATATGCTGTCTGCCATCTTGAATCACCATCACTTCGATGCTTATTGTCATTCAATGCTAACTGTTGTGCCAATCGGATATGAGAAAGAATGGTTTCGGCTGCTTCTTGTTTTAAATCACGTTCCATACGTGAAGTTGCAAGTGAAGCTAAAATACCCAAAACGACCATAACAAAAACAAGTTCTATAAGTGTAAATGCAGATTTTTTCATAAAAAAGAAGAACCTTGGTATAATTAATTTTGTAAATTATACCATAGGTTTAAGAATATTTTAATTATTTAAATTGAAAGTAAAATTATATTTTTTCAGCTTCCTGAACATCATATAAAATATCATCCATTGGGTGACGATACATAGGCATAGCCAATCTTTTCTCATCAAGTACGTGACCGATGAATCCGATTGAACGACCAACGATGAAGAACGCATTAAGTGTACCTGATTCGATAAATTCATTGATTTCTTCTTCTGAGTAACCTAAGGCTCTCCACATATCAACCATAAGAATACCAATAGTACCATCAACATTAAGAATCAAGTTCTCTTTTTTAGATGTTGTCAATGCTTCAACCGTTCTTGCATAGTCAAGAAGTGGTGTTGCAGGGAAATGCTCAGCTGCATAGTTCATAAGACCTGTAACTCTAAGGTCTGGGTTCTTAAGAGACTTAATTCTATGTCCGATTCCTGGAATTGGTACACCCTCACCTTTCATATATTTCAAGAATGCTTTTGGATCCATACCGTTATCATCAGCATGTTTAAAGTATTTCGCAGCACCATCAATCGCACCACCAAATCTTGGTCCAATAGTAAGAAGACCTGTAACCAATGATTCAACCACTGATTTACCTGCTCTTGCAGTTACTTTTGCATTGTGTGCACCAGATACTGCTGGTCCATGATCTGCAACGGTTTTGATTACCGTTTCAATAAACTCTGTCGCCCATTTTGGATACTGTTTTTTGAACCATAGTAAAGAGATAACATCACCAATTCCTTTTCCTGTGTCAGGAGTAGCAACAGAAGAGATAGGGAATCCTGCGTAAGTACACTCTTCACCTCTATCATCAGAAATAGTACAGATAAACTCTTTAGATCTTCTAACTTTAGGAACACTGTTCATCTCGGGCTCTGGAATTTCAGCAATATTAAGAGACTCGTAAACCTCTTTAATTTTTGCTGGAAGATCGTTAAATGATGCTGGTACATGAATACCTGCTTGGGCCATTGCTCTATTTTTGTATTCTGCTGTTTCACTCTCTGCATTTGCAGAAGCACCTGCATGACCAAACTGAACACCAGAATCATAATATTTTGCAATGGTACCAATACACCATGCAATAATTGGTTTTTTAATCTTATCTGATTTAATAGCTTCGATTACTTTGTACTCTTCTGTACCACCAACTTCACCAAGAAGAATCATGTATTTAACTTCTGGGTTCTCTTCCATTCTAAGAAGGTTGTCGATAAATACTGAACCAACAAATCTATCTCCACCAATCGCTACACCCTCAGCAATACCGTCAGCATTGATAGCAATGATGTTTGAAAGCTCATTGAAAAGACCACCTGAACGTGTTACAAGACCACATGAACCGGCTCTATGAAGTTTAGAGTTAATAATGTTGTCTATAGTACCACCAATGTTGGCAATTTTAAATGCACCCGGAGCAATAGCACCAACCGTTGCCGGTCCAATTACGGTTACACCTTTAGCTCTTGCTTCTTCATTCATACCACGTGCAAGTCTCTCAGGGATACCTTCTGCAGTAATCATGATAGATTTAAATCCACCAATGTTAAGAGCTTCCATCGTTACATCATAAGCTGTTCTAAATGATGCAAAGTTCAAAAGTGACTCAGCATTTGGGTGAGCTGCTTTTGCTTCTGCTGTACTCTTGTAAAGTGGAATCATAATTTCATCAGCACCATAGAAAAATTTATCAAACTTGTTACTTGCTGTAGGAGCAACAATCGCTGCTACTGATGGTTTTTCTCTTTTGATGGTATAATCATAATCTAACATTCTTTGGATAGCAGTTTTGTTGTTATTCCAAAAAATCGCTTGTGTATCTTTAGTAAATAATTTTGACATTCTCTTCTCCTTACGCTTCTAGTGCCATACGCACGATGTCTGTAACATGTGTTTCTGGTCCATATACTTCAATGTAAAGACCCAATCTATCAGCTGCTTCTTTAATATCTTTAAGACCTTTTTCATAGTTTGGTCCACCACGTCTAACATAAATTTTAATTCCTACTTCTTTCATCTTATCAGCATACTCTTCAAAGGCTTGAATAATACCTGTAAATGTTTTAGCAACATCAGTAAAGTTCGCAATGGCCCCACCAATAATAAGGATTTTATCTCTACCTTTTGCATCTTTTTCTCTTGTCATTAAGTCAAGAAGCGTTTCTGCATAAAATTTAGTCTCACCTGTAGTTGGTCCACCTGAATACTCACCATAGTTAGCAAGATCATCAATACCGGCAAAGTCAGCAATTGTATCAGCATACACCACTGAAGCACCACCCCCGGCAACCATTGTCCAGATTCTAGCTTCCGGCTTTAATAATGTAAGTTTAAGTGAAGCACCCGTTTTTGCATCAGCTTCTTCAATTGCTTCAACTTCCGGAGATTTAGCTTCCATACCAAATGCCGTTGGATACTCAACATCACCCCACTCCTCTACCATTATAAATCCAGCTGTATCATCAAGTTTTGCAACCATATCAAGAAGCTCAATTTTATTTCCTTGCATTACAAATGGGTTAATTTCAAGGTAGGCGAAGTTTAACTCTCTGTAAGCTTTAAAGAAACCAATTGCAAACTCAGCAAAAGCAGTTTTATCAGCTTCTGCAACATCAGCAGGAACATTTGCTCTAATTTTATTGGCAATTTCTTCTTCTGTGTCAGTGATTTTGAAAGCAACTTCTGTTACTTTTTCATCCCAACCCTCTTCAACTTCCATTCCACCTTCAGCAGACATATAAAGCATATCATGATCACCAACTACTGTTGCTGAAATATAATACTCCTCTTCTTGGCTGTGTGGTGTAAATGGCTCAACAACAAAGTGAGTCAACATATCAACCGATGGCTCACCTGTTGGTGTATCACCGTCAAACGAGAAATAAACCGATTGCTCTGAACTTGATTTTTCATCAATCCAGCTTACAGCTTTAGCTAAAGAGACATCCCCTGGTTTAGCATCTTTAAAAAGAACCAAACCATTCTTTCCTCTTTTACCAAATAACATATCTGGTTTTGCAACCAATGCTTTTTCATTTAACCATGCATTTGCTTTCGCTGCTTCTTGTAACTCTGTTCCGTTTTGAACCATTACTGTTTCATAAGCATAAGTAAAGTCTGGAAAATACTTATCCCAATGTCTAGCTAAAATCGACTTTGCGTCGTATTCTCTAATCGCTTTTTGAGCCATCGAGTTCTCCTTTATTGAATGTGTTGGTGTAATTCTACCATTAGGAGTATTTAATTTCTATATTTCAGAGTTATAGTATGAAGAAGTTTTAATTATCTGTGTATTTTAGGAACAGTTGAATCGTTACACTCTTCTATACCATAATATTTTAATTGATATTGTCCTTTTTGACTCCCAACAGTGTAACAATTCTGCTCTATTTCATGTAATTCTAAGACTTGCCAATAAGGTTCATAAAAGGAATAAGCAAAATGTTTTGATTTATCTTCTAGAAGGTAAAAAAACTGTTTATGGAAAAGAATAATCATTGAAGAGATAATCAATGAGAATAGTACCATAAAAAAACCTCGTTTATACCACATTTGAAACTGAGGTAAACGAACATTTAAGGTCTGTTGATAGGTAACAATCATTAAAATTACAGCAACAATAACATAAGGTGCAAAATCAGTCATATTAACTCTCTGACGCAATGATAAAAATATAGAAAGCGTAAAAGCTGTAAAAGAGATGTACCACAATATATCTTTTCTCTCTCGTAGCCAGATTTTATAAAGTGCATAAAAAAAATAGATAAATACCAAAGGAGAAAAAAGAGCGATGTAAAGTCCAAAAAGTTCTAAAAATTTTCCACTAGGACTGCCCCCTATGTCCAGCCCATTAAAATAAAGTAAACTTATGGCTGACAACATTATAGACATACTAAAAAGCATGGTATCTCTTTTAAAAGCAGAAAAGATGGCCAAAGCAATAAAAAATATAACTGAAGCATCATGAACCAATAATAAAGAGATCATACTAATGGCCTGCCAAATTATTTTTTTCTTTTCATAAAATATAATAAAAGCTAAAACAAAGGTAATAACCAATACAGCAATATTGACCAATATCGCTGAAGTAATAATTCCTGGGAGCAGTGCAAAAATAGTTGTTGCAAAATAACTCTCTTCTTTATTTGAAAAGTACAATCTGCTCATTATAAAAAAAATAGGTATATTGATCACTCCCAAAAGCACAAAAGGGAAACGAAAATCCAAACCATTACCAAACCAACCTTCAGCCATATGGGTTAAATAGTATAAAATTTTTGTATCGGTATAATAAACCGTTGCTTCATGAGGACCAATAGGTACATTAATCGCCAAATAAAATAGTGCAATTATATAAAAAATTATAAATAATAAAAATTTTGTTTTTGTCATACCTTACCTCATTGCTTAAAATACCCATACTATACCACAGGTATAAAAAGTCTTAAGAATATTACCATCTTTTACCATCTTATGATATAATATATCATAAATTATACACAAGGTAATATTGGGATGTTCTTTGAAAGAAAATATATACTCTTTTTAATCAATACTCTCATATTAACTGTACTTCTCTATCAATTTGCAGATAAAACAATTTCAACTTATTTTTATACTTTAGATAACAAAATATTTAAAGAAGTTTTTGCAATACTCACAGAATTTGGAAACAGTGCATGGTATTTTATCGTCTCTATTCTTCTATTTGTTTATTTTAAAATAATAAAGAAGCAATTTAAAGCAGCATCAATGGCACTCTACATCTTTATGACCAATCTAATCGCCGGTCTTTTAGTTTGGGTTTTTAAAATACCTTTTGGAAGAGCAAGACCCAAGCTCTATTTTCAAGAAAATCTTTATGGTTTTGAATGGTTTGAAATCAAACCCGATCTCGTCTCTTTCCCTTCCGGACACAGCATAACCGTTATCTCCACGGCTGTTGCGTTAAGTTTAATTTTTCCAAAATGGAAATACTTGTTTTTACCTCTAGCTGCCTTGGTTGCTTTTAGTCGAGTGGTTCTTACCCAACACTATATGAGTGATGTTGTTTTTGCTTCATTTTTAGGTTCAATGGTTGCTATTTTTCTACATCAATACTATTTTAAAAGCAAGGAATTTTAGTGTTCATCCAACGTCATCCTTTGGCTATATTGGCTTTTTTTATCTTTATAGCTTTTTTTCTTCCCTTACCTTTTTCACCTCTTTTTGATTTAGATGAAGGTGCATTTTCTGAAGCAACTCGCGAAATGTTGGTGGGTAAAGACTATATCACCACCTATCTTAACGGTGAGTTACGATTTGATAAACCCATACTTATTTACTGGTTTCAACTCATGAGTGTTAAACTCTTTGGTCTTAATGAATTTGCCTTACGACTACCCTCTGCTCTTGCCGGCACATTCTGGGCTATGAGCATCTATTTTTTTATCCAAAAAACTATTGACAAACCTACAGCATTTTTTGCCACCCTTTTTATGGTTGCCTCTATTCAGATTAATATGATAACCAAAGCAGCCATTGCCGATTCTCTGCTTAACCTGTTTATCGTATTGTCCATGTTTAGTATCTATTACTACCACAAAGAAAAGAAACAAAAACTACTCTATTGGGCATTTTTCTTTATCGCCTTAGGCACACTGACCAAAGGACCGGTGGCTATTATGATTCCCGTAATCGTTACCTTACTTTTTTACTCAATTCGAGGAGATTTTTTACGCTGGATAAAAATGGTATTTAATCCTATTGGTATCCTTATTTTTGTATTGGTTGCAGCCCCATGGTACATCGCTGAATACCTGGCTCAAGGTCAAGCTTTTATTGATGGTTTCTTCTTCCAACACAATATTGGTCGTTTTAGCTCAGCCATGGAGAGTCATAGAGGTACACTTTTATACTTTATTCCTGTACTTATTGTTGGGTTTATGCCCTTTACCTATTTTGCCGTTAAAGCCATTGCCGGTGTGAAGAGCTACATTAAGGATGATTTAAAACTCTATCTCTTTATATGGTTTGCTTTTGTTTTTGTGTTCTTCTCTTTCTCTGGAACCAAACTGCCACATTATGTGATTTATGGTTATACGCCTCTGTTTATATTGAGTGCTTTGTATCTACAAAAAAATGTCAGTAAAGCATGGCTAATCTACCCTATTTTAATACTCTTAACGATTTTACTCTTTTTACCCGATATTGCTACAATTTTTAAAGAGAGTATTCGAGATGAACTGGCACAGGTATTGATAGAGAATGCCTATGAAACCTTTGATATTTGGTATCGTTTGCTTATCATTTCAGTCATGCTTTTTTTACTATTTTTACTAAAATTTTTACAGAAAACGGAATCTATAGTTATGGGTATGGCATTGGCTATGATCGTAAGTGTGAATTTTATAGTCATTCCAACATACGGGAAATTAATGCAACTTCCTATCAAAGAAGCTGCTCTTTTAGCAAAAAACAAACCCTATAAAAACATCATTATGTACGGCATTAGCACCCCAAGCTTTAATGTATATTATGAAGGATTGGTTTCAAAAAAAAGACCAATTAATGGAGATATTGTCTTTACAAAAACTCCAAAACTCAAAGATTTTAAAAATTATAAAATATTGTACAAAAAAAATGGATTTACGCTTATAAAACTAGGAGATAATTAAAATGAAAAAACTTTCACTGGTAGTACCAATGATGAATGAAGAGGATAACGTTGAACCTCTCTTTAAAGCTGTACGTGAAGCATTAGCAGATATAGATTATGAGTTTATTTTGGTTGATGATGGATCAACCGATAAAACCGTTGAAAAAATGAAAGCTTTAGCTGATGAACGCACCAAAATTTTAGTTTTCAATCGTAACTGTGGTCAAACCCAAGCCATGGCAGCAGGAATTGAAGCAGCCCAAGGTGAGCTCATTGCCACCATTGATGGTGATTTACAAAATGATCCTAGCGATATTCCACTTATGATAAAAAAATTAGAAGATGAAGCGTGGGATGTGGTAGCAGGACGACGACTAAAACGTCAAGATGGTATGTTTTTACGTAAAGTACCGAGTAAAATAGCCAACTACATTATTCGTCGTTCAACAGGCGTTTATCTCAATGATTACGGTTGTACGCTTAAAGTTTACAAAAGTGATGTGGCTAAAAACTTAGGACTCTATGGAGAGCTTCACCGATTTATTCCTGTATTGGCTAAAATGTATGGTGCTAAAATCGTTGAGATGGATGTTAAACACCACGCACGTGTTCATGGTGAATCAAAGTACGGTTTAGGACGCACCTTTAAAGTGGTTAGTGACCTACTTCTTATGCTCTTTATGCAGAAATATAGAACTCGACCAATGCACCTTTTTGGTGGTTTAGGTGTTGCTGCATTTGGTTCAGGAATGGTTATCAACTTCTATCTACTCATTCTTAAACTTTTAGGCAATGACATTGGACAGAGACCTCTTCTTACATTGGGTATTGTTTTGGTTATTGCAGGAATTCAACTCATTACTACAGGATTTGTGGCTGAACTTATTATGCGTACCTACTACGAATCTCAAGGTAAAACACCCTATACCATAAAAGAGACATTCGTTGGTCAAGCTTAATAAAAAAAGTATTAAAAGTATTGTCAAGGTTCTTCTAACCTTGACAGCACTTTATGTGGTTTTTTCCAAAGTTGATTTTTCGCAAGTTCAAAGTATCATCATCAATGCCAATTTATGGTATCTACTCTTAGCCCTACTTTTTTTTAATTTTTCTAAAATTTTAAGCTCGATTAGACTCAATATCTATTTCAGACATATTGCTGTTAAGATTTCTGAAATATATGCTTTAAAACTCTACTATATCGGCATGTTTTACAATCTATTTTTGCCAGGAGGTATTGGTGGTGATGGATATAAAATTTATTTGTTAAAAAAGAGCCATGAGGTAAAGGTGAGTAAACTCATTAACATCACCCTACTTGACCGGCTTAGTGGATTAATCCCTCTACTTTTTTTTGCCGGATTACTATTTATAGCTAGTGAGTTTTATAGCCACTATCCTTGGTTGGACTATGTAATTATTATTGGCGTAGTTCTCATTTTCCCACTGTTCTATGTGCTCAATCTTTTGATGTTTAAAAATTATATTTCTCTATTTTTTAAAACAACATTTTTAGGAAGTATCGTTCAACTCTTACAGTTGGTTTCTGCTTTTTTTATCGTCTATGCCATCGGATATGAGAGTAATCTTTTGATCTTTTTAACACTTTTTTTACTCTCTTCCGTGGTTGCAGTATTACCGATTAGTATTGGAGGTATCGGAGTCAGAGAATTAACCTTTGTTTATGGCTTAACACTCCTTGAATTGGAAGCCGGTGGAGGTGTAGCCTTTTCACTTTTATTCTTTCTTATCACAGCACTCTCTTCATTTGTAGGTATATTTTTAAATGAGGAGCGTCAATAAACTTTATAGCTCTTCCTCACAATACACCAGCTCCCACCCCCTAAACACCAATACTATTTTAAGATATCTCTTGCCCAAATCGTATTGGTTGAGCTGTTTTTTTGCTTCTGCGATTCTTGATTTTAGCGTTGCTTCATAGTTTGGCTCTGACCTTTTAATATATTTCAGCTCTATTATCACACCAAAAGGTACTTCCTCTTTAATGGGGTCTAAGAGTATGTCAATATAGCCTTTATTTGATTCTACTTCGCTTTTGAGTTCATAAAATGTATTTAAATTTAGGTAGGCTAATAGATAGGCTTTTACAAAGTTTTCACCGTCGATATAATCTCGTATGGAAGTACTGTTTTTTATGACTTCACCGATATAGTGAAATACGCTCAAATCTTTGTTAATGGCTAAGTCTGATAGATAGACATTTAATCTCTCTACCTTCATATTGTAATCTTCAAAATCTTTATAAGCATAATGTATAAACTCTGCTAAAAGTTTTTTAAGTGTTTGATTAGGGATTTTTAGATTTAATCGAAACAGATCTCTTTCAATGGTTACAAACCCTAACGAATAGATAAACGATTTAAAGTTATCTTCATTAGCCAGTTCAAAGGCACTAAAGTTGTCTTTGATTTTGGTTGTGGTGACTTTATTACCTAAAATAAGATTGTTAAGCATCTCAAAGTTACCATTGAGTTTTTGATTGGTATAGACTAAGAACTTCAATTTACTATAATCTGTCCGTACATTGACATCTATCAAATCTCTTGGCTCTTCATCATACCGAATCAATGAATCAAAGTAGTAGAGTATCATATCACTGTTATAGATGGTGTGTTTGGTATCTTCATTAAATCTATAACTGTTATACCACTCATTACACCTACTAACTATATGCTCTTTTTGTTCACCTAAACCATAAAAATCTATCATCTCTATAAGTTCACTTTTAGTGATTCCCACCATATCATTAAAGTTTTTGTTGAGTGAGATATTTTTACCAATATTGCTCCCACTTGTCACATCATAAAGAGCCAAGGGTGAAACACCTGTAAAAAACATCTTTTTAATAGCCCCAGATGTTCCAACTTTAAGCATAGTAAAAAATTCTTTATAGATGGCATTTTGAGAGGTAACCAGATTTTTATAGGCATCCATATCACTAATGAGTAGTTTCGTTACGAAATTGTCATACTCATCGATGAGAATATAGATTGGAAGATTATATTTACTACAATAAATAAAAAGAGACTCCAACTTAGAGATAGGATTTTCTATATCAACTATTGGAATATCATATTTATCACAAAAACTATCAATCCTTAGATTAAGATGCGTCCTAAAACTACGCTCATAATCGGTAATATCCACAGCCGAAAAATCAAACCGAAGGATATAAAAGCTATTCTTCAAGGGTGTTGGATGCTTTAAAATATAAGTATCGTTAAATATTGCTTGAAACTCTTCTTTATAGTAGACATCAAAATAGTACTCCAACATTGAGATGGTCAAAGACTTACCAAAGCGTCTAGGTCTTAGAAAAAATAGAAAATCTGCCTCTTGTTCTATCTGCTCTATAAACTTTGTTTTATCGATATAGTAATAGTTCTCTATTTTTACTCTTCTAAAATCGCTTAATCCGTAGGGTAGTTTTGTTTTATTCATTTTATATCTTTTTTCATTATGCTCTTATCTTGATGGTGAAATTAATTGATAATCTATCAAATTGATTTTTATCTATCACGGTACTATTATTAGTATAATCCTGTTCTTGTGTATCAAGAAATAGATTAACACGATGATTTTGTCTAAAATTACTTTTGTGTTTAAACTCTACCAAATTCTCATATTGTTTCTCAAAAATCAACTCTTCAACCAAAAAATATCCTGACTCAATATAGAGTTTAAAATAGTCCAAGTTTGAATTAAAAGTTTGATTATTCTTTAAAAATTCACTATAAAGATCAAAAGCTATCGTACATTTTTGATGAAAAATCTTCTCTAATTTTTCATCTAATTTTACTTTTTTTCTTTCTATTTTTTGCTCTTTTTTAAAAATTTTCTGTAATTTTTCTTGTTGACTTCTCATTTAATACTCCTAAAAAAGTTCTGAAAAAAGATTTTTGTATTGATGCGTTGTATTCTCAAACATACCATCATCACCCAATATAATCTTAGATTGAAATTTACTTTGAGATTTGACCAGATTAAAAACCTCTCCCTCTTCTATGCCTTTAAATCCTATGGTTATGGCTTGTAAAAGTAAGGTTTTACCATCACCATTTTCACCGACTATATATATCTCTTTTTTATCCTCTACATTATCTATTTTTAAATTTTGAATACTGTAAAAATCTTTTATCTCTATGCTTTTAAGTGGCAAGTTTATATCTTTTTTTACCCGTGCTGTTTCGGTCTGGGTATTACTATTTTTAAAAAATATTTTTGCTTTATCTTGAATCAATGTGATAGAGGTGGCAAGTTGTGTGTGATACAATGATATGTGAGTTTTATCTTGTGCATTTTCTGAAAAATAAGCTAGTTTCTTATTTAGCATATTCAAAAGTATAGTATTATCAACAGAAGCCAATTCATCAAATCTTTCTATATAAAGCTTGATAGTTTTCAAAAAAGCTTGGCTATCTATATTTTTATTATCAAGTAACTCAACAATAGCATCCGTAGACAAGATACTCTCTACTTCATAAAGATGTGTTTTAATTTGATTTAGTATATCTTTCATTTATGATTAGCTCCTTTTTTGTTGTTGTCTATATAGATATAATTATCTTCTATTCATTATATTCTCTAAATTGAACTATAAACTTTTTTAATATTTCGACATTTATAAAATATTTGTTATAAACAATACCAATTTCATCTTTATTACTATTTCTCTTAATGAGTAAATTGGACTTTTCATCATTAATAATTTTATCTATTTCAATAATATTCTCAGCTATGAACTTTAAGAAAGTTAAAGTATTTTCATATTTTAAATTTTCTATTTCAATAATATCTTCTGCTCTAGTAATTCCTACATATAATATATTGTATTCTTCTTGTATGTCTATATTGTTATCAATAAACAATTCTTCAGATGTTTGATCTGTCTCTTCTTGCTTTATATCTTGTAAAGAAAATTGTGTAGTAGCATTGCCATTATCAAATATTTCTCCAAAATCAATCGAATAAGAGGGATTTTTTTTCTTTTCAACTTTTTTACAATTAGGATTTTCCGATGAGCAAAAACCTAAAATATTATTATTTGAAGATAATAATTCAATAATGTCATCTCCCCTTAATGATATTTTTCTTTGAATATTAGAAGACTCAATAAGAATAACTTTTTCATATTCCAACCCTTTAACTTTATGGATTGTAGATATTATGTTTAAACTGTTCTCATTTGAAAATTCTTTTATCAATACAGATAAACTTTTTTCAACAATATGAGAATAATTCTCTTTGGTTTCTAAATTATGAATCAATTCAAAGTGACATCTTGATTTTTATAAGAAATATATTCTAATTCATAAAGTGATGATATTTTTCTTAATCTTTTATTTATAAAATTTGGAAAGATAGCATTTTCTTTATTATCTCTAAACTTTTGAACGATGTATTCAATATCTTTTTTAGTATCCTTATCATTACGATTATAAAAACTAGCGTCACATTTAGATAGGCTAGATGTACTCAGACCTTGATTAATTAAATCATTTTTTACTTTCATGGTATATCTATAGAGTTCATAGATATCTATCAATAAATTCATATCAAAATCTTGTTCAATACTCATAAAAAGATTAAAATCCATTTTATTTTCTAAAAACTCTAATGCTTTTATAAGAACGGGTAATTTTCCCCTAGATAAATATCCTGTTTTTAAAATTTTCCCTTCTTCTTTGGTTTCACTTATTTTTTTTGCTCCAATAATCGCAATATTTCTCAATTTCAATATTAAATTTGTTAAAGTTTCAATAGAACTATTTTTAGAAAATCTAAAAGTTTTTGTTAAATGTTTCTCAATATAAATAGAATTATTTACAACTCTTTTAATAGATTTTGATAAATTAATATTTCCTAGAAAACCATAAATTTTTTGATTATTATCTCCTACAACTATTACTTTATAGTTATAGGATAAAATACTATTAATTATAAACTTACCCAAAACTCTTGAAACATCTTGAGATTCATCAAGCACAATAAAATCATAACTTAAAGTATAATTATTCTCCACAAATGTTTTTAAATAAGTACCATGCGTTGTTATGTTTGAATTTTCTATATGCTCCCAAAGTTGTGGAATATGGGGAATAGCCTTTTTAATTTTATTGATAAAAAAATTCTTATTATTTTGCTCATCTTCAGATTTATTACTATATTCAAGTTCAATTTCATTAATTAATCTTCGTTCTAATCTATGCAATTCATCCAAATTATTTTCTGAACCACAAAAATTATCATATACTTTACGAATATCATCAATTTTATAAAATTCTGTTGTAATCTCCAAATCAAAAAGTTCAGCGATGATATTATTCATCAATCTGTTATCAGCAATATTTTTATCTGCTTCTTTATGTCTAAAAGCTAAGGCATGTAAAGTTCTTACTTCTGTGTTTGATGGAAATCTATTTCTAGCATCTTCAACAATTTTTTTATTAAATGCGAGATATAAAAATTTACTTTCAGGATTCTCCTTGGTTATCATTTCTAAAGTACTTGTTTTTGTACAACCTGCTAAAGCTTCTATAATTAAAACTTGTCCTTGTTCCATCTCTTTTGATGTCTTTATAATCTCTAATTGTTCTTCTGTTGGTTGAAAACTCTTAATAGAGCTTATTGGAAGTTTTTTTTCTTCCTCTTCTAAAGCTAGGTTTTCAAGAATATAATCAATTTTTAAACCAATATTTTCTATAGTTATTTGAATAATAATATTTTGAAATATTTCATCTTTTAAAATATCAAACTTATCTTGATTGTCTATAAAAAGAAGTTTAAAGCTATTCGATAAATTATGATTGTTAATTCTTGAAAAATTTTTCATAGCTATCAAAAAATATATTAATAGTGTTTTTCTTGATGCTTTAATCAAAGGAGATGTATCTAATAATGATAATATCTCATCAAAACGATGATGATAATCTTCTGTTATATTGTTGATATTTAAAAATTTTATATTTGCTTGAATTTGATAATTGGTTTCTGTAGATTTTAAATAAGACAACAAAACCCTAATGCTACTTTCAAACTGAATAGTTTCAAAACAATGAAATAATAAAACAAGAAATTCATTGATTATTAAATCATTATCTTTAGAAATAAGTTTATTGTCTTCTAATATAAAAAGTAATTTTTCTAAATCAAATTTTTCATTGTCTATCTCTTCTTTATTTTTCGATTGGAAGAATATTTTAATATTCTTCCAATCATTATTGAGATAATCACTAAAGTCATCTACATTTTTTAATTCTTCAATATCATTATAAAGTGATTTGATAGTTAACATTATTTTTTATCCAATCTAAAGGCATCAAAAAGTTGGTTTCTTTTTTTTTCATCATCTATATTTAAAATAAATTCTTCTACTTCTTCTTTATAAATAAATGATTCTTCAAATTCATTCTCTTTCATTGAAATTTTAATTGTTTTTTTCTGATTTTGATATAGAAATTTAAATAAACCAGAATTTACTGGTGTTATTTTTTTCCCATATTTTTCTAATATATTTGTAATAATAGTTTTCCAATCATTTGTAGATAGAGTAATGAGTTCTACATCAAAATATCTCTTTCTTTCTATTATGTACCAATTCGTAATTTTTTTATTCAATATTATTTTTAGAGGTTTATATTTTGGATACTCTAAATACTCAAACTCTCCATTAGAAATTTTATCATTAAAAACATATTGATAAATACTCTCAATAGTGATATAATCAAGTTTAGAATCAAGCATAAATTTTATGTTTTTCTCTCTCTTATCAATTAATAAATTTTTAAAAACATCATCTTCAATTTCAATGGCTTCTCTTGCCCGTATTTTTGAATAACCATAGTACAATCCAAACATAGCTAAAAGTATTTCAGCTCTATCTATTTTTTCAATCTCTTGAATCTTAAATTTTAAACTCTCCATATCTCCATCAAAACGATTAATATATAAATATGCAGAATGAAAGTCTTTAGTATTTTGTAACGATTTCAATGCTTCCATTTTAGTCATTTCATCAAACAGTTCTAATAATAGTTTTTCATTTTCATTCTTGTTTGCAATATCTTTGATAAAACCATCATCTATCTGTTCTTTTTTATATAGTTTTTCAATAAGAGCAAAGGAAGTCTCTTCTATTTGTAATAATTCTTTTAAAAATTTAAGTTTCTTTTCGTCAATTTCTTTGACTTCTATTTTATTGTTTAGTTGCCCCAATAAAATAAAATAATAGTCAGAATAATTTGATATACATTTCCCTCTATTGGCAAAATAAAAATTAGTATTTTTTATAAAAGCAAATAGTCCTAGAATTTTGTCATATTTTAGTAATTTTTCTTGATTTTTTTTATTTTTTACTAAAAGTGGCTTATATGGATAAAGTTTTGATTCTTTGGAGATTTTTAACCATTTTATGATTTTATTTCTTACAGTGAAAGGGATCTGATATTGTTTTAACTTTTTATTAAAACTTTTTGTCAATATCGTAAATCTCTCACTTGGGAAATAACCAACATCCCCTATGTTAAAAATTGATTGATACTGACTTATTATCTCTTTATTCGCAATATATATTTGTCTAATTCTTGTTATTGGAAGAGGTACGTTACAAGCATATATTTTATCTTCTGTATTAACAGTTAAAGAAATAGACTCTAATACTTGTATCTCCTCTTCTGCTAAAACTATTTCTAATAAAATTTGATTATCCGTCAATGTATCAAAATATCCATCCGATAAAAGTATAAAATCTTTGTTTTTACTTTGAATATCTTCTTCTGTTCGATTTTCAATATATTTAGTTGGAACAATCATAGCTTTACTTATATAATCAGCTAAATTACTTCGATGTATTTGCATATAAAATTTCATGTTTATCCTTTTTTTAGTTCATAGGTAGTAGGATTAAAATTTTCAAATATAGGAGATAACTTACCTATACAAAAAACAAATAATCTTATTTTTGCCCTTGTAGCACCTACAAAATATTGATTTGAATGGTCTGGATTTGTTTGTTCAAACCCGAGCATCATAACAGTGTCAAACTCCATACCTTTAGCAGATTTAAAAGTAGTAACCAATATGTTTTGTAAATTGTTTTCAGTTTCACTTTTTTCCTCTTCACTTAATCCACTATGATATTGAGAACATTCATAATCATTTTTAATTGCTTTGTAATATTCATTTACTAAATGTTTACTAGGAACTAATATTGCTATGTTTGATTTTTTATTGCCATCTAAAACTTTTTTTATTAGTTCTTTTGTATCATTAAAAGTATTACTCACATAAATTTGAGGCTTTAAAGAAGAGTTTTTTTCAAATCTCTCTAGTATAATTTTATCATTTGCTCTTGCATTATTAGGCACAAACTCTTTGGCAAAATTAAAAATTTCAAAAGAGTTTCTATAGTTTTTAATTAAATGATGTTGTTCTAAATCAGGTAAAGTATTTAATATCTTTGCTTCTGTAGTCGATACATCATATAATTGTTGAGCATCATCAGCTCCTATAGATACTTTTCCTATTTTACTAAAAGCATCATAAATAGGAATATGTAAGTCTTGACCTTCATCAAAAATAAATTCATTATAGGAAAGATTTTGTAATAGTTCATGAAGTTTTGTTGCATCTTTATCATAATTCGTTAACCATTTCCCTGTTTCATTTATAAAAAATCGATGAATAGTTTGTACTGATAAATCCTTTAGACCCAAATGTTCAACTGAATTCTTTATAGCAACCCCAAGCATACGATTATAAATAAGCAGTAAAGTTTTATTGTTTAAGTCAAGAGATTTTCTCAAACGATAAATCGCAACAACTGTTTTTCCTGCTCCTGGAACACCTGTCACTAAAATTGGATTCATTTCATCTATGGCTCTTTTTTGTTCTCTTGATAGGTCAGTAAATTTAGGTAATCTAAAATTAAATTTCATATAAACTCTTTTATTTTTTTCTCTTAACTTTTCTATATACTTTAATTTAGCCATTTATTAACACTAAATTATTTTATATTAAAAAAAACTACAATATTTCTCAAAAACCATATCCAATATAAATATCACCTACCACTCACTATAATCTTCATCATCTTCCAATGGTGTAGACAAATCTACTTTAGAAATATATTCTAACTCTTTATTACTCCATAGTTCATAATTTTGGACTTTTTTCTCATTTAATTCTGTCATTTTAACCCATTTAATATTATTATCCTTCATCCCACCCTCTCCCACTCAAACCCACTAATATTTTTCTCTTGCTTATCAAAATTTATCCCCACCAAAACTATCTCTTTGCCATCATTTAAATATTTTTGAGCGTAATTTTTTGCTTTTATTTGAGCCAAAGCATTCTGCGTACCTACTTTGAACTCTATGATGTAGATGTATTTGTCTATCTTCACTGTTAAATCTATGCGTCCGTGGTTGGTGACATCTTCACCGATAATATCAAGCCCCAAACTTTGCAGATAAACATAGATAATACTGGCATAAAACCCTTCATATTCAGACATTGGACTTTTGGTGTAATTGTTATAGGGAATCAAAGCAAAGATAGCATCAAAGGTCTCTCTAAATTTATCCAAATCACCATTTAATAGAGCCATATAAATATCTGTTTTAGCCGAAGGGAAATTATTCTTTGTAATGTGATTAATTATCATATCATTAAAAGATATTTTTACCTCTTTATTGGGTAATTTTAACGTATACTCTATCGTCTCAAAAGGTGTATATTGCATCTTATCAATCGTCAAATACCCACTTTGGTAAAGTATCACTTCAAGATTGATATTTTCTATATCAAAGCTATCTAATATCTGTTCACCGACTCTCATATTGGAAAGTTTGGGTAAAAAATAGTGATTTTGCTCTATAAGTTTAATAAGAAATGTGGGTGTACCTGAACTAAACCAATAGTTAGAAAATTGATACTCATTTTTAATAAATTTGAGTAAATCAAAAGGATTATAAACATCATCTTTGAGAAAATTATAACCATTGTACCACGCTTTGAGTTCTTCCAAATCTACCCCATTAAGATAAGGTAAAAACTCATTTTCTATATTGGCTTGTGTATATCCACAGATATTTCCAAACTTTCGAGCAAGGCTAATATCTTCTAACATATTCAGCCCAGAAAATATAGATGCTTTAGAAAACTTACTCACGCCTGTTAAAAAGACAAATTTAATAAACGCATCTGCCCCCTTCATCACCGAGTACATCCCTTTAATAAACTCTCTATTAAGCTTTGATTGTTCCAAATTGTCAATCGTGTCCAAAATAGGTCTATCATACTCATCAATTAAAATCACTACTTTTTGATTGTATTTTCTGTACGTTTCTCGAATAAGTTGCAAGAAACAGATAGAGAGATTTTCATTCTCTTCACACTCAATACCCAATCGTTTTTGATTTTCTTGTAACATATCATTAGCTACTTTTTCAAGGTTGGTCGTGGTCTGTAGATTCCCATCCCAGCTTATTTTTATCACAGGATAGGTCGTCTCCCAATCCCATTTATCATAAATATACAATCCCTCAAAAAGTGCTTTTTTACCTTCAAAGATGTTGTGTAAAGTATCCAAAAAAAGCGACTTTCCAAAACGTCGTGGGCGAGATAGAAAGGTATAAGAGTAATTTTCTATGAGTTCTAATGCCTCTTTTGTCTTATCTATATAGATATAATCATCTTCTCTTATTTTGCTAAAGGTTTGTATGCCTATGGGGAGTTTTTTTAGAGTCATATTAAAGAATTCTCCTCTTCTATCTTTGCAATTATCTCCTCTTTCACAAACATCAAGTTTTTATAAATACCTTTTAAATCACCTATTTTGGTGCTGTCATAATTTTCACTTACATAATATTGATACGTATCTTTGCCTAACTTTTCTAAAATCACAAAATTCCAAATCGCCCCTACAATATAAGCCCCTTTGATACTTTCCCAACTGTTTAACTCTACTCCCGAAATAAGTTCTGCAAGTAATTGGGGTTCAGGGTCTGAATTAAGCTTACCTTTTTTGAACTCTTGAATAAAAAAATAGGGTTTTTCACTGTATTCTAAACCTTTAGAGACAATAAAGTCTGTTGTACCAGTAAAAATAAATTTTTCTGTCTCATAGGTAATCAGCTCTTCATAAAAAGGAGCTGTTTCCATTTCTATAGACAAAAAATCTACACGATTAATAATAGGAATAATAAAATTTGCTTTGAGTGTCTCTTCTTGATAAGACTTAATAAATTTTCCATATTTAGAGAGCAATATTTCCAAAAAAATTCTATCATCTGATATTATCTCTTTATCAAAAAAAAACCATTTCTCAAAAGGCGTATCATCAAAAGATTTTTTAAGAGAAACAACACGTTTTAACTCTTTTAAGCCAATTTTTGAATAAGAAAATGTTTCAATGCCTGACTCTGCTTTTAAACCCTTAAGCACTCTTATCTCTCGTTCTAACTGTTCAATTCTTTCTAGTTCGCTCATCTCTCTTCCTTGTATGACAATAAAATCTTTGACTGTAAATTAGTATAGCAAAAAGGGAATAAAAAAAGAGGTTTTAAAAATAAAGGGCAACAGCCCTTTAGAAAGAAATTAGAGTTTCAAAAAATTATCCAACATCTCATGCCCATACTCACTCATAATGGATTCGGGGTGAAACTGAACGCCGTAAACTTTTTTGCCTTCTATCTCCAAAGACATAATCTCATGGTCATCTTTGCTGTGTGAGGTAGCAATGATGTTGCTGGGCAAGTTCTCTTGATTGACCGTTAACGAGTGGTAGCGTGTGGCTCTGAACTCAGGGGGGAGACCTTTAAATATAACCGTCTCTTTGTCCACTTCTATTTGTGAAGTTTTCCCGTGCATCATATTTTTGGCTCGAATCACCTCACCACCAAATGCTTGTGCAATACTCTGATGACCCAAACAGATACCAAATATCGGTGTGCTGTCGGCAAAAGCTGTTATCACATCAAGGGTAACTCCTGCTTCATTGGGGGTTGCAGGGCCAGGAGAAATTATGATTTTCTCTGGATTTAGTTCTTTTATCTCTTCTACAGTTAACTCATCATTACGGATTACTTTCAAATCAGCACCCAATTCCAAACAGTACTGCACAACATTGTAGGTAAAACTGTCGTAGTTGTCTATCATTAAAATCATATTTGGTTTTCCTCAATTGGTATTCATGCACGAAGTATAGCCAATTAGAACTTGTTAACTTTTAAAACATTTCCGACAATTTTTATCTTAATTAAGCTTTTTTAAGAAAAAATAGAAAAAATAGATATACAATGAGAGTAACATTAAGTATAATTCAAAGGACAAAAATGCACAATAAATGGCTTAAATTAAGCGTATTGATAAGCTCCATTTTTATATTTACAGCATGTTCTGATGAAAAATCATCAACCGATTTATCCAAAACTTCTGTAGAAAAAAAAGAAACATATGATATTCCATGGGTGAAAGATTTACCTACAGCTTTTGAACTGGCAAAAAAAGAGAAGAAAAACGTCATGGTCATGGCTGTTAGTGAAGGATGCCGTTGGTGTGACAAAATGAAAGCCAAAACCCTTTCAAATGAAAAGGTTGCCAAAAAACTTCAAGAGTACATTTTGGTACAAGCCGACAGAGAAACACCTAGCCAAAGAGATCAACTTCCAGAGTTTAAACATGTACCTATTATCTTTTTTATGAAACCCAATAGAGAAGTTATTGATAATTTAAGAGGTTACTTTGAAGCTGAAGATTTTTTAGAATATCTCAACGAATTAGAAGAAATTTAATCCTTTAAATCCTCAGACCAAAAAAACTCTATCCATCCAGTAGCTTCTTTAACCCACCAAGTTGGTTCTATAGAAGCTGAAGGTTTATAAAAAATAGACGCTGAGTAAAAAGTAGTAGCGTCATACTGCTTCTTCAATACATTTAAAACCTCAACCAAGGTATCACCACTATCTACAATATCATCAACAATAAGTACTTTTTTTGCATTTTGCAGATTGGGTATATTAAAAACATTCACCTTATCCAATTTTTGAGTATCTTCGTAACCAATCGTATTGATCGCATAAACTTCACGAATATCATAGTACTCACCCAACATCAACGCCATACTCAAACCACCACGAGCTACAGCAACAATAGCATCAAAATCTTGGTCAATTTTTTTAGTAAGTTTTTTTAAATCAATTCTAAACTCATAATAAGAATAATAAATTTTACTTCTTTTTGTATCTAAAGAGTGTTCCACTTATTTGCTCACCATCCATCAAATATTTCGTTGCTGTCTCCAAATCAAAACCACTACACAAAAACATCTTTCGACCTTGTTTCATAATATAATCGGCTGCTTTGAGCTTCGTTACAATGCCTCCTGTTGCAAACGCATCATTTGGAGTTTGCTGGGCTCCTAGCTCCTCTTCAGTAATAAAGTTTACTTCCGATCGGATTTTTGCATCGGGGTTATCATTAGGGTTTGCATCATAATAACCATTAATATCACTCATAATCACCAATAAGTCAGCATCTACATAATGAGCCACATGAGCAGAAAGCTGATCATTGTCACCAAAAAGTTGGTCTGGTGTTGTTGAGATATCGTTCTCATTGACAATCGGCAACATACCGTTAGCAATAGAAGTATCAATTATTTGACGAAAAATTAACGTATGTTTACGTGAGTCAAAATCATCTTCAGTTAGAAGAATTTGAGCCGTATTGATACCAAAAATATCAAATTTATTTTTATAACTGCTCATTAAAATAGGTTGTCCTGCTGAAGCCAGTACTT
Source organism: bacterium (assembly GCA_018822805.1). Classification (GTDB taxonomy): domain Bacteria; phylum Campylobacterota; class Campylobacteria; order Campylobacterales; family Sulfurovaceae; genus UBA1140. Next base: position 22,369 of record JAHJJU010000043.1, read on the forward strand.
TTCGACTAATTTGCTTTGCTCTATCGAGCTTTAGTGCTGTATACCCGGCTGCCACTGCTCCGGAAGAGACCAACACGACTTCATACTTTTTACTCACTTTGGCAATCAGTGAAACGAGGTTTAACATTCGCTCTTTTGCAATACTGGTTCGATTGGTTAAAACGGAACTGCCTACTTTAATAACAATTCTTTTGATCTTTTCTTCTTTTAGCTTTTGGATAATGTTTTCCACCTTTCTGTTAGAATAAGTACCTGACCAGAATAAATGACATATTTTATGGTCAGGTACTTAAGCTTTCATTGTAACGCATTGAGAGTTAGAAATTAATTAATTGTAAATCCCCAACTCATTGTACAAACTGTCCCTCTCAACAGGAATAAAGCCGGAATTTCGAATAAGACTTACAAACTCGTCCAAATCCATTCCATGAGAACTCTTTGCTCCTGCTGCTGATTGTATGGACTCTTTTTCAATGGTTCCATCCAAATCATCAGCTCCAAACTCTTGAGCAATCAGTGCTAAATTAATCGAAGCTGTAACCCAATAAGCTTTTAAATGAGGAATATTGTCCAACATTATTCGAGAAATAGCATACGTTTTAAGAATCTCTTGACCTGTAGGGAATGCCTCAACTTTGAGAAAGTTATTCTCTTTTTGATAGACCAAAGGAATAAACGCATTAAATCCACCCGTTCTATCTTGTAAATCACGCAATCGTATCATGTGGTCAATTCTGTTTGCCCTACTCTCGACATGCCCAAAAAGCATGGTAGCATTGCTCTGCCTACCTCGGTTATGCCATTTTTCATGAATCTCTAACCATTGATCTGAAGTTACTTTTCCTTTACACAAATACTCTCGTACCTCTTCATCAAAAATTTCAGCTCCACCACCAGGCATAGAGTCTACTCCATTTTCTATCATCATATCCAGTACTTCATCGTAACTCAAACCATACTCACGGGTTAAAAAGTCTACTTCGGCTGCTGTCATCGCTTTGACATGTAAATCAGGGAACTTCTCTTTAATCTTTCTAAACGCTCCCATGTACCACTCTACCCCATCATTGGGATTGTGTGCAGAGACAATATGCATCTCTTTTGCCCCTTGATTATAGGAATTGCTTGCAATTTCTAAAATCTCATCATGACTCATGGTATATTGATTGGGGTTTTTACGACTGGCAGAGTAGGCACAAAACTTACAAATATCGGCACAAACATTGGTAGGATTGATATGACGATTAATGTTGAAATAGCTTTTTTTACCAAACTTTTCTTGGCGAATTTCATCAGCCAATTCACCCAATGTAAACAGATCAAGCTCGTAAAGTGCTTCACCCTCTTCTTGAGTTAATCGTTCTCTATTTTTTACTTTTTCAACTAAAGTCATCTCTACTATCCCTAATTAATTTTTGCTATTATAACAGCTATAGATAAGGAAATGATAATGGAAGATATAAAAGCACAAATTGAAACACTGTTGTATGAAAATGCACCCGACTTTGAAATATCTAAACTTTTAAAAAAAGATATTAAAAATTACTTTGCGACCTTGAAAGAGAGTTTTACACAAAATTCGGGTAAAGGATTTTTGGTTCAACATACTCGAAAAATAGACACCCTCATACAGATGGTCTATAAAGTTGCCATGCGTTCTATGTTTGACACCTACATGCCCATGAAAAATACGCTACCCATTACGCTCATTGCTTTGGGATCTTATGGAAGAGAACAGCTCTGTGTCTACTCCGATATTGATTTAATGATTGTCTACAAAGAAGTTCCCGGATACAATACCCAAGAGATGATTGAGAAGATACTTTATATTCTATGGGATGCAGGACTAAAACTCGGACACCGTGTTCATGAAGTAGGTGAACTTTTTGAAATTTCAAAAACGGACATTACCATTAAAACTTCCATGATAGAGTCTCGATTTATTGAAGGATCAAAACAGCTATGGAACCAAACAGAAAATGAACTCTATCGAATACGTAAAGATGAACCCGATGCATTCATTCATGCAAAAATAGAAGAGATGCAAGCCTTGCATAGAAAATATCCTATGACCATGGAACCCAATTTAAAAGAGGGTGATGGTGGTTTTCGAAATGCCAATTTGGTCTATTGGATTGGAAATATTTTACACAATGTAGGACGTATTGAAGATATAGACAGCAAAATCATTTCAAAAAAAGAGTATGATAAATTTCATAAAGCCTTAGATTTTCTCTTTAAAGTTCGTTCTGCTCTGCATTTGGCTACAGGAAAAAAAGAAGACAAACTCAGACTGGAACTTATTCCTACTGTTGCACAGTACTTGGGGTATAAAGCTGAACAAAAAGAGCATATGAAATTTTCAAGAAAAGTTATATCTTATCTAAAAACCATTAAACTGTATACCACCATATGGATTGATGCTTTAAGTTCTTATTATGATAAAAAAACCATGCTCTGTCCAAAAAATGAGAACAATAACTATATTGAACTCCTGGAACAACTTTGTACAGCACCCGTAGAACAGTTCCCTATTCATCCTACCTTTATGAAAGCACTAAACTCCAGCTACAAAACTCCGAATATTGAAGAAAAAGCTTATAAAATTCTTCTAAAACTCTTTGCCCAACCACAAAGCCACCTTATCTTGAAAACATTAATCGATACCCGACTTTTAGGATACACCATTCCATATATGAAAAAAGTCATCAATCTCCCTCAATTTGATGGCTATCATCAATTTGCAGTGGGCATTCACTCAGTGATGTGTGTTCAAGCCTTAGAAAACATTAAAGATAAAAGAGTGAAAACACTTTATAACAGTCTAAGAGATGAAGAAAAAATTTTTATAAAAGTTATTACGCTTCTACACGATGCAGGAAAAGGACGAAAAAAATCTCATGCAGAAGTCGGTACAGTGCTCTTTAAAGGATTTGGAAAGCGATTAAACTTTTCTGAGGAGCAGATCAAAATAGGTAAAAACCTTATTCTATACCATACCCTCATGAGTACCACAGCTCAACGTGAAGATTTACACTCAGAACAAAGTATTTTAAAATTTTCATCACATTTCCCAACCAAAAAAGAGTTGGACTTTATCTATATACTCACCTATGCCGATATGAACGGTGTTGGTAATCAGACCTATAATGATTTTAATGCTCGACTGATTAATATCTTATATAAACAATCCTTATTGGCACTCTCAAATGCAAAACAACTTGATGAAGCAACAAAAAGGGTTAAAAAAGAGAAAATTTTACAACGACAAGCTATTTTTAAAAATTTAAGTCAAAAATTACAAAAGAATATTTTACACATTCCTTCTGATTTACTTTTCATTAAATACACCCCTCAACGCATTGTTACCATTGCCCAAGAAGCAGAAAAACTTGACAAATATCATTTTATGATTACCAACGATAAATTTTTAACCATTGAAATTTTAAGAAAAGAGAATCTTGACTTAAGTTATTTGCTCCACAAACTTTCCCGTTTAAACATCGTTCAAATGGATATTTTTAAACTTTTTTCCGGAATTAAATATTTTAAAATTGATTTTGATGAGACCATCAGTGAGGGTGATTATAACCATCTTCATGAAATTATTATAACAGCTTTAACGAAAGAGCAACCTCTTAAACTAAATAAACCTTCTATTAATATTGAAGACATCTATATTAATTGTAACCATTCCAAAGAGCATGCCATGATGAAACTCACCTGCAATAATCAAAAAGGTCTACTCTCGTATCTTATTCAAGTTTTTGATCATTTAAAAGTGGACATTACTTCAGCTAAAATTCACACAAAAATGAACAAAGTCAATGACCTCTTTTTAATCGAGAAGAATGGAAACTTTTGCAATAATACTAACCTTATTATCAAAGAATTAACGGAGTAATATATTATGTGTGGAATTGTCGGATACATTGGTCAAAAAGAGAAAAAAGAGATCTTACTAGATGGCTTACAAGAGCTAGAATATCGGGGTTATGATTCAGCAGGTATTGCAGTCATTGAAAACAAACATCTGAAAAACTTTAAAGCTGTAGGACGACTACAAAATTTACGAGATAAAACGGATAGCTATACCAGTAGTGGTTTTGGGGTGTCCATTGGTCATACCCGTTGGGCAACTCATGGTAAACCTACAGAGCTTAATGCCCATCCACACAGAGGAGAGTACTCTTTTGTTGTCCATAATGGAATCATTGAAAATTATCAAGAACTTAAAACAGAACTTCAAAAAGAAGGCGTTAAATTTTTAAGTCAAACCGATACCGAAACCATTGTTCACCTTTTTGAAAAAAATTATAATGCAACGAGCAATGCTTGGGAATCCTTCTCTAAAACCATCGAAAAACTTGAAGGAGCTTACGCAACACTTTTGATTACAGAAGCTGAAGCAGAAACCATTTTCTTTGCCAAAAACGGATCACCAATGCTGATTGGGTTCAATGGAGATGATGTCTACTTTGCTTCATCAGATACCCCTATCATTGGAAAAGCTACTGAAGTTTATTATCTTGAAGATGGTGAATATGGATATACCAAAGATGGAAAAGTAATGCTCTTCAATGCCGATGGTGAAAAAAGCTTCACCAAGCAAACACTGGCAACCGACAAAGCCATGGCTCAAAAAGATGGTTACCGTTTCTTTATGGAAAAAGAGATTTATGAGCAAACTCAAGTCATGAACGACACCATGATGGGAAGAGTTTTAGAGAGTAAAATTGATTTTGAAGAACTCGATGCCAACCTGCTTGAAAACATCAGTAATATAAAAATCTGTGCTTGTGGAACCTCCTACCACTCTGCTCTAACAGGTTCTTATCTGCTTGAACGAATCGCTAAGATTCCTTGTCAAGTTGAGATTGCTTCAGAGTTTAGATATAAAGAACCACTGCTTCGGGATGACACGCTTTTTATTACCATCTCTCAAAGTGGTGAAACAGCCGATACACTTGAAGCCCTTAAAATGGCAAATCGAGCCGGGCTTAAAAGCTTGAGCATCTGTAATGTTGATAATTCTTCGATTGTAAGAGAGAGTGATGCTGCCATTTTAACCCGTGCAGGAATTGAAAAAGGGGTTGCCAGTACCAAGGCATTTGCTACACAAACCATGGTTTTATGGATGCTAACCCTTTATGTGGCTCAAGTTAAAAAAACCATTACTCCGGAACTTCTTAAAGAGGAATTGGATGCCATGCGACACACACCTAAAGCACTGTTGGTGACCGATAAATTACACACCAAACTAAACCGTCTCTCAAAACGATATCTTCACGGTCATGGTTTCTTCTTTATTGGAAGAGATTTATTCTTCCCTCTTGCATTAGAAGGAGCTTTAAAATTAAAAGAAATTTCTTACTTACATGCTGAAGGGTACCCATCAGGAGAGATGAAACATGGACCAATTGCTTTAGCCGACAGTGAACTCTTTACCGTGGCACTTATGCCAAAAAGTTTACATTATGAGAAGATTAAATCCAATGTAGAGGAGTTGAGTGCCAGAGATGCAACTATTTTAGCCATTTCACCTGAACCGTTTGAATTGGCAGATGATTTTATTCAGACTATCTATGGTACACACCCGATGTTAGAATTTTTTGAAATGATGGTGGTTACCCAAATTTTAGCACTAGAAATTTCGATTCGCTTAGGAAATGATGTTGATATGCCAAGAAACTTAGCAAAATCAGTTACTGTAGAATAAAGTGCTCTAAATATAGCACTTTTTATGGTCGATCTGCATCGACCATAATTTAAGTTAATAGGTAATTTTTAATCCACCGTAAAAGCTATTATCGAAAAGATGATCTTCATCACCTTTGTATCCGGTGTGAATATTCCGATATCCGGTATAAATCTTTACATTTTCAATCATCTCTATATCAGCAGAAATTCTTAACTCACTGTATTTTTCAGAATCACCAAAAGCCAATGCCCCCGGTGCATACAATGCTTTAGCTTCTACACCTACAGGAGGAATATTGTACATTAATGGAGGGAAAGAATAACGTATTTTAGCCATTAACGGTAATGCTGTAAAATCATCGTTTCCTACCTCTGACCACATAAATTTAGCTCCAAAAGTAAGCTCCACACCTTCAACACCCTCAAGTTTATTGGTAGCACCTAACCCTGCTCCAAAAAGTTTTTTATCATTATTGTTATTTAAAAAGTTAAAATCTGCTTGATAAATAGTACTACTGGTTTGAAGTGCTGCTAAATTTCTTGAATCGAGTACACCCTCCACTTCTAAATCGTTTTCATTAATATTGACACCAACACCACTCTGTGCTAAAAGCAATGCTGATGTAAAAAAAGTTGTAAATGCTATTTTTTTGAACATGTATTTCTCCAATGTTATAAGTTGTTTGCATTATTATATCACAGATTAATTTAGATTAATTTAAGGTAGTCAAGAAGATAAATTTTACACAATTAATCTACAGCATTTGTATTATAATGGTGGGAAAATTAGGAGAATTTTATGAACAAATTTAGATGGACACTATTGATAACAACATTTTCAACTTTAGCTATGGCAAATGGTGAAGAGCTCTATAAAAATTGTGCCGGTTGCCATGGAGATAATGGTCAAAAGAAAGCACTACAACAGTCTGCTCCCATTGGTGGACAGGCAAGTGATACAACCATTAAACAACTTACAGCCTATAAAAATGGTGAGCTAAATCAATATGGCTTGGGTAACATCATGAAAATGCAACTGCTTACACTAACTGAAGAGAATATCCGTGACCTTGCAAACTATATTGCTAAATTAAAACCATAAATTATTTATAAATACTCCTCAGACGAGGAGTATCTTTTACATATATTTCTTTAATACTTCTGGAATCTCTATACTTCCATCTTCATTCTGATAATTTTCCATAATAGCAATAAGTATTTGTATACAATGATTTGACTTAAATTTTATTATTTTGATTTTTGCATTGAATAAGAAGTTTTAAGTTTTTTTGTAAAAAACTTTTGATTTTGGGAAGTAATTCATAAAAAGATCTATTGGTCTCTTTATAGAAGTGTTTAAAATATGAACAGATTTCTCTGCCCATTAAATGGTCTTAAAGACCTGTAACGTTCTCAGCTTGTAAGCCTTTGTCACCTTGAGCGATCTCAAAAGTCACTTTTTGACCTTCGTTAAGAGAAACACGGTCGTAACCATTGTTATTAATTTGACGATAGTGTACAAATACATCATTTTCACCATTTTCTTGTTCGATAAAACCGAAACCTTTTTCACTGTTGAACCATTTTACTGTTCCGTTTACTTGAGTTGCCATTGCAATTCCTTTTAGTTGTTTATACACGTCACTACTGATGTGCTGAAAATATAAAGTGGAGTGTTCTTTCGGAGAGGATGATACTGTAAACTAAAGGTAAGCAATAAAAGTCAAGCCAAAGATGAAACTCTAAATCATCTTTCAATGTGCAATGATACCTGAATATTCTAATAATAGGCAGTTAAATCTGCCTATTTACAACTATTTCTCTAATTTCAATAAAGTTGGCAGTTTTTAGACAGTAGTCGGCAGAGCATTTTCAACGGCATCAATAGCAAGATAAGGGTAATTCGCCTGACGCTTTTGAAACAGTAGAATATTTGGTTTTTGAATGATGCCTACTTCAATATTGATAGCCTGTCGAATGGTCTCATCTTTGTGCCAGTTTTCAGAACCTGCCATTACAGCTTCTATATGGACAATAAGTGCTGCAGAGATGGATCGAGTGGCACTTTCCCAAAGATAGTTTGGTGAATGATCCACAGCATAATAATCGACCATACCCACTTTAAACATTGGCTCTTTAAATGAAGTCGGTTTGGCAAAATAAAAGCCCATACCCTCATCACAACTGACATCGATAATAAGAGTTCCTGACTTTAGGCAAGATGCTTCTTCTTTGGTCACATAGTCAACAGGATTGTCAGGCTCTTGGAAGGTTCCATTTATAATAATTTCTGATTCACTTATTAAATCGCATAAAGGTCGTCTACTACCATCGTGTTCAACAACAACCATTCGTGCTTCATCCTCTTTACCTGGAAGAATAGTGACATACTCACAGTCAAGTACCTCTTCTCTTACCTCGTAATTAGGACGCTGAATACAGATGGTAATGTCTCTAAATCCATGGGCTTTAAGTGCATAAATTGCACCACGGCTAACAGCACCAAAACTAAAGATAATTACTTTACGCTGGTTTCCATAATGTCCATCAATTCCTTTTAACTGTAAGGCATGCAACACGGCACAGTAACCTGCCATTTCATTGTTTTTATAAAAGGTGTGACGTCCCATCTCTCCTTTAGGTCCCCATATAAACATGTCTTCAAAAGCGATGAGTGTCTGCTTCCGATCAATGGCTATCTGCGTCATATCACGTTGCTGTACACAATGAGGATACCCCCATAATGTACCACCAACTCTTAGCTCTTGTAAATCAGCTGGTACTGGTTTGGCTAATATTACCACACTACTTGAAGAGAGTAATTCGCTACGCGTGGCAATACCACCCGACATCTGTGTAATAACCGAATCCTCAATGCCAAACGGCTTTCCATAGCCCTCTTCAAATATCATCTGGCATCTAATATGCTCAGGAATACGATTCAAGTGTTCTGGGTGGATGGGCATACGTTGCTCATCTTCTTTTTTTGAAGTCCCAATGACTCCGAATGTAAATATACTAATAGTGGTTCCTTATGTTTAAGCCATCAGAGCATACGACGTCATAAAGAACGAAACAGCCTTAATAAACTTTATTGGTGATGATTAAAAAATTTTTTGTAGTGCAATGTACGCAGTCGTGTCAACGACGGACAATGAAATTTCTACTTTGTGTAGAAAGAGAAGAAAAGAGAGAAAAAACTTAATTTGTCTGTTGGAGCATCCATATGCTCAAGCAGTTACTGTTCACTATAGCTATTTGTTCCTAAATAAGAGCTTCAGCCACCGTTGCTAATAGACAGTTCAATCTGCCTATTTACAACTGTTTAGTAGAGTTACATATACTTCTTTAACACTTCCGGAATTTCTATACTTCCATCTTCATTTTGATAATTCTCCATAATGGCAATCAATGTTCGGCCTACTGCCAATGCTGAACCATTTAAAGTATGCACCAACACATTATTTTTTTCATCTTTATAACGTATCTTTGCTCTTCGTGCCTGGAAATCTCTGGTATTTGAAATAGACGAAATTTCTCTGTATTTATTTTGCCCGGGAAGCCATACCTCAAGGTCAATGGTCGTTGCAGCTGAAAAACCAAGGTCACCTCCACACAACTCTACCACTCTATGAGGTAACCCTAATTGGGTTAAAATATCTGATGCATTTTCTATCATCATTTGAAACACTTCATCACTTTGTTCCGGAGTTGAGAGGGCAACCATCTCAACTTTATCAAACTGATGCTGACGAATCATACCACGAGTATCACGACCGGCTGAACCTGCCTCTTTTCTAAAACATGGCGTATACCCTGTTAATAAAATTGGCAACTCTTTGGCTGCTAAAATCTCATCATTATAAAGGTTGGTTAAAGGGACTTCTGCTGTTGGGATCAAATATAAATCTTCATTGTCTATCTTAAACAAATCATCTTCAAACTTTGGCAACTGCCCTGTTCCTTGAAGCATGGCTGCATTATTAATAAACGGAACACAAACCTCTTCAAAACCTTTTTGACGATTTACATCTAAAAAGAAGTTAATCAATGCCCTCTCCATTCGTGCAGCATCACCACGTAATACAGAGAAACGACTCTTTGCCAACTTTACACCACGTTCAAAGTCAATCCAACCGTTCATCTCGGCCAATGCCCAATGCTCTTTGGGTTCAAAATCAAATATTCGAGGTTCTAATACTTTTCTAAGCTCTACATTATCCTCTTCATTTGCACCAATAGGTACAGAATCATCAGGAAAGTTTGGCATGGCCAAAGCAACAGTTTGAAGTGCTTCTTCAGCCTCACGTGCTGTGGCTTGAAGTCCCACTATCTGTTCTTTTTTAGCATCAACCTTGGCTTTAAGTTCGACAATATCTTTACCTTCTCTTTTATATTCACCAAACAGTTTAGACATTCTGTTTTGTTCTGCTTTTGCCTCTTCTAAATGGGCATTGGCTTCTTTTAATGTTGCAAAAAGTATTTTTAAGTTTTCAAGTGTCTCTTGGTTAACACCTTTTTTCACAAGTTTAGCACTTGCTTCTTCAAAATTTTTTTGAAGATATTTAAGATCAATCATTGATTTTATCCTATGAAAATATTTATTGAGAATTATAGTGAAAAATTTAAAAGAGGTGGATTAAAAGAGAGAAGTGCTAAAAGATAGCACTTTAAAAGAATATCATGAAAAATTAATAAATATAATTAATACCCATTGTCACAGCATCTAAACTGTCTAAAGTATCAAGATTGGTAACTGAGTATCGGTAACCTAAATCAAAGTCAACCTCTCTTAAAACATTCCAGACCAATCCTACTTCACCACCATATAACAGACCGTTTTCTGTTAAATCATCAGCTGTATGTTTAATCCATCCAATGTGTCCACCCAAATAAGGTTTAAATACTATATTGTCTTTTTCATAAAGCGATTGCCAAACAAATTTATCGAATGTAATCATCGCTTTTTGATACTTTTGATTGGCATCTCTAGAGATATTTCCAACAACTGTGGTTCGCCAATCTCTATTTTGAGCACCAATTCTAAAACCTAGTTCAACATCTGCATTACCTTTTTTTATGGAGTTTACTTGATAATCTGAAGTAGCATAGCCCACTTCAATACCTAGTAATCTTTCAGAAGAAAATGAATCTTTTGCTTCTGAAAATGTTAATACCAATAAACTGATTAATAATATTTCTCGTAACATATATTATCCTTTTAATATTTAAATTTAAAATTATTTTAAGAATAACACATTTTAGATTAAATCTTTATGAATTGCAAAAAGTAATATAGATGGTAAATTACATACAGTATAGTGGCTGTAAGTAAAAAGTTAAATATAATATGGAGAACATAGGTTTAAAAAACGAAGATTTAAATCAGTGGTAGTAAGAGGGGGACTCGAACCCCCGACCTCCGGCTTATGAGACCAGCGCTCTAACCAGCTGAGCTACCTTACCACTTATTTTGAAGAGACGGAATTTTATCCAAATACAAACTCTATGTCAATAGTTTTTTTAATTTTTTTAACTTATATTTTTTACTTAAAATACCTTAGTTAACAAGACTAAAGTTTTTTATGTTTTTAGTATAAAGATATTGACTTTTTTGAAAAAATATATTACTATTCCAAAAAATTATACTTAGAAGGAGTACCAATGTCATTTCAGCCATTAGGTAATCGTGTTCTTATCAAAAGAGAAGAACAAACAAATACAACTGCATCTGGGATTATTATTCCAGATTCTGCAAAAGAGAAACCGTTAGAAGGTAAAGTTATCGCTGTCGGTAAAGATGCTAAAGAAGCAGGAATTAGCGAAGGTGATACAGTAGTATTTCCAAAGTATGGTGGAACAGAAATTACAATGAATGGTACAGAGTACCTTATTATGAGTAGCGAAGATATTTTAGGAGTAATGATTTAATGGCAAAAGAGATATATTTTTCAGACAAAGCAAGATCAGGACTTTTTGCAGGTGTTAGTAAATTGGCAGACGCTGTAAAAGTAACCATGGGACCTAGAGGTCGTAACGTATTGATTCAAAAAGCATACGGAGCTCCACACATTACTAAAGATGGTGTTTCAGTAGCTCGAGAGATTGAACTCTCAGACTCATTAGAGAACATGGGTGCTCAATTGGTAAAAGAGGTTGCCTCTAACACAGCTGACGAAGCTGGAGACGGTACAACTACGGCTACGGTATTGGCACACTCTATCTTTAAAGAGGGGCTTAGAAACATTACAGCCGGTGCTAACCCTATCGAAGTTAAACGTGGTATGGACAAAGCAACTGCAGCCATTATCAAAGAGCTTAAAGCAATGAGTAAAGAGGTTAAAGATAAAAAAGAGATTGCTCAAGTAGCAACCATTTCGGCAAACTCTGATGAAAGTATTGGTAATCTTATTGCTGAAGCGATGGAGCGTGTGGGTAAAGATGGTGTGATTACCGTTGAAGAAGCAAAAGGGATTGATGATGAACTGGAAGTGGTTGAAGGTATGCAGTTTGACCGTGGTTACCTTTCACCCTACTTTGTAACCAACCCTGAAAAAATGACTTGTGAACTTGAGAACCCTTTACTTCTTTTAACAGATTCTAAAATCACTTCATTAAAAGATTTAATACCTATATTAGAGCAAATTCAACAAACAGGACGACCTTTACTGATCATCGCAGATGATTTAGAAGGTGAAGCTTTAGCAACATTGGTGTTGAACAAACTCAAAGGTGTTCTAAACATTACAGCTGTTAAAGCCCCTGGGTTTGGTGACCGTAAAAAAGCCATGCTCAATGACATTGCCATCTTAACAGGTGGAACACTGATTACCGATGAGCTTGGACTTACTTTAGAAAAAACAACATTGGCTGAATTGGGTCAATGTTCTAAAATCGTTATCGACAAAGATAACACTGTTGTTGTTGGAGGTAAAGGTTCAGCAGAAGCTGTTGAAGCCAGAGTTTCTGAAATTAAAATTCAAGTTGAAAACACAACAAGTGAATACGATAAAGAGAAACTTCAAGAGCGTTTAGCAAAACTTGCCGGTGGTGTCGCTGTTATTAAAGTGGGTGCTGCAACAGAAACCGAAATGAAAGAGAAAAAAGACAGAGTTGATGATGCACTAAGTGCTACCAAAGCTGCTGTTGATGAAGGAATTGTAATTGGTGGTGGTGCTGCACTCATCAAAGCTGGTGCAAAAGTAAATCTTGATCTTGAAAATGACCAACTCATTGGTTCAGAAATCATTTTAAGAGCCATTCAAGCACCTATGAAACAGATTGCCATCAATGCCGGTTACGATGCCGGTGTGGTGGTTGACAAGGTAATGAACTCTGACGACAGTAACCTAGGATTCAACGCTGCAACCGGTGAATACGTTAACATGCTTGAAGCTGGAATTATTGACCCATTAAAAGTAGCACGTGTGGCACTTTTAAATGCAACTTCCGTCTCTAGCCTTCTTTTAACTACAGAAGCAACCATTTCTGATGTTAAAGAGCCCAATCTAGATATTCCATCTCCATCTATGCCGGGTATGGATCATATGGGTATGGGAATGTAATTTTTTACAGTCCCTATCTTTTTTGCTTAAGAACAGACAATTTTCGTCTGTTCTATTTATACAACTCCTCTTTTTTCTTCTATTTCTTACTCTTTTATACCATATATTTTTGTTTTTATCTGTTGTTTACTCTAACTATTTCTTTTTATTAAACTTTATTTTTTAATTAAACTTAAATTAATAATCTAGATCGGAAGAGCACACG
>JAHJJU010000044.1 GCA_018822805.1 bacterium
TATAATAATATGATATAATATACATTATAAATGTATAAAAGGATAGAAAATGCTTTATGTTAAAGCATGGGGAGAGAAGATAGGTCAACTTATAGAACATAAAGGGATAATAAAGTTTAAGTATTTAGAATCAAACACACTTGATTTTTCTCCTATTAAAATGCCTATAACAAATAAACCAGTCTATGAATTTTCCCATCTGAAATATCAATATGGACTTCCCGGTTTTATTAGTGATCACTTACCTGGTAAATGAAGGCTTTAATAAAGGAGTTATTTCATGATAGAGTTAGATTTTAGTTTAGCAACAACTGGGGAAATTATGAAAGAATTGGCTTCAAGAGCAAAACATAAACGCAAGCAAAATATGGCACACTATGGCAGTCAAAAAAAGTTCGCAGAACATATTGGAATGAGTTTTCGTAGTTATCAAGAATTTGAAATTAGTGGAAAAATCACCTTGGAGAAGTTTATTGATGTGTTAAGAGGATTAGACGCCTTAGAAGAGAGCCAACAACTTCTAAAAACTAGGGATGAAGAGTTGTTTAAAGAAAGAAAAAATATAAAAAAATCTACTCCAAAAACAACATCAGATCAAAAAACTTTAATACCAAATGTTTTTGAATAAAATCATAATAAGCTAAAATTAAACAATAGAATTTTAAACGGTATGCTTACAAAAGCGTATCATTTAAAATTGTATTATGCTTAAAAATCTTCTGATACAAAGCATTAGAAAAACTCTCTTTCAAAAACTTTGTGTGTCTTCTGTGATGGGTGTCTGAGCCTATAAAATCTACCAAACCGTAAGCTATTAGTTTTTTAACCGTTTGCGTCACTTCACTCGAATAATAATTTTCAATTGCATTAAGATTGATTTGAAACAATACGCCCATAGACTTTAAATTAATGTATTCATCAATAGTATCATGTAAATAAACATAACGCTCAGGATGGGCCAAAACAGGCGTATAACCAGCCAATTTTATGTCATAAACCAAGCTTTCCAAATCATGATGAGGGGTAAAATAGGAAAGTTCAAACAGAAGGTACTTCTCTTTACCAAAGGTTAAAATATCTTTTTTACTTAAAAGAGCTTCAAAATGTTCATCGGCGTAGTACTCTGCAGCTACTTCTATATCGATTTCTATCTTTCTATGGGTCAACTCTGCTTTTAAAGCCTGATAGCCCTTTAAAATGGTCTCAGAGCTGTTTAAAAACATATCGCTAACATGTGGTGTAGTAATTAACTTTTTATAGCCCATTTCTTTTAACGAGAGAATAAGTTCGATAGAACGTTCCATATCTTTAGCTCCATCGTCAATACCGGGAATGAGATGAGAATGGAGATCGACGTCTACCAAACTCTGCTTCTCTTTAGAAAAAAAAGGGAAAAAAGACATTAAGCATCCTTGTGTTGCGTATCTCCATAGCCATAGTCATGACCGTATCCGTATCCGTATCCGTATCCGTATCCGTATCCTTCACTTTTTACCAATTTAACTTGGTTCAAAATAACTCCGGCTGATTTAACATTTTTCTCTTCTCGAAGCTTGTTAAAGTTTTCCAAATAAACTTTTTCAGCAACATTGGCTTTAACCACCAACAGTAAAATATCTGAATATTTCAAAATCATATGGGCATCAATGACCGAACCGATTGGGGCTGTGTCAAAAAGAATATAATCATACTTCCCCATCAATTCTCTAACCGTTCTATCAAATTTTTCACTCATTAAAAGTTCTGAAGGATTAGGAGGAACAGCCCCTGCAGCAAAAAAATCTAAATTGTCATGAATCGGTTGAATGAGATCAGAAAAATTTAAATCTCCAACCAAATAATGGGTCATTCCTTTTTTATTGCTTTTTCCTAATTCCTGATAAAGCCTTGGTTTTCGTAAGTCCAGATCCATTAAGAGTACCTTTTTACCCGTTTGGGAAATGATCTCTCCTAGTCCTGCAATAACGGTTGTTTTCCCCTCTCCTGCTATACTAGAAGAGACAAGCATCGTCGTACACTGTTGATCATGAGGAAGGACAAACTGTAAATTGGTTCGGATACTTCGTAGTGCTTCATCAAAGAAACGTTTGTTCTCTTTTGTAGGTAAAATACCGTACAAGGGAGCATCGGTTAACTCTGAAACAGTTGAAGCATCTCGTATTTTCGTATCCAACATGGCTCTAATGGCTGTAAAGAGTATTCCTAAAATTAGACCAACTAAAATACCCACTATAAGAATCAATTTTTTATTGGGCTTAATCGGTGCGAGAGCCACTATTGCATCTTCAATAATCTGGGTATTGGCAATGGTGGAAGCTTTTGAAATTTGAAACTCCATCTTTTTTTGTAAAAGAAAAGTATAGATATTTTCACTCAAGGTAAACTTTCGTTTTAAATCTTGAATGGTCAAATCTTTTTCAGGTAAAGACTGTAACAACGCATGTTTTTCAGCCAAATCCTCTTTTAAAACTTTTAATTTAGAACCAATATTGCTTTGGGTCATCGCAATATTTTCTGATATTTTCTTTTTGGTTAATGCTTGATTTTGTTTTAATCTTTTAGTATTGGTCGCAATAAACGCTCTAATTTCATTCTCAATCTCAAATAGATCACTAGAAGCTTTTTCCACTTGTGGATGTCCTGCCGTAAAATTGAACTTTAAATCAATCAGTAACTTTTTTTGGGTATTTAAACTTTCAATCAATTTTCCCAATTGAACATTACTCGTAATGGATTTTTCAATATTTTGTGCTTGCAGTTGCATTTCACTCAGTGTTAACATATCAGCTCTAAACGATTCGATTAAGGATTGAATCGAGTTGGTATCAATGCCACTGTTCAATAGTGAAACCGTATTGAGTCGGTTGCTCTTTAGTGATGTTTTAAAGTTAAGCACTTCTTGATACTGTAACTCCAAACTTCTCAGTGCTTCTTCTTTTTTACTTACCGTATCATAAAGAGCAATACTCGACTCCATAGGCATAAACGTTTCACTCTTCTCTTGATAACTCTTTAACTTGTCTCCTGCACCGGTAAGAATGATTTTGGTTTCAGCTATTTGGGTATCTAAAAAGCTCAAAGTCTGACTCAATTCGGCCGTCTTTTTATCTAACGTATAAGCAATAAAACTTTGAGCAATCGCTTCCACCAACTCTTTGGCTCTTTGTGCTACGGTATTGTTATACGTAATACTAAGAACATTGTCCGATAATATAGCTACCTGCATATTTGCTAATATTTCGTCTGCAAGTAAACTTTTATCATGACCCTCTACAAAATAAGATTGCTCTTCAATCGCTCCTGTTTTTAAAACCTTTAAAGCAAAAAACTTCTCTTTAATCTCTTGATTATACTGCTGTGTTTTAGCATAATCCAATGCATCTACTTTTAGTAAAAAGTGTGTGTCGTCAATCGGTTGAATTTCAAATGCTTCAGCATAGAGACCCTCTTGTGTCGAAGTAAAATAGAGTTCATTATGGATATCCAATCTGATTTTTAAATTGTCAAAACCATACACTTCATTCTTTTTAAAATTTTTTTCTAAAAAGTAGTGCTGATGTAGGTCAAGGTCTTTAATGACCGAATTAATAAACTTTCTGGTCTCTAAAGTCAATTTTACCGTTTCCAACTCTGACTCTTTATTGGAAAACTCAGAGAGTTCATCGGGAACAATGGATGCCAGCGTGGACATTTTTTGATCGGAGAAAGCAATACTAACGCTACTGGAGTAAATAGGTTTTAAAAAATAAGCATAAGCAGCTGTAGCCACTGCCACCACAAACGTTATTAACACTATAATTTTTAAATTTCTTTTTAAATGGACTATAATTTTATGTAGATCTATCTCATCTTCTTCTATCTCATTCTGGTTCATTCACGCTCCTAATCTTTTGTTAAATACTTAATGTTTACAAAGGTACTCAATACACTACTCACAGCCTGTATAATGGGTAAATAATCATTAATAGCCACCGTCACAGCTTTACTGTTTTTCGGCTCAACATAGACAATACTGTTATGCTTTAACATTAAATTATGCATGTTCAAAGTACTAAATTCATTAAAATTTAAACTACTCAATACATATTTACCATTCTCCTCACTGATAATACGAATACGATGACGAACAGCTTTATCTGTTAATCCACCTGATTGAGCAATGGCTTCAATTACCGATATGGTCTCACCTTCTATAGGAACAACCCCATTTGTGGTTACCTCACCCAAAACATACACTTTATGATTTTTAACCGTAGCTTTTACATAAGGGGCATTTAAAAATGCTCTATATTTATCGGTCAACAGTTCATTCATCTCTTTGATGGTAAGTCCTTCCACTTTAACGGTATTAAGTAGAGGTAAAACAATGGTTCCATCCTCATAAACAACATAATTGTTATCGGGAACGGTAGCAGCACCACTATCAGGCATCATAATATTTGATTTTTGATTCATATTATAAATATCAATGCTCAAAACATCATTAGGAACAATTTTTGAACTGTATGAGATGTTTAGCTCTTGCGATTGAGGAAGATGTTCAGCATTCTCTTTTTGAAAAAGTTTATACTCTTTTACACTACATGCCGAAAAAAAAAGCATAGTAACTATGATAATAAATTTCACTACCAAAATCCTTATTTTAAGTTGAATTCTATAAACTATATACTGTCTATTATTATCTTTTAAATAAAAAACAACAGTTATTTCTTTGATGAAAGTATAAAATAATATAATTTCTTTTATACTTAAAATAGCACGGAGCACGTACTAAAACATCTCTATTTATATCATATTTACAAACTAAATTATTCTTTAAGTTTTTTATTATTTTATTATGTTTTTTTTTACTAAAAAATAGTGTTTGCTTAAAAAGCACATTAACTCCAATAAAAATAATTGTTTAAAAACTCTATTTAAAAACTTTTAAACAACATAAAAAAATATTATTTAGTTAAAAAAATAATTTTTTAACATAAATTTACATGTTTTTTGTTATTATTTTAAAAATAGTTTATCCATTAAGCTATGGCTTTTATCTTAATGGAAATGGCTTTTAATACTATAAATTTTAAGAACGGAGTAACTTTATGAAAAATTATCTATTAATACTGTCCATTATAGGATTTTCAGGGTGTAGTACCAAAGAGGACTACCTCTTATTTAATCAAACCAACATTCATCAAGCAGCAGCACAAAAAGGGATGATAACAGAGGTTGAGAATGTTCAATTTGAATATAAAATTCTTCCTCATGATAGACTCTCTGTAAATGTTTATAAACATCCGGATCTTAGTACAACAAATATGAATATCATGCAATTGGAACAAGGGATATTGGTCAATTCAAAAGGCGATATTCGCCTGCCACTCATTAGAAATATTCATGTCGCAGGTTTAACGCAGACAGAAGCTGAAGCAACCTTGACAAATGCATTTAGAACCTATTTAAAACAGCCTGATGTCCAAATTGAAGTACTCAACAAGAGAGCGTATATTGTGGGAGAGGTCAATACCCCCGGAGAAATTCCATTGGTTAATGAACGTCTAACCCTATTACAGATGTTAGCAAAAGCAGGTGACATAAAAGATACAGCAAATAGAAAATCTATTTTAATTTTAAGAGGTGGTGGGACAGCAAAAGTACATACAGAAATTGTTAACCTCACCGATGTCAACTCAATTAGAACTGCCAATCTTATGATTAAGCCCAATGATATTGTTTATGTAATGCCAAACGACATGAAAGCATTCAATACCCGTGTTAACGAAATAGATCCAATATTCAATCTTATCAGTCATGTATTAACACCCTTTGTTAGTATTAAATTTTTATCAAACTAGAAAGGTTTAAACGTTATGGAAAATACTATAAACACACATAAACATACCGGAACAAAAGAACTTACAGCTCACGATGTACTCAATATTTTAAAACAATATAAGTGGTCTATTATTTTTATAACTTTAATAGCAGCCATGTTAAGTTATGCCTATCTTTATTTTAAACCTTCTATTTATGAATCTTACGCCATTATAAAAGTTAAACCAAATATTTCAAACAAATCTTCTGATTTAATTGAAGATAGAACCTCTACAACAACATCTAAAGATGTCGTGGAAGAGATATCTCTTTTAAAAACATTTAAAATTAACAACAATGCATTGGATAAAATTCATTTTAAAGTACAGTACTTCACAGAAGAGGCTTACAAACAAGTTGAAATGTACAACACCAGCCCTATTGAGATTAAAAATATTGACATTCTTAACAATGAAATAATTGGTAAAAAACTCACATTTATCCCGAAAGAGAATGGCTATTCACTACACTATACAAATTCCTACAAAGATAAAATTGAAAATGCCATATTTAAAACAAAACCATTTGAATTTAACAATGATACGGTATTTCCTTATGGTGAAATAATTTCAAACAAATATTTTAATTTAACCATTAATAAATTAGCTGCTATAGATAAACCTATACACTTTATTATTCATGGAAACAAAAGAGAGGTTTTTGAAAACATTGTTAAAGAGCAATTGGAAATTACGCAACTGGAAAAAGATACTTCTCTGATTAAAATAAGTTATCAAGACACCATACCGGCAAGAGCACAACTCTATGTGAATGCTTTAACGGAAAGTTTTATTGAACACAGCATTAACAGTAAAAATCAACAAAACAACAAAACGTTGGACTTTATTGTTAAGGAACTTGAAAATATTAAAGAAGAGTTGAAAGAGTCAGAGCAACAGTTAGAAAAGTATCAAGTCGCACAAAGTGTTATTGAACCTTCTATTCAAGCTTCTGAATATATTCGGAAATTAAGTGACATAGAGATTCAACTCTCAGAAAATCATCTTAAAAAGAAACTTATTCTTAATTTAATTGACTTTGTTAAAAACAATTATAATTTGGATGCCATTGCACCTTCCCTCTCTAAACTTGATGATCAAAATACATTAAGACTGATTACAAAATTACAAGATACTCAGCTTCTTGAAGAGGAGTTAAGTATAGATTATACAGATGAATATCCAAAGCTACAAAGCGTACGTAAGCAGATTAATAATATCAGAGAAAAAATTGAGTTTAACCTTAAAAATTTACGTACCAATATTCAATATCAAAACAACAATCTTATAGAGCGTAAAAACACCTATGAAAATGATTTAAAAGAGCTTCCTTCGCAAGAGAGACAACTTGTTAACATTAAGAGAAACTATGAAGTAAAATCAAGAATGTATGAATATCTTTTGAAGAAAAAATCTGAAAATAAAATTGTACAATTTGCGACATTCTCAGATTATCAAATTATCGACCATGCCTACAATTCAAATCTTCCTATAGAAGAGGAACGTTCGCTTATTATTTTTATTTTAAGTACACTGTTTGGATTACTGTTTGGTTCTATTCTTGCTTTAATTCGTCACTACAGTAACCGTAAGATTCAAAACAAACAAGATGTTAAACAATTAACATCTTTACCTATTTACGGTACCATCCCTTTCTACAAACAAAAGCCAAATCAGCTTGAAGTACATACTCAGGCAAAATCACCGTTTACAGAGAGTTTCCGTACGCTAAGAACCAATTTACAATTTATTAAACAAGAAAATCAAGCCACAACCATTTTAGTTACTTCTACCATCGCAGGAGAAGGGAAAACAACCACTTCTGCGAACTTGGCAACCATTTTAGAGATGGCAAAATACAAAACACTGATTATCAACCTAGATCTTCGTAAACCAACATTACATAAGTTTTTTTCGGTAAGCAATAATATTGGTGTAAGTACCTACTTAAATGGGAACCATAGCATAGAAGACATTATCCTAACAACGGAATTTGCAAACCTAGATATCATAACCTCTGGACCTATTCCACTGGATCCATCCGAACTTATTTTGTCAAAGAGACTACCGGAGCTTCTTACACAATTGAAAACCATGTATGATTACATTATTATTGATAGTGCTCCTATCGGAATTGTTACCGATACGAAAACCATCATGCAATACAGTGATTTGAACCTTATTCTTTTACGAGAAGATTATGCCAAAAAAGATTTCATTTCAACACTTGAACAGATGATAGAGAAGCACCAATTTAAAAACGTTGGTTTAATTTTAAATGCATCCAAAGAAGAGGGTGGTGAATATGGATATGGCTACAGTTATGAGTATGAGCATTAAATTATGAATCTATTCTCACTCTTTGAGTACAGCAACCCTATTAAAGTGGATATACACTCCCATCTTCTACCAGGTATAGATGATGGGGTGAGAACCATTGAAGAGGCTGTAGCCATCATAAAAAAGTTTCAACTTTTAGGCTACAGTAAACTGATTACTACGCCTCATATTATTTCCGATTTTTATCCCAATAACCGAAATATTATTAATAAAAAACTTCATGATCTACAAGAAGTGTTAAAAAAAGAAAACATAGAAATTACCATAGAAGCCAGTGCAGAGTATTATGTAGATATGGAATTTCTTAAACTGATAGAAAATGAGGAACTTATCCCCTTTATGGGTCGTTATGTTCTTTTTGAAACTTCGTATTCTTCAAAACCGATGATTCTTGAACAAGCCATTTTCGAAATGATTGACAAAGGGTACATCCCCGTATTGGCCCATCCTGAACGCTATATCTATTTGCATCATGATTTTGAACTTTATAAAAGGCTCAAAGCACAAGGTGTTCTCTTTCAAGTCAATATAAAATCATTACAGCACAAATCAAGATCAACTTATAAGGTTGCATTACACTTAATCAACTCAGGACTGGTAGATTTTATAGGAAGTGATGTGCATCGTATGCAGGACATTATAAAACTAGAAAAGATACTCCAAAGTAAAGAGTATAAAAATGTTATTAAAAAGAATAAATTACTAAACAATATTTAAACTAGATTGCTCCTTTTCCTTTTCTTTGTGTAGCTGCATCACGCTGATAGGCATCTTGTACCGTCTCCAACTCAATAGTCGGAATGCTTTGTAATATATTCAACATTTTATTTGCCAATTTTTTTCTATCGAAAGATTGAGCCAACTGAGTACAGCCCTCTTGGCATTCACGATAGAGTTCTTGATCATTTTTTAAACTATAAATTTTTTCAATAAAATCTTGCTCATTCTCAGGCTCGTAACAGATGCCTGCTCCATAATTTTCTATGATTCTTTGTGCTTCACCCTCAACACCCAGAAGTGTAGGTTTTTTCATGGCTGATGCTTCAAAAATCTTAGAAGGAATAACCGTTTTAAAGGTGTCTGACTTTTTGAGAGGTGCCAATGAAACATCAACAATAGAGAGATAAGAGGGAACATCTTCTTTACGTATAGAATCTAAAAAAGTAATATTTTTAATTTTTAAATTCTTTGCCAAGTTTACAATCTTTTCTTTCATCGCACCATTTCCTATAAATAAAAAATGAATAGAGTGATCATTTATTTTAGAAATGCTCTTAACAACAAAATCTAAACTGTGTGCCATACCATGAGTTCCGATATAACCAACTATAAATTTATTTTCTAAATTTAATTTTTTTAAAAGGGCTTCATCTTTCTGCTCAAGATTAAAAAGCGTCAAATTTGATCCATTTGTTACCACATCAATCTTCTCTGCAGAGATTCCTCTTGAGATAAGATTTTTCTTAAATGCATCAGTTACAGCAATGACCCGGGTTGCATCTCGATATAAAGCCAATTCAATTTTTTCTAAAAATTTTATTATTTTACTGTTTTCTATGGCACCGACACTCTGAATAGATTCCGGCCAGATATCTCGTAGTTCAAATACCCATGGCGTTCGCTTAAGTTTACTCAGAGCCAAACCGGCCCAAGTCGTAAAAAACTGAGGAGAAGTGGCAACAATTACATCTGATTTTTGAAATAAGCCAACCCAAAATGCCATAAAAGAGAAAGAAGAATAATCCAATATTCTTTTTATAAAACCCTGATTTGACGTAATATAACTCCAGACCCGTATTACCTCTATTCCCTCAATATTCTCTTTTTGATAAAGCTTATTTTCATAAGAGTCATAAACTTTTCCATGTGGAAAATTGGGAGCACAGGTAATAATGGTTACTTCTGCACCCATTTTTATCCACTCTTGACAATGTTCATAAGTTCTTGTAGCAGGGGCATTAACTTCCGGTGGAAAATTATCTGTTATAAAAAGTATTTTCATTTTTTTTCACCTTTTTTCTCTAAAGTATGTTTAAAAATATTTTACAATATTAAATCTTATTCCTTGATAAAAGAATATTAAATCGTAATTTTTAATACTTTATATATATTATTAGCA
>JAHJJU010000045.1 GCA_018822805.1 bacterium
CGATCTATATCTTAAGTATATAAAAAAATATCATAAAAATAGTTCTCTTTTTTTGATATTTTTTGATAGTCGATTTGCTAATAACCCATTTGCATCTTGTCAACATCATCCCAGCTCATGCTCTTTTTTTGACTTCTATGTTGTAAAATATGGTCAATATATCGAGCAAAAAGATCGGTTTCAACATTAATTTTTGTCCCAATTTTGTAGTTACGCATCAGTGTCTCTCTAAGGGTATGAGGAATAATGGTGAGTCTAAAAGCATCATCATAGACGTCATTAACGGTGAGTGAAATACCATCGATAGTAATGGAACCTTTAGGAATAATATGGGCAATGTACTTGGGATCGACTTTAATTATAAAATCGGTAGCATTCTCCAGGGGTGTAATGCTGATTACTTCGCCCACACAGTCCACATGTCCTTGAACAATATGCCCTTCAAATCGGTCACCCAGTTGCATGGCAGGTTCGATGTGTACTTCACCTGATATTTTGCTCTCATCAATAATCGAACGGGTTTCATCAGCCAACTCCAAATCAAAACCATCGGAATGTACTTCGATAACCGTTAGACAAACGCCATTAATGGCAATGCTGTCACCCAGTTTTGCTTTGTGTTTGGATTGTATGGTTAAGATGTTGTTGCTGTAGTTTTTGACCGTGGCGATTTCTCTGATTAGACCTGTGAACATGACTTCCCTATTGTTTAATATGATAGTGATATAATTGCGATAATTATAGCGAAAGAACATATAAAATAGGTGTTTGTAGGGGTAGAGCCATGTCTCTTCCTTTTTAAAGGTAAAAAATGAATTATGACGTCATAGTAATCGGTGGTGGACATGCAGGTGTTGAGGCAAGTTTAGCAAGTGCGAGAATGGGAGTTAAAACCCTAGTGGTGACCATTTTGGCAGAACAGATTGGTGCATCAAGCTGTAATCCTGCCATTGGTGGTTTGGCAAAAGGGCATTTGGTCAAAGAACTCGATGCCATGGGTGGTGAGATGGGTTTAGCAACCGATGCAACAGGCATTCAGTTTAGAATTTTAAACCAATCGAAAGGTCCAGCTGTACGAGGTTCACGGGCTCAGATCGATATGGACAGATACCGTATTTATATGCGTAATGTACTTTTAAATACGGATAATTTGGATGTCAAACAAGAGATTGCCGAAGGCTTAATCATTGAAGATGGTAAGGTATTGGGGGTTGAGACACAGTTAGGGAACCGATACATGGCTCCTAAAGTGATTATTGCAGCTGGTACATTTTTGAATGGATTGATTCACATTGGTGATAAAAAGCAAAGAGCAGGGCGACAAGGGGAGTTTGCGTCGATTGAGTTGGCTGAGTATTTACGCACTTTGGGCATAGAGATAGGACGACTTAAAACAGGAACGTGTGCGAGAATTGATGGGACTAGTATTGATTTATCGGTGATGGAGGTACAAGGTGGTGATGAAAATCCTATACCTTTTTCATTTAGAACCGATAGAAAAACCTTTAACCCGACCCAACTGCCATGTCATGTCACCTACACCAATGAGACAACCCATAATATTATAGAGAGTAACTTCTACAGAGCACCGATGTTCTCTGGTCAAATCGAAGGGATGGGCCCACGCTACTGCCCAAGTATCGAAGATAAGATTAACCGTTTTCGTGATAGACCACGTCACCAAATTTTTGTAGAGCCACAAACGTTAGAAGCCAATGAGTATTATATTAATGGAATGAGTACCTCACTTCCAACCGATGTACAGCTCGATATGATTCATTCGGTTAAGGGTATGGAGAATGCCAAAATAGTGCGTTATGGATATGCGATAGAGTATGACTATGTGCAACCAACAGAACTAAAACATACGCTTGAAACCAAAAAAGTAGAGGGTCTCTACTGTGCAGGTCAGATTAATGGAACCACAGGATATGAAGAGGCAGCAGCCCAAGGGATGATGGCAGGCATTAATGCAGCGTTGAGTGTTCAAGGTAAATTACCTCTAATTTTAGGACGCGATGAAGCGTATATAGGGGTACTTATAGATGATTTGGTTACCAAAGGAACCAAAGAACCGTATCGAATGTTTACGAGCCGTTCAGAGTACCGATTGTTGTTGCGTGAGGACAATGCCGATATGCGTCTTTATAAGTATGGAAAAATATTGGGACTACTTGATGAGGCGTACTTAGCACAAGTGGAACAGAAAGAGCAAGATATTCAAAATGCGTTAGCGTATCTACGTAGCAATTATGTAACACCCAACAAAGCATTTATAGAGTTGTTATTGAGTCTTGGTGAAGAGAAGATTAATGATAAAGTCTGTATTTTAGACCTCTTAGCACGAGCCTCTATGACGGCTGAAAAGATTAGGATTTTGGTTCCTGACTTTGAGCAGTACAGCGATGAGGTAATAGAGCAGATTTTAATTGAAGCCAAATACAGCCGATACATCGATAAACAACAACTACAAGTGGATAAGATGAAAGACATGTTAAAAGTTAAAATTCCAGAGGGATTTGACTTTTCAAAAGTATCAGGCTTGAGCAATGAGATAGTTGAGAAGTTAAATAACATAACGCCACCCACACTTTTTAATGCATCAGAGATTTCAGGGGTAACACCTGCTGCTTTGGAGATACTGCATATCTATATAAGAATGGCACAGAGGGCGAGATAATATAAAGGGATGTTATGACCTACGAATACCTACAAAACCTAAAAAATAACCATACAGCCCTACAACTCTTAAACGCTGACAATTTTGCGATGATTGTCGGTTTTTTTGATTACGCTTTTAAATCCAATCCGACTCAAACGCTTAAAGAGTCTGAAATTTTTACCCAACTTGATGACTATCTTTATGCGATAAACCAAAGCTTTGACGAACCCAAGTTTCCTAAAACTTCAAAAGCCTATTTGGATGATTTTAGCCATCAAAACAGTGGTTATTTACGAAAGTATTATGGCTATGAGAGTGATGAGCCAATTTATGAACTCACCCCTGATATTGAAAAACTCTTAACCTGGTTAGGTGGATTGCAAAAGCAGGAGTTTGTAGCAACCGAGTCAAAACTAAAAATCATTATGACCCTACTCAAAGAGCTGGAGTTTGAGACCAATTTGAGCGATGAAGAGCGAATAAAACAGCTTGAAAATGAGAAGAAAGCGATTGATTCAGAGATAAAAGCGATACAAAATAGCCAAGCAATACGATTTGATGAGCGAAAAATAAAAGAGCAGTTTATGCAGATTCAAAGAAGCAGCAGTGAACTTTTATCGGATTTTAGAGAGATAGAACACAACTTTAGAACGCTCAATCAAGAGGCAAAAGAGGCGATTGCCTTAGCTGATGGTAGTAAAACAGAGGTGCTAAGTACCATTTTTGAGATAGAAGATGCCATACGACAGAGCAATCAAGGGCAGAGTTTTTACGCCTTTTGGGATTTTTTGATGGATGTACGGCAGATAGAACATCTAGATTTGCTGTTGAGCAATCTTTATAACTTACCCCAAGTTGAAGCGATGGACAGTGATAGAAAACTGGAAAACCTGAAATATAATCTGCTAAGTGGTGGTGAGAAGTCGCATAAGGTGTTGGGCAAACTGATCGAGCAACTTAGACGTTTTATCGATGATAAGTTGTGGGTTGAAAATCGGCGTATTTTGGAGTTGGCTCACAGCATTGAGCAAAAGGCGATAAAACTCAAAGAGAATCCCCCAACACAGCGAGAGTTTTTCAGTATCAATGATGTTAAAATCGTGGTGGAGTCCATTGCCTCTAAACGGCTTTTTGTGCCTACGGTGGCAGAGAGTTTTTCACATGAGGTAAACGATGAGATTATCGAGATAGATTTAACCAAACTTTACAATCAAGTCTATGTGGATGAGGCGATGTTAAAACAGAATATTAAAAAACTACTGCAACAAAAATCACAATTTACACTTAAAGAGCTTAATGAGGTTATACCAATAGAAAAAGGGGTTTCAGAAGTGGTGGTCTATTTGAAGTTGGCTCAAAACATGAAAAATGCCTACCTAGAAGAGAGTCGTGATGAGATGGTGATAAGCGATGAGCAGGGAAAACAGAAGAGGGTGTTGATGGATAGAGTTGTGTTTGTGAGAGATATGACAGGACGGGATAATCGGGACAATATAGAAAAGGATAAAATAAAATGAGCATTACCAAAGAGACATCAACGGTCATTATTAAACTATTTAACGGAGTTTTGTACAAAAATGACCAACCTAAATTGTGGTTAGCGTTAGAAAAATCTTTTGCAATTATTGGCGATTATCTGAAACCTTTAGGTGTTGAAGTGATTTTTGATGAGGCAGAGGGGTATGCTTATTTACAAAACCTTGAAAGTGAAGAGGATTTTCCCAAACTGCTTCGACAACGGATGTTAAGTTATAAAGTAAGTTTGCTTTTGGTACTGCTTAGAAAACGGTTGACCCAACTCGACATGCAAAGTGATGAGAGCCGTGCCATTGTAGCTAAAGAGGAGATGGTAGAGATGTTTGAACTCTTTTTAAATGAGAGTTTTAATGAGGTCAAGCAGGTTAAAGAGATAGAGAGTGTTGTTAAAAAAGTGGTTGATTTGGGCTTTTTGAAAAAGCTTCAAAACAGTGAAAACTATGAGATAAAACGGGTAATAAAATCCTTTGTAGATGCCCAATGGATGGATGAATTTGATAAGAGGTTGGCAGAGTATGAAGCAAAAGCGTAGGATGCTGTTTCCTAACGCACCAAAAAGGATTCAGAAGTGATAGTAGATAGTGAATTTATAAAGATGGGTATGCATGGTGAAACACTCAACAAAGCACAATGTGAAATTTTAGGATTAGAGTATCCATTAGATGAGGATTTGGAAGCGTTAGATATAAAAAAAGAACTCTCTTTAAAAGAGACCAATTTGTTTCTTTTTTTAAGAGGAAAACTGGCACTCCAAGCCCAAGAACAGATAGTTAGAAACTATGAACTTGTAGCCGATTTTCATAAAAAAAATGGTGAAAAAAATAGTGAAAAAAAAGAGAAGCCAAAAGTAGTTAAAATAGATACTCTAACCATCTATTGTGACGGAGCCTGTAAAGGCAATCCTGGAAAAGCAGGTAGTGGGTTGGCTATCTATGCTGGGAGTGCCAATCCAACACTGCTCTATGGTGCGTATGAAGCACGAGGCACCAACAATACAGCAGAACTTAATGCCCTTTATAAAGCTCTGTTAATTGCTTCAGAATCCAAACCCTCTAAGGTGACGATTTGTTGTGACTCTAAATACAGTATTGATTGTATCAGTACGTGGGCGTATGGTTGGAAAAAGAACGGTTGGAAAAAAAAGGGTGGTGAGATTAAAAATCTTGCCATTATAAAACAGGCTCATGAGCTTTATGAGAGCATTAAAAACAGAGTGACCATCAAACACGTTAAAGGTCACTCTGGAGTTGAAGGGAATGAACTAGCCGACCGAATGGCTGGTTATGCTATTGTCTCTAGAAGTAGTGAGTATGAGACGTATGAGTATGAAGATGTTGATGATGTACTTGGGATGAGTGAGGGGTAAATATGAAAAAAGAATTTATAGAGAGATATGACGAGATAGAAAATAGTAAAAAATTAAATTTTTTAAAACAACTGCTACTCAAAGATAGTGACTTACAGCAACAATTTTTGGAGTTTACAAAGGGAAGGAGTCTTGATGAAATTGTAGGAGTGGATATTGAAGATATTCGCACTAGAATCTATAATGAGTTGGTTGAAATAGATGTAGCAGATAAGTTTGAGGGTGAGGGTCATTACCATGATTACTATGACGAGATGGATGGAGATGAACTTATTGAGGAGGTAATTACTCCTTACTATAATGAGGTAATAGAGTATATAAACAAGGGAAATAGCCTTGATGCTTTTAGACAAATACTTGCTATCTATGAACTTTCTATTATAGATATACCTGAAATTCCTGATGATTATTGTGTTTTTGGAGATGGTTTTGCTTTGGCTATTTACTATTTTGTATCGGTTTATCCTAATAAACTTTCTGACCAATTAACAAAAGTGGTTCTCTCTTTGGATAATAAAAAAATCTTGATAGCGTTACTTTTTGAGAAATATAAAAATGTTGAACATAAATATAATTTAAACCATTTTCAGTCACTGTTAATTTACTTAATAGATGATAGCGAGATGGCTCATTATTTTTTGAATATACTAGAAGAGAAGGGTTTATATTCTATTGACTTGGCTTTAGTGCTGTTACAAATTTCAAATCTATTAGACGATGACAAACTTTTTTTAAAAGTAGCCAATGAGTTCTATTTAGAAGATAAAGAGGTGGGACACCAGCTTTTAAAAAGACATAAAAACAAGCATGACAGATTAGAATTTGCCAATATTGCAGGTATGCTCTTGGAAAAAAATGCTAAGGAGTATGCACTCTATATTATAGAAAATCTTGATAAAGATGTTTATAAAACACTCTATATAAAGGCACTAAAAGCTTATATTGATATAGAGTTTTCTATGACACATTATAAAATATTACGAGCGTATCTAACCAATATTGAACGATTAGCGTTTATAGATGGATTCAAAGATGGATACTCAACAAGTGTTAATTTTTATATTAACTTGTTGGAACTAGAAAAAGAGTATGTGGTAATTTTAAACTTTGTTAGAGAAAACAGAAATGTTTATGCGTTGGCAAAGACATTAAAACCAATTGCTACGGTTTATCCTGATGAGGTATTTGAAATTATCAAAAAAAATTGTGATAGATTGGTCAATGAGAAAGGACGAGACTCTTATAAAAGAGCTTCAGAACTTCTAAAATTGATGCTAAATGTTCCTCAAAAAAAAGAGGTGTTAAAATCTTATGTGAGTAAGCTTTATAACCACCAACCAAGACTACCTGCTCTAAGAGATGAGTTGGGTAAAGCAGGACTATTGTAGGAGAAAAAATGTATATAAAAAAACAATACGACAAAATAGACATTAATAAACAAGAGATTACACTAGAGGGTAATGAGACGGTTGTTGAAAATATCAATAGAGTTATAGAATATATTCAAACCCACAAAATATTGGCAACCAAGGCTAATCGATATTTTGCAATGAAGCAGATAAAAGAGTTGAACGATATATTGGTTGATCCAATTGATGTGTTTTCGACACGACCTGCACAAAAAACTTATCCTAATATTAATGGTATCTATCTTATTCTTAGAACAATGGGTATGCTTACTTTTCAAGTCTCAAAGAAAGAGACCGTTATGAGTGTAAGTGAAGAACTTTTAAAAAGTTGGCAGAGTTTAAACCCTACAGAACAGTACTTTACACTTTTAGAAAATTGGCTTATTCAGTCAAAACCTCGCGAGACGATAGAGGG
The DNA here is from genome assembly GCA_018822805.1 of bacterium. Classification (GTDB taxonomy): domain Bacteria; phylum Campylobacterota; class Campylobacteria; order Campylobacterales; family Sulfurovaceae; genus UBA1140. The sequence continues at coordinate 7,389 of JAHJJU010000045.1, forward strand.
GTCTTGTATGAGTTTACCTTTAGCAGAGGTCATTAGATTTTTTACTTATGGTCAAAATTTTTCGATTGAAAGAATGATTGAAAATTTTAATTTTTCCCCTGAATATTATAATCTAGCTCTTGCAAAAATGTTTGGTTTTATAGATATAATAGCGATTACACCTACCAAAAAGATTAGGTGGAACATTATAGCTATAGAGCTTAACCCTCTTCTCAAACAGATACTTGAGTTAATGAAGCCTAAAGATGACCATGGTCTAATGAAATTGGTTTTAAATCCACCACTAAGAGGATACACAAAAGAGATATTTTCTCCCTATTGTAAAGAGTTTAAAAATATTTTGGAATATCAAGAGGAGAGAGAAAAAAATGGAATTTTTAGACTTAAAATTAGTTTGGGAAAAGTCTACAGAACCATAGATATAACTTCAGAGATAGATTTTCAAAGTTTAGCATCCACCATTTTAGAACTATTTGATTTTGATAATGACCATCTGTATGAGTTTAGATTTATTGATAATTTTGGACAACAAGCATCTATTAGACATCCTGAGAATACTTTAGATGATGGTAAAGCTTGGGTAGATGAGTTTTATCTTAAAAATTTACCACTAGAAGAGCAAAATAGTTTCACATTTATTTTTGATTTTGGGGATTGTTGGGAGTTTGATATTTTGATTGAGAAGATTGATGAGGGTAAAAATATGGATGATTTTAAGCTGATTAAATCAGTTGGAAAAGCTCCAAAACAGTATCCTGATTATGATGAAGATTGGTAGTATGAGTAATCAGAGTCGTAAAGATAGAATTGAAGATGAGGTTATTGTAGATTGTTATGATGAGTATGAGATGGCAATGGGTTGGTTCTATTATCTGCATGATAATCTAAATTTTCCTTTTAAAGCCTCTATTTTAGAAAATGGTAAAATTAGTAGTCTTCAAAAAGGTGATGTTGTAAAGGTTACAGAGCTTGTAAATAGTGACGAGAATGATGTGAGTATTTATAATTTTGTAGCTACGGTAGGGATTGAAAAAGATGAACATATTTATGATATTCCGTTGGAGATGATTAGGGGGATTGATTGTGATGAGGGTACTTGTGAGGTTATTGAGGATTGGCGTTATTGGTGTGAGAAGTTTTAAAGTATATGAGGAGAGATAAGATGAAAAAAGATTTTATAGAGATATACAACGAGATAGAGAAGAGTAAAAAACTCAATTTTCTAAAACAACTGCTACTAAAAGATAGTGACCTCCAAGAGCAGTTTATAGCGTTTACTGCTGATAAAAAGGGTATTCGTTTAGATACTATTACTGCTGTGAATATTGATAAAGTAAGAGATGAACTTTGGAGTGGGCTCTCTGCAATTGATGTAGAGGAGCATCTTGGTGGTGGGTATTATGACTACTATGATGATGAGGGGATGGGAGAGAGTATCTTAGAACCTATTTTTAACCCTTTTGTGGACAGGGCTTTAAGCTTTGCTGATAAAGCCAACTATCTTGATGCTTTTATGTCGATATTGGCTATTTATGAGTTGAATATCCTTGAAGAGCCTGAGGTTAATGATGACGAATATTTTGTTTTTGGGGAGGATATTGAGTCATTTATTCAGGAGTTTATAGATTCTTCCATAAGCTCTTTTACTTCAAAAATGGAATATAAAGTTCTATCTGTAGAGGTCGTTGACGCTTTGATAACTCTCTTTTTTGAACGATATCTAAAGTATAAAAAGAGTGCCAAGGAGGGTGAAGAGCAGTACTTTAACATCTCCTCTTTTAATCTCTTCTTTGAGCAGATAATTGATGAGGCTAAAAGTGCAAAATATCTATTGGAACAGTTGAAAGAGTGTGAACTGGATAAATGTCAAAATAGTGCCATTGTCATGCTACATTGTGCTGATATACTAGAGGAGAATGAGTTATATCTAAAAGTAGCAAATGAGTTTTTTCTTGATAGCAAAGAGGTGGCGTTAAGATTGCAAAAAAAGTATAAAGCTTTAAATGATAATAGTGAATTGGCTAGAGTCTCAAACATACTTCTTGAACAAGAACGAAATAGTGACTATGCTCTTTTTGTGATAGAAAATATAGATAAAGAGGAGTCTAAATCACTCTATATTAAAGCTTTAGAGATTTATATAAAATCTGAACGCTCATTTGAACACTATAAACTGCTAAAAGAGTACTTTAGTGAAGATGAGAGATTAGAGTTTATTAAATATTTTAAAAGATATAATAGTCTGTTTTATATTGAACTCTTGGAAGAGGAGAAGCAGTATAAAACTATTTTAGATTTTGCTAAGAGAGATAAAAATAGCCATGATTTATATCAGATTGTTAAACCTATTATCACTATCTATCCCGATGAAGTATTTGAGCTTTTAACAGCTAGAAGTGATAAATTGGTTGAAGAGAGAGGTAGAAACTCTTATGCTAGAGCTTGTGAGTTATTGCAGTTGGCATCAATTATTCCAATGAAGAAAGAGGCTTTACACTCTTATGTTACTGAGTTGTATGGTAATAACCGAAGATTATCTGCTCTAAGAGATGAGTTGGGTAAAGCAGGGTTATTGTAGGCATTGGCAACTGCTGAAATGGAAAATAAAACAACAAACTACTATGAACGTAACCATAAAACCCTAATCAAAAGATACAACTTGGCAACATTAAGTTCGTTAAACCAACTCTTTAACCGATACATCAAAAAAGAACACAAAGTCCTAGATATAGGCTTTGGTTCAGGTCGAGATTTGAACTACATTAGAAGATTGGGTGCAGAGTGTTGGGGTGTTGATGCTTGTCAAGGATTTATAGACAATCTTGCCAAAGATACGTATTTTAAAGATAGACTCTTTTGTGCCAAACTACCCATTTTAGGCTTAGATATGGGGTTCAAATTTGATGTGCTTGTCTCTATTGCTGTCATAATGCACTTAAGCAAAGATGAGATAAAAGCATGGATTGAAGATGTAAAGAACTATTTATCCATCGGTGGACTGGTGATTGTAAGCTACTCCACCACAGCAAGAACCAACGATGAACGTTTTTTTGAAGATTTACGCCATGGAGTTGTAGAGCAGTTATTTACAGAGAATGGGTTTAGGTTGATTGATGAGATTTGTAGTTTTGATGGATTGCAGAGGGATATTGCGTGGAGAAATCAAGTATATAAACTGTAAGATACGCTTAAAAAATTATAAAGTAATAGGATATAAAATAAGTATGACAAAAATAAAAACATCATTTTCAGGTCATGATAAATTTGATTGTAAAATAGATTGGATTACTAAAGGTTTAGAAGCTTATAGAGAAGATAACACTATATTTATTCTATCGAATATTGAAACAACGATTGCACAATTGGGGCTTGGGAGTAATATGGTTAAATCCCTTAGTCATTGGATGAAAGTTTTTGATTTGATTGCTGGAGATAAATTAACGGTATTGGGGCAAACTATTTTAGATAATGACCCATATTTGGAAAATAGTGATACCCTGTGGATATTACATTGGAATTTGGTTAAACATATAGAAAAAGCCACTTTGTATAATCTATTTTTTAATAAATTTTACCCACATAAATTTTCTAAAGAAGAGCTTTTTGAGTACATCACTTTATGGTTAAATGAAAATGATACTAAGTTATCTTCTGCGACTTTAAATGCTGATATTGATGTATTGATACGAATGTATAACAATCATCACGGTGAGAATTATAGTATGAGTATCTTATCAGAATTAAATATTATTACAAAATTATTACAAGGTAATTACTCATTAAATATTAATGCTGTTGCACCTATTTCAGATGAACTCTTTTTATATATTTTATGTGATTATATTGAGATGCAACATGGCTTAAATGTGGCATCAATCTCTATAGATGATATTCAACGAGGTAAATTAAGTATACAAAAAAGTTTATGTATGAGTGAACATACACTTTATAGTAAAATAGATAAACTATCAAAGCTTACAGATAATAAATTTACCTATTCAGAGACAGCAGGTATTAGACAAATTTATATAATAGAACAGATAGATAAATCAGTTATATTAGACAAGATATACGGATAAAGGATGGCAGTGTTTTCTTATATAAATGAACTTACTTTAAAAAATAGATTCAATAAATCAACCAATATTATACACGATAAAGAGGAGTGTAACGACTATATCATTACACAATCTACAAAAGATACATTAAGTACTTTTTTTAAACTTGATTACCATAATTCTATAGCCCTCATTGGTTCTTTTGGTTGTGGAAAATCTTCACTCCTTTTATACATCAACACATTATTATCTCAAAATGAAAATAGTAAGCATTGTTTACAAACTCTTAAAAAAAATGATAAGCAAATATATAAACTCTATGAGCATTTTATTAAAGATAAAAATTTTCTAAAAATCAAGATTGTAGCTGAACATGGCTCATTTAAATCTCAATTTAAAAATGCTATTTTTGAACATAATATTTTAGAGGAGACAATAGCCTATCTTAAAAAAAATCAAACTTTTCAAATGAGTAAAATTTTAGAATTTTTTGATAAAGATTTACAAAAAAGTGATTATAGTGATGTATTGTTTTCCATAGATGAGTTTGGAAAGTTTATAGAGTATGGATTAGAGGATACTAATTCTAATGATATTTTTGATTTGCAAACTTTAGCTGAGTATATTAATAAAAAAAATAATTATAAATTAATTATCTCTTTGCATAAAGCATTCAGTGAATATACAAATAATTTTATAGAAATGACCTATACCGATTGGGATAAAATACAAGGAAGATTTGAAAATATTGTTTTTAAAGATGACTATTATGAAATGTTGAATATTTTTAAAGAGACCATCTCTTTAAAAAAGAGTGAACCAATAAAAAACGCACAGAAATTAATAGATTCAATTTGTAGTGAGGCTATATTTAATGAAAATAATAATGTTGAACTGTTTGAAAAGATTGCACCAATACACCCTTTTTCTGCCATCGTAATATCTGAAATCTTTACAAGATATTTTCAAAATCAACGCTCTATTTTTTCTTTTCTTTTTTCTACTGAACCAGATGCTTTTCAAGAATTTATTGCTAAAGAGAGAGAGAAAGTTACGTTATATTCTTTAGCTAATCTATATGAATATGTGAGTTATTTACTTAAAGTTTATAATATTCTTTTACCCGATAGAGAAATTTGGTATAAGGCTGAACATAGATTGCAAGATGTTAGAACAAAAATAGAAGTGAAACAAGACATTATTAAGACCATTGCCTTGATTCATACTTTTAAACTCTCTAATACTATTGTAACAGATGAAGAACATCTTGTTTTATCACTTTTAGATAGATATTTAAAAAAAGATATTAAGATAGCTATTAATGAACTTGTAGATGATAATATTTTGGTCTATCAGGAGCAAACAAAATCTTTATCACTTTTAGAAGATTCAAATATCAATATCAATAAAGAGTTAAAAAAGAGATTATTAGAGAATAAGAATATCGATTTTGAAAAGAAACTGAATGATTTTATTGTAGATAAGTTCTTAGTCGCAAAAAGATATTTTGTTCAATATGGAATGAAAAGATATTTTGAAAAAGTTTATGTTTTAAAGAGTGTATATTTAGTTGATTCTAAATATAAAATATTGTTTTCAGATGTAGATAAAGAGTTACTACAGAAAGAGAGTTTTATTTCACAAAAATCTGTTTTTATTCCTCTATTGAACTTGTCTGATTTAAAAGTATTGATTAAAAAGATGTATGTCTTAGAAGATATAAGAGAAGAGTTTTCTGCAATAATTAGTATTGATACCAAAGAGATTATTGATAATATGATGAGCGATTACACCATCACACTTGAAAAATTACTCAATGCAAGTTACATGAATGGTTCAATCTTCTATAGAGGAGAAGAGTATTCATATAGTTCTAAAAAGTTACAAGAGATTTTGAGTGAGATTGCTACCTTATCTTATCCTGATACACCAATAATAAATAATTATACCTTTAATCATACCATTGCACATAAAGGAGCAAGTACAATTACTATAAAAAAACTTTTTGAAGGTATGTTAGAGAGTAGTTATTTAGAGTATTTAGGAATAAAAAAATTCCCTGCTGAAAAAGCTTTATATTTATCAGTTATTCAAAAGGCAGGTATTCATAGAAAGATAAAAGATAATCAGTATAGTTTATCTGAACCAACTGGATTAAATTTTTCAAATATTTGGCAATACCTAGCTCAGTTATTATCTAGAAAGGTTTTATTAGATGTATTGATAAGTAAATTAGAGGAAGAACCTTATGGATTGAATCGAGTAACAGCTCTTTTTATTATCTCTTTATTTGTACTTGTGCATAGAGAAAAAGTAAATGTTTTTAGAGATAATACTTATACGTATACATTAACAATAGATATGTTGATGAATATGTGGAAAGCTAGTCAAAAATTTCAGTTACAAGTAATTGAACTATCTCAAAAAGAGCAGAATCTATTTAAAAATTATGTAGAGATAGCAACTGATTTTTCAGAATATACCTATTCAAAAGATAAAGTAGTTTCAATTATTAAAACTTTACATGGAAAGTTTTCTATTTTACCAAATTATGCGAAACAGACTCAAAAATTATCAAAAGAGGCAATTGCTTTAAGAAGTGCTATTATTTCCATGAAAGACCCTAAAGATGCTTTTTTTGTAAAGTTTCCTAGAGCTTTAGGGTATGAAAATATTGAGAATATTAGTGATGAAGCGTTTGTATTAAAGTTTAAAAAAGCTTTTAATGAAGTTGCTTTAGCCTATAAAAATGAGGTAGTAGAGTTTGAAAAGTATTTTTCAGAAATTTTTCATTTTGAGAGTCAATCATTTCCTTATGGCAATGGATTGTTAACATTATCAAAAAAATTAGAAAAAATTAAATCTTTAGATACGCAAACAAGAGCTTTAATTAGAAGTTTTACATTCTCTCATAGTTTCCTTGATTTTGTTAATAGTATTGCTGTTATTTTAATTAATAAAAAGCTTGAAGAGTGTTATGATAATGATATTACGGTTTTAAAAGGAAAATTAAAAGATGTTTCTATGGATATGTTATCTAAATTAGAACTTGCTGATATGGTTAGTGATACAAAAGATGTGAGAAAGATATCGTTGGCTTCACTTGATTCAAATTTAAATAGAGTTATCTCCATTGATAAAAGTAAATTAGATACAATCAATAATAAAGTTTTAGAACTAAATAAAATGATTCCAACTGAATATACAAACGATGAGAAGTTATTTTTAATTTCTCAATTATTAAATAAAGAGTTAAACAATGCGTAAAGAACTACATGTTATTTCTATTTCAGGGGGTAAAGATAGTGCTGCCCTTGCTATTTATCTAAAAGAAAAATATCCTGACAGGGAGTTCAAGTATCTCTTTTTTGATACACAGGAAGAGTTACAAGATACTTATGACTACTTGAATAAATTACAATCTATTTTGGGTATAAAAGTTGAGTACAAGTTCCCTGAAAAGTCTTTTAAAGAGCTTCTTTTGGAACATAACGATTATCTTCCCTCACCGATGGAGCGATGGTGTACAAGGAAGATGAAGCTTGAAACTTTTTTAAATACCATGCAAGAGTTTAAAGAATATACCATCTATAATTATGTAGGTATAAGGGCTGATGAAAACAGAGAGGGATTGATTCCTACTGATGAACATATTATTACTGTTATGCCTTTTAAAGATGATGGAATTACACTGAATGATGTAAAAAGAATTTTACACAATGCAGGGGTAGGATTACCTGCTTATTATGATGTGGTGTATGATGAAGAGTATGATATAGAGTATTTTAGAAGTCGTTCTGGTTGTTACTTTTGTTTCTTTATGCGACAAATAGAGTGGGTGTGGTTATGGGAAAAACACCCTGATGAATATAAAAAAGCAATGGAGTTTGAAAAATCTGGTTACTCTTGGATAAAAGATATGCCACTATCAGAACTTATTCAACCTGAAAATATAGATCGAATAAAAAAGTCATACAAAAGAATGGAAGAGCAGAGGAAAAAGCAACCAATCAAAAACGGTACGATGATGGAAGAGATGGATTTTATCTCAGAGCATGATAAAATGCTAGATGAGGTTGAGAAAGATAAGCTTTGTACGATGTGTACTTTGTAGGAGAAGTAGTTTATGGCTAATTTAGAATTAAAGGTTTTATCTAAACGAGAAGAGACTAATAACGGTAATACTAGTATTTGTTATATATGTGAAGGAACTTTAGAGAATTATATAAAATCAATTCCTGATAGATATAGAGAGTATGATATTCAAAGAGGTATTGTTAAAAACAATGTTTACTTAGAAAGGTTGACAACAACAATTTTAGAAAAAAAACATATTCCCTCTATAGTATTAGTTTCTATGCAACCTTTAGAAGATATTGATAAAGCGTTGATTCTTCAAGAATATAAAATTTTAGATGGATTACAACGAAGTTATCGAATGAAACTAGTTTATAATGCGTATCAGTTATATTTAGAAAAAATTGATAAAGGTTCAAAAGAAGAGATAGAAAATAAAACAAAATTTAAACTATCACAAGAATTAAAAAATGAATTAAAAGAGAAAGCAACAGATATATCTTATTTTTGGACGATTTTGGATTTTTATAGAGATAGAGATGTAGATAGAAATGTTTTCCAAGATTTTATTCAATGGTTTGAAGTATGGGATAACTTAGATAAAAATGAACAAATCAATAAAATGTTACTTTTAAATGCTGGACACAAATCTATGGATATGAAACACCAGCTAGAGTTACTTTTTTTAAATATTATTTCAGATGACTATTTAAAAAATTTTATTCGTTCAAAAGATATAAATGCAACCTATTTTTATAAAAATAAAAATAAAGGTGATTTACATCTAGCACACACCATATCTGCATTGATTGCTTTTGATAAATGCGAACCTATATTATTGAATCAAAAATTTTTGCAAGAACTACATGAAAATATTGATGTTGAACTCGAACAAGTTAAAGTTTTTTTCATGGATAATAATTTAGAAAAATTTATAAATTTTTCTAAACAGCTAGATGAGTTAATTGATAATGAATATGGAAAAACTGGTTTAGAATGGATAGGAAGGGAATCTGTTTTGATTGGAATGTTTGCTGCTTTTGGAAAATATTTTAAAATAAAGTATGATAAAAATATAGAGTCTTTAGATAATTGCTTTAGTGATATTCTTGAGATAATTAGTAATAATATCGAAAGTTTGAAAATAGATGAATTTAATATGGCTAAAGAAAATGTTAATATTGCTAAAGTGAATATTGGAGATTTATTTAAATATTCAACTTATTATTATTTTTGTCAGATACTTAAGAATAATCAAATAAATAAAGATTGGAAAATGATTTTCAAAATTTCTAAAGGTGATATAAAAAATGAATGTAGTTGAAGAGATAGAAGAAAAGATAGAGAATTATCTCGAAATACAAACTTCTGAAATTCAAGATAATTTTTTAGCAGGAAATTTTGAATTAATCAAGCAAGAAATAGAGTTTAAAGTTTACATTGCTCAAAAAATTATTAATAAAGGTATAGAAATTGATACTGATACAGTAATACTTAATTATATATCAAAAGAAGATTATCAATTATCTATAGATACTAATATAAAGTTGTCATATAAAAATAATCCTTTTTTAATTGTTGATACGAATAATTTTAATTTAGAATGTTTTAATGATGAAGAAAATAAATATTACGCTTCCTTATTAGTAGCATTAAATCAGAATTGGGATGATTTAAATCATGATAATCAATTATGGTTTTTCATTCCACATTGTGAAGTAGATAACAATAATTTAGAGTCATTTGTTCAATTTATATTATTAATTAATGGAGAAATTTTTCATAGTCCTATTGAAACAGAAGAAAACCAATTTCTTATTAACGATGTAAAAAATATTTTAGAATGTAATAGTAAAAAATTTAATCAATATCAAGAAAGTGCATACATATTGAGTGAATATAATCATACCAAAGATATTTTACTGAAGTACTTACTCCTTTATCATATAATTGAAAACTTTATGTATAGAAGACCTATTGCTGAAATGGCAAATACAAAACTTACTATAAGAGATTTTAAGAATTTATATAAAAAAGTAGATTTAACCGAAGAACAAACATTAAAAGAACTTTTAAAAAAGATAAAAAATGAAAATATTACACCTACTGATATAGTGGAGCAATATTTTAATAATAAGCTTTCTAATTATAAAAGTTCTTTAACTACTCAAAATCAAATAAATCAAATTTTTAGAAATATGACTCTACAAAATATAAATGGTTTAAACTATAGTAATGCTTCTAAACTTATTTATTATTTTAGAAATTCAATTATTCATAATAAAGAAACAGAATTTCATATTACACATACAACTTTGAATGGCTCATTAGATTTAGTTGCTTTCTTTAAAAGTTTTTTATTACCTATTCTTGAAAATATAATTTATTTCCTTATTTTTAAAGAAGACTCTATTATTGATTATCCTAAAAATCATCTTTTATTATATGGGGAAGATTGTGAAAACTAAAGAACTTTTTTTTAAACTCTACCAAGCTCAAAATGAAACTGACCTACAAAAAATAATAGACAACACTTCTCTATTTCAAGACCAAAATAATTGGTATCCATTGGGTGCTAATGAAAATAACTTTGGAACCATAGAAAATCAACAAGCATCAGCCATAGGAGCATTGATAGAGAAGTTTACTAACTCTATAGATGCTACGCTTATGAAGAAATGTTACGAGGTAGGTATTGACCCAAGGTCATCTACTGCACCTAAGACAATGCAAGAAGCTGTAGAGATATTTTATGGAAATAAGCATCAGTGGTTATCTTCTGATTTTATCAAAAAAGAGTCTTTAGGTATTCAAGTTATTGCTGATGGTATAAGGAAAGCGAAACGTGCTAGAACCTATGATACCTCTTTGATTATTTATGATAATGGAGAAGGACAAGACCCAAAAGATTTTGAAAATACATTTTTATCTATTGGTAAAGGGAATAAAAATGATATTTTGTTTGTGCAAGGTAAGTACAATATGGGAGGGACAGGGTCTATTGTTTTTTGTGGAAAAAATCGTTATCAGCTCATTGCTTCTAAAAAGTATGATGGTAGTGGCGAGTTTGGTTTTACACTTATACGAAAACACCCTTTTAGTCATGAAGAACAAAAAACTAAAAAGAATACTTGGTATGAGTACCTAAAAATAGGTGCTGTAATACCATCATTTCCAATAGAAAGTTTGGACTTAGGATTACATCAAAAAGAGTTTGCGACTGGTTCAATCATAAAACTCTACTCGTATGATTTGCCAGAGGGTGCTAGGTCGGTTATCTCTAAGGATTTAAAAGATAGAGTTGATGAGTTTTTATTTGAACCAGCTTTACCAATACTAATGGTTGATAAAAAAGAGCGATATCCAGATGATAATGCATTACAAAGAGTTTCTTTTGGTTTAAAAAAGAGACTAGAAAAAGATAATGGAAAATATATAGAAGAGTATTTTACTAAAGAACATCAAAGTAGTAAAATAGGAGATATGAAGATAACTTCTTATGTATTTAAACCTAAAATTGGTGATAAAAGTGTAAAAGATTCAAGAAACACTATTAGAAATGAATTTTTTAGAAGTAAAATGTATGTTGTCTTTACAATGAATGGGCAAGTACAAGGACATTTGACCAATGAATTTATTACGCGTTCTTTAAAATATCCTCTTTTAAAAGAGCATCTATTAGTTCATGTAGATTGTACTCATATGGAGTATGATTTCAGAAGTCAGCTGTTTATGGCAAGTAGAGACAGATTGAAAGAGGGTGAAGAGTATCGATATTTACGAGAAGTGTTGACCAATGAACTTAAAAATAGTAGATTAGCCAAACTACATAAAGATAGAAAAGATGCAACATCTTTAGATAGTGCAGATACAAGTGAACTAATTAAGTCCTTTACAAAAAATCTTCCCTTAAATAATGACTTATTAAAGCTTCTGAATAATACTTTTGAGATTGAAAAAGATAATGATAAAAAGAAGAAAAAAGAGAAACCTAGAAATAAGAAAAAGCTAAAAGAAAAAGAGGAGTTTATTCCTCAGAGATTTCCATCATTTTTTAAATTTAAAGGTTCTAAAAATGGTGTTAATGTAATTAAGATAGAAAAAGGTAAAAGTAGAACTATCCAATTCTCAACTGATGTAGAAAATCATTATTTTGATAGAGATGAAGATAATGGAGAGCTAAAAATATCACTTGTAGATGTAGGAAATAATCAAATTGATGGTGGAAATGCAAAAGGTACACCACAAGATATTAGTGAAGTTTTTGATATATCAAAATCAAGTCCTGAAGATGGAAAGATAAAAATATCTCTTAATCCTACAGATACTATGGAAATAGGAGATGAGGTACAGATAAAAATAGATTTATCTTCTCCTACAGAAGATTTTGAAGAACTGATTTTGATAGAGATAGAGAAGCCTCAAAAAGAACAACCAAAACAACAACAAGAAGAGAATCAAAAAATTGGATTACCTGAATTAGCACTAGTTGCAGAAAAACCTACAGATGAAAATATTCTCTCATGGAATGACTTAGAGGAAAAAGGAATAGCCACAATTGACTATAAAGATATTTTATATATTATGGATGATGGTGAAAAGTTAGAGAAAATATATATTAACTTAGATAGCAGTGTTTTAAAAACACATAAATCAAAACTGAATAGCAATGAGTTAAGAGAGAAAGCCGAAAAAGAGTATATTGCAAAGGTCTATTTTCATACATTATTTTTATACTCTATCAATAAAACTAGTAAATATCGAATCTCAAAAGAAGATGACAGTGAGATAGAGATTAATGAGTATTTGCAAAGTATATTTGAAAATCAATATACTTCTTTTTTGATTAACTTTAATATGAATGAGTTGATTGATAGTATGGAATTTTAAGTATAAAATATAGGTAAAATAAAAAATGCGACTAACCCAATTTGAAAAAGAATCAATCAAACAAACCTTCTTAAATATCTTTAAAACAGGAAAAATCTATCTCTTTGGAAGTCGTGTAGACGATAGTAAAAGAGGGAGAGATATAGATTTGTATATGGTTTTTGATAAAAAGATAGCTTTTTTAGGTGAACTTCAAAGTAAAATAGGTGAACAGAAGATAGATGTTGTTATTTCAAAAGATAAAACAAGAGCCATTGAAGAAGAGGCTTTACGAACAGGAATAGAATTATGAATGTGTATCAAGAGAAGTTAGAGAGAGTTTTTAATAAATATTACAAAATCCAAAAGAGTAAAAGATGAAAATAGAAAAGAGCAACACCCTAACAGGCTTTCGCCTCAATAAAATCGAACTCTACAACTGGGGAACTTTTAACAAAAAGATTTATACCCTGAATATTGACGGTGAAAATGGACTGCTAACAGGGGACATTGGGTCGGGTAAATCGACGGTAGTGGATGCGATTACGACGCTGTTGGTGCCTCATCAGAAGATTACCTACAATAAGGCAGCAGGTTCGAGTGCTAAGGAGCGAACGCTCTATTCGTATATTGTGGGGGAGTATAAAAATACGATTGATGAGGGGATGGGAAGCTCTAAAGCTGTGTCGCTTCGGGATGCAAAAAATTATACCGTATTGTTGGCAACCTTTCAAAATGAACATTCTAATGAGGTGGTGAGTATTGCTCAATTTTTTTGGCTCACCCAAGGGAGTAGACAGCCCAATAAACTTTTTGTGGTGAGTAAGAGGGCGTTGAGTATTGAAGAGCATTTTATTAAATTTAGTACGATTGGAAGTCTCAAAAAAGAGTTGAAGTCCATTAAAGAGATAGAGGTTTTTAATACCTTTAAAGAGTATAGCCACCAATTTAGACGTTTGACCAATATGGCGAGTGTTCAGGCGTTGAATCTTTTTTATCAGACCGTTTCGATGAAATCGGTAGGAAACTTGACCTCGTTTGTGAGAAGTCACATGTTAGAAGAGAGTGGGGTTGATAGCAAAATTGATGAGCTTTGTCACAACTTTAATGAGCTAAACCAAGCCCATGATACGGTGCTACGAGCCAAAAAACAGATGGAGATGCTTAAACCCATTGTAAGTGACTCTACAAAGTATAAGCTCAATCTTAAAGCCAAAAAGAGCAAAGAGCAACTAAGAGAACTGCTCTCTGCCTATTTTGCCAAAGCCAAGGTGGAGTTGAGCGAAGAGAGACTGAAATCACTTACTATTGAACAGACCAAAGCCCACTCAAAGATTGCTCAAAGTAGTCACGTATTAGAGGAGTTGGAAGAGCAACGCTTTGAGCTTAAAGGTGAGCTTAAACGCAGTGGTGGTGATAAAATATTGACACTAAGCAAAGAGATAGAGACGCAAAATCGTATTCGAGATGGTCGTAAAAAGGTACATCACAACTATCATAACTTTTCCAAACGTTTGGGGTTGCCGTCGGTTTCAAATGAGCATACTTTTTTGACCAATCGCAATAAAATTGATGAGGAGTTACAAACCATTGAGAGCGAAAAAGCATCACTTCAAATACAAAAAGGAGTGTTGCAAAGTTTTATAAGTCAAAAACAAAAAGTAAGCCATGAGCTTGAAGCTGAAATAGGGTTTTTGAGAAATAGAAAAAGCAATATTCCCAAACAAAATTCAGATATTCGCGACAGAATTGCCAACGAGTTGGGGATAGAACTCTCTTTTGTGGGTGAGCTTTTAAAGGTCAATGACAAGGCATGGGAGGGGGCGATTGAGAGGGTTTTACGACCGTTTGCCCTTTCGCTTTTGGTGGATGAGGAGCATTATACCAAGGTGAGTAAGTATATTGACCAAACCCATCTTAAAGGTCGAATTGTTTACCTAAAAATTACCAAACCCAGCAAACTAACTGCCATAAGTGTAGAAGATAATTCATTGATAGCCAAAGTGGATATTCACCATGATAACCCTTTTTATGACTGGATAGAGAATGAGCTTCATCAACGATTTAACTACACCTGTGTTGAGAATCTGACCGAGTTTCGGCGATTTAAAAAAGCGTTAACACAAAATGGGCAGATAAAATCAAACCTAGTACGGCATGAGAAAGATGACAGATTCAGTGTGAATGACCAGCGACGTTTTGTTTTGGGTTGGGAGAATCGTGAAAAACTTTTGGCACTCAAGCAGGATTTTGACAAACTATCAGGACAACTTAATATTTTAAAGAGTGAGTTAAAAACTTTTGAGACCCAAGAGCAACAACTGGAAGTTTCACGAGATGGATTAAGAGATTTACTTCATTTTGAAGATTTTGAGATGATAGATTGGTACAGTGTGGCTAAAAAGATAGAGGAGTTAAAAGCTCAAAAAGAGGCACTTGAAGCGAGTTCGGATATTATAAAAACGTTAGAAGATGCTTTACAAAAAGTGGAACACGATAGCCGAGTAGAACGAGAAACACTCAATAAATTGCATCAAAAACAGGGTAAGATTGATTCAGATATTGAAAAATTTGAGAGTGAAAAGAGTGAAGCCCAAGGGTTGTATGAGGGTAAAAAAGAGCCGTTAGCCAAATATGAAGATGAGTTAAAAGCCTATCTAAAACAGGAAAAAGTGAGCAAACTAGAGCTTCATACCATTAAAAAAGAGGAACAAGGGGTTCGAGAAAGCATTCAAAAAAACATTGACAGTTTAAGTGCTAAAATCAACCGAAGCAGTGAAAAAATCACTTCAGGGATGCAGAGTTACATTAAAGAGTTTCCGACCTTTACCAAAGAGGTGGATGCCTCAACCCACTCTATTGGTGAGTTTGAAAAGATGTTTGAGGTACTGAAAAAAGATGACCTGCCAAAATATGAGAAGAAGTTTAAAAAGCTCTTTAGAGAGGGAACCATACAGCATTTTTTGACGCTAAAGACACGGCTTGAAGAGGAAGAGAAATCCATTACTAAAAAGATACGACTCATTAACAACTCTTTAAAATCCATAGAGTACAGTGTTGGTACGTTTATTGAATTGAGCATGGCAAAGAGCATCGACAGTGACATACGAGAGTTTAAAGAGGATTTGAAACAGGCTCTAAGTGGTACCGTTGGGGGTGAAGATAGCTATGATGAGGCGAAGTTTTTACAGGTTAAAAAGATTATCGAACGCTTTAATGGTCGCCAAAACTTTGTAGATGTTGATAAGAAGTGGCGAAAAAAAGTAACCGATGTGCGAAACTGGTTTGGATTTGGAGCCAATGAGATATATTTGGGCGATGGCTCGTTAAAAGAGTACTACAGCGACTCATCAGGAAAATCAGGAGGGCAGAAAGAGAAACTTGCCTACACTGTATTGGCATCTTCTATCGCTTTTGCTTATGGGTTAGAAGAGAACAGCAACAAAAGTTTTAGATTTGTGATGATAGATGAGGCGTTTGGAAAAGGGTCGGATGATTCAACCAAATATGGCTTAGAGCTGTTTAAAAAGTTAAACCTACAACTGCTGGTGATTACGCCGATTCAGAAGATAAATATCATTGAGCCGTATATTAAATCGATTCATTTTGTGCATAACCGAGAGGGGATGGACTCTAGCGTGGTGGGGTTGAGTGTTGAGGAGTATTTGGAGGGGAAGGGTGTCTCTTAAACTTCAAACCCTATTTTTTCAGCAAAATAATGATACACTAATGATATACATCAAAAGGAGTGTGTCATGAGTCCAGAAATATCAATATCGAAGTGGGGTAACTCACAAGGTCTTAGAATTCCCAAAAGTATTATAGATGCTTTACAAATAAACATTGGTGATAAGGTTAGAATGTTTGTTGAAAACAATAGAGTTGTGATTGAGCCTGTTAAGAAAAAAAAAGTATACAATATTGATGAGCTTATAGCTGATATTCCAGTGGATTATGTGAAAAGAGAAGAACTACTTACTAAACCTATGGGAAGAGAGATTTGGTAAAGAGAAAATATATTCCCAATAAGGGTGATTTGGTTATTTTGACTTTTGACCCACAAGCAGGGCATGAACAAAAAGGTAGAAGACCTGCTCTTGTTGTTAGTAATCAAAAATTTAATAGGGCTGTTGGTTTTGCTTTGGTTTGCCCCATTACCAATAGAGACAGAGATTTCCCTTTTCATGTAGAGGTCGGAGGGAGTCAGATTGGTGGGTTTATCTTGACAGAGCAGGTTAAATCTATTGATTATGAAGCCAGAGGCATGAAGTTTATTGAGGTTCTCGATGAGGGTAGGTTAGATGAAGTTATGGGGATTATTGAGGCTATATTGAGGTGAATCAACAGCATATGCAAAAGTTTTCAAATGCCCCTTAAACTTCAAACCCCAAAAGAGATAAGTAAAAAACTAACAACGCTTTACAATAGAGCCGAGCATCTTACGGCGTATTTGAATCAAACAGAATTTACCATTACCATTAAGTTTAAAAGGATTTCTCAAAAAGAGATAGAGACAAATTTTATGCAGATTCGTGATTGGGTCGAGGTGTTAGATAAAAGCCCTTTTGAGGTTGAGTTTCAAGAGGTTGCTTATCGCTCTTTGGGGCGACAGCGTATGCCTTATATCTTAACCATGAATCAAGAGGGTTTTTTGAGACATCTCTCTAAAGTGAAACTGTTTGAGAACCATCTATCTTTAGTAGATAAAACCCTTTTGACATTTCCACAAACCAAAGGGCTTTTAGAAACTAGGGCAAAACTGCTGATGGAGTATGATGAGGTTTGGGAGCAGTTACTAAAGGTGTGTGACTATTTTGTTGCTTATCCTAAACCCAACAAGTATATTCGTGAGTTGGATATAGAAGGGGTGGACAGTAAGTTTATAGAGCAACACATGATGATACTTGATAGACTTTTATCAACCATTTTAGAGCCAAAACAGTTTGATGGAACCATTACCAAGCTTACACAACATGGGTTTGAAAAGAAGTACGGACTCAAATATGATCTGCCTACGATTCGGTTTCGGATTTTAGATGAAGATTTATACATTTATAATATGAGTGATATTTTACTGCCTCTTGATGCGTTTAAAAAATTGGATTTAGGGTGTACCAAAGTCTATATTACCGAAAATAAGATTAATGGATTGAGCTTTCCAAATGTTAAAAATGCCATGGTGATTTTTGGTTTGGGGTATGGGATAGAGACGCTTAAAGAGGTGAAATGGTTAGAGGAAAAAGAGCTCTTTTATTGGGGAGATATTGATACACATGGGTTTGCGATACTTTCACAAATAAGGGGTTATTTTTCTCATGTTCACTCATTGTTAATGGATAAAGAGGTGATAAACAGATATAAGCATTTGGCTGTGGAAGAGAACAAGGTAAAAAGATTTTTAGGAGAGCTTGGTCATCTTACAAAGGAGGAACAAGAGATTTTTGAAGGTTTAAAAGATGATGTGTATGGTAAAGCATTTAGGTTAGAACAGGAGAGAATCTCTCTGAATTATCTATTAGATAGGTTATTTATACTAGAATGAGCCAAATTGATAGATAAGGATTTACATGAAACTCTACTACTACGCATTTACAGGACACAAAAATGGACTTGATAGAGTCAAAAGAGCAGCTGTTGTTTTAAATAAATTAAGAGCCAAAGGGATAGATACCATGCTTTTGGTGAATGATTTTCGAGCAGGGTTGGTGGCTAAAGAGTTTGGTGTACCTGAATCGGTGACCATTGAGACCATTCAAGACATTGATGCCATTGCAGAAGTAGGTGACTCGGTCATTATTGACTCTCCTGAGGATGATCATGGACGTTTGGTGAAGTATTGTTCTGATTTTAAAGAGGTGTTTCGATTTGCAGGGAGTGCTGATGATAAAAGTATTCATGGAGAGATCATGATGCGTTTAAATTGTGATGATGAAGCGTGTATCTCTTCGGTTATAGTTGATGATGTCTATTTTGAAGAGCATAAAAAAGAGAATCGAACGCTTTTCTTTTTAAGTGATTCTGATGCTGATAAAACCATACTCAAACATGCTGAATTCTTTAAAGATACGGACATGGAGTTGCTTTTAGGACACTACTTTTATGTGAAATATGAAGATGAGTTGTCGAAGATATTTAAGACCATGCATGAACCGGAAGAGTACATGGATTTAATCTGTTCTTCAAGTCGTGTGGTGACAGCATCGTTTCAAACAGCACTTGAAGCAAGGGTCGCCGGAGCAGAAGTTATCTACATCGAATTGAATGAATTAACACAAGAAGAAAAAAGTTTATTTAGTTTACTTGAAATTATAACAGTTATCAATTTCAATAAAGATATTTATCAACAAAAATTATTAAAAATAGTTTTAACACCATGTAACTTAATAGAAAAAAACGAAACAATTGTAGGGAAAATCATTAATAGACTTTAAAATATATAGAGACTTAATCTCTTTCTTATTATAATAAAAGCTGAAATTTATTATAAAGGATAGGTATGAGTAGTAGACGTGATTTCATGGGTATGGCTCTGGGTGGTTTTACTGCCTTGGGTGGTATTGGTGCACTGTATGCAATGAAACGATCTTGGGATCCACTTCCAAGTGTTAAAGCAGCAGGGTTTACAACGGTTGATTTAGCATCAGCTGTTGAAAATGAGTTGGTAGTAGAAAAATGGAGAGGAAAACCTATTTTTATTTTGAAGAAGCCAAAAGATGCTGAATCAAATGATAGAGACCTTATTGTAGAAGGTGAAAGATTTCATATGTCAATTGGTCTTTGTACACACTTAGGTTGTATTCCTGCGTATAAAGCAGATGACAAAAAATTCTTCTGTGCCTGTCATGGTGGAGAGTTTGATACTTCTGGTATTAACCTTCCTAACTTACCACCTCCAAGTCCACTAGAGATTCCACCATTTAAGATTGATGGTACAAAATTGGTTTTAGGTGAAGCTGGGCCAGAGTATAAAAAAATGCTAGACGCTGGTCTTACGGTTTAAGGGAGAAAATAGATGGCACATTTTGACGAAAACGCAAAACCATTCTCAGCTCAATGGTTAGATGAAAGATTGGCAATTAGTACGGTACGTAAAGTACTTGCTTTTGAGTATTGGATTCCAAAAAATATCAACTTCTTATGGGCAATGGGAATGGTTCTTGCTGCTACATTTGGTATTCTTGTTGTTTCTGGAATTTTTCTTTTGATGTATTATCAACCAGGGGTTGATACAGCATTTGATTCAGTAAATTATCTGATTATGACCGAGGTTGGTTATGGATGGTTGTGGAGACATGTTCATGGTGTGGGTGCATCATTGGTCTTTTTAATTATCTATATTCACATGTTTACAGGTATCTACTACGGTTCTTATAAACGAGGTCGTGAGATGATTTGGCTTTCAGGAATGTTACTGTTTGTATTGTTCTCGGCTGAAGCATTTTCAGGATACATGTTACCATGGGGACAGATGTCTTATTGGGCTGGTATGGTTATTACCAATCTATTCTCTGGTGGTTCACTAGAAGCGTATGGTCTTGTTGAGTGGATTAGAGGGGATTATGTTCCTGGTCAAGCATTCTTAACACGATTCTTTATGTTACACGTATTCCTTTTACCATTGGTCATTATTGGGGGAATTGTGTTCCACTTTGCAACATTAAGACTTCCACACGTTAACAACCAAGATGGTGAAGATTTTGATTTTGAAGAGGCTGCAGAGCTTTACAAAGCCGGAAAAGTAAAAGAGTCTAAAGTTATTCCTTTCCAACCAGTATTCTTGAGTAAAGATGTCTTTGTAATGGGTATTTACTTTATCTTGTTCTTCTACTTGGTATTTTATAACTTTGACTTTGCAATGGATCCAGTAAACTTTGACCCAGCAGATGGACTTAAAACTCCTGCACATATTTATCCTGAGTGGTATTTCTTGTGGTCGTATGAGATTCTTAGACCGTTCTCTAAAGATCTTGGTTTAATTGCCTTTGGTATTGCACAGGTTATCTTCTTGGCACTTCCTTTCTTAGACAGAAGTCCAAACGTTGCTCCAGCAAGTAAAAGAGGATTGTTCCATATTTGGTTCTGGTTAATGCTGATTGATGTATTGGTCTTAACATTTATGGGTAAATTACCACCGACAGATGCAACATTTGCATTCATTGGATTGGTTTCAGCAGTTCTTTTCTTTGTATTGTGGATTGCACTACCGTTTATCACAAAAATAGAAAAAAAGCTGTAAGGAGCAAGGGATGAATAAAGAACTTAAAATATTCGGAGTTGTAGCCTTCTTTACGCTACTTTTATATTGGGGAGTTGAGCCATTTGCTCACTCTCAGATGCATAAACATGTTGAAGGTCATGGATTTACTTATGATGGTACAGCTGATATAGCAGAAGCATCAGCAGAGAAAAAAGAGGCTAAAACAGCTTTTTGGGCAGATGTTAAAAAGATTGCTGCTCTTGAGGGTGATGCCGTAGCCGGTGAAGCAACCTTTGGTATGTGTATGGGCTGTCACATGGATGGTGCAGGAAATATGGGTGGTGTTATTCCTCCATCATTAGACCATGCAGGTGCAATCTATGATAAAAACTATTTAATTGCATTAATTAAAGATCCTGCAATGGCATCAAATGTTGACCATAAGTATGCTGATACAATGATGCATCCAATGGGTAGCATTAAGACTATGGTAACTGAGCCACAAGATATTGCCAATGTTGTTGCGTATCTTAAAGCAAATAAATCAGCTGAACCAACTGCTAAAGAGGCATTTTCTGAAGCATGTGCTCGTTGTCATGCAATGCGTTATGACAAGGCAACTCAGCTTGGTGATACACCAACATTTAAGTATAAAAAAGATGAGTTGGCTCATGAAATCAAAGTGATTGAAGAGCAAGATGCTGTTAAAGCATATATGGGTAAATTACCACCGGATCTCTCTATGATTATTAGAGCCAGATCACACCACTTCATGGAAACTTTTGTAGAAAATCCACAGTCACAATTGGCAGGTACGTCAATGCCTAGAGTTGGTCTAAATGAAGCCGGTTATGAAAAAGTTGAAGAGTATCTTTCAGATATTGGTGATCCAAGTAAACCGGCTAGAGAAATAGCAGGACCATGGGTTATCGGATTTATGATTTTATTCACAATTTTAGCTTATCTTTGGAAAAGCTCATTATGGAGAGATTTACATTAATCGTCTCTTTTAAATAAGATGTGGGGTTTCCCACATCTTATCTTTTTTTAACGCTTCTCAAATCATTTTTTTACTATCATTTGTTTTAAAATTTAAAATCTAGGCAATTTTTATGATAGATTCTCAGCTCACACTTAGTGATATTAGAGCCAATTTTTACCAAAAAACCATATTACGAGGTAATGAATATTATCTTGATGGTAGAGTAATTGAAGTAAAAAGTTATAAAACTACAAGTTATAAACTAACGGTACCTATTGTTACACTGTTTTCAAAAGTACAAGGTAGTCGTGTATATGAGCAAAAAATAGTGATGCCAAATGCAGAAAATAGTCGAGTAGAAGGAGAATGTAGTTGTCCTGTTGGCTACAATTGTAAACATGTGGTGGCTGTTCTTTTTCAAGTGATGAGTGAGCATCTACCTGATCCAAGTCCAAAAGTTATGAAACATCAAAATGTAATGGATATAGAAGCTCAAAAGTGGTTAAACAAGTTTATCCAAACATCTAAGGAAACTCAGACCCTCTCTGTGGAAGAGCCGAAAGAGGAGTTTTTAATCTATCGACTTTTTGAGTATAGATATTATGACAACAGTGACCTTGAATTTTATAGATCCAAAGTATTGAAAAAAGGGGGTATTTCTAAAGGATCCATACTCTCCAGAGAGAATCTGTTTGATAACTATACTTGGAAAGACTATGTAGAGAATATAGACAAAGAGATTATTCCCTCACTGTTAAATTTGGTAGATAAAGAGAGGCATCGCTACTCAAAGTCCATAAGTTTTTTAGGTGAGTATGGAGCAATGATTTTAAAAAGATTGATAGCCACCAATAAGTGCTATTTTAAATCCAATATGGATCCCTTGCAGTTTGTTGCTACTCCTAAAAAATTAACATTCTCATGGCAAGAGGGAGAAGAGAAAAGTCAATTGGTATCTAATTTAACTTCATATGAGTATTTGATAGTCAAAACCAATCCTGCTTTGTGTATTGATACTTTTAAAAATCTGATGTATGAGATAGAGACAGACTACAATGCAGATACACTAAACTTTATGCTTAATGCTCCAGCGTTATCAAACAGCAGTATTGAAACAATTACACAAACCATTTTAAATGAATTGCCTGAAATCGAATTTCCTCTCCCTTCTAAGTTTGAAATAGAGCGTTTAGAGGTTGAGCCTAAACCCCATCTCTATATTTATGGTCAAAATGTCCAAAATAGAGTGACTTGGATGATGAAGTTAAGCTTTTTGTATAATGACCATAAAATAAATTCATATTTTAAATCTCGAACAAAAACAGTAACGAAAGATAATAAAGCCACAAAGATTATTAGAGATAAGAAAAAAGAGAGCGAGTATAGAGAGGTTATTGAAACATTAGGATTTGAGTTTGAGTCCAATTCAACGGTTTTAGCCTATGTTAGTGTTCATCATGCCTCTAGGCAGATGGTTATTGAGCAGTGGAGAGATTTTACCCAAAATGCTGTACCAGAGTTAAGAGAGTCAGGCTGGGAGATAGATATTGATAATGAGTTGAACTACAGTTTTGAGTATATCGATACCATTACGGTTGAGAGTAGTGAAGGTGGAGATACCAATCCGTGGTTTGAACTCTCATTTTCTGTTGATATTGCAGGGCGAACGGTGGCTCTTTTACCTATTGTGGCTTCACTGTTACAAGAGTTTGACTCTGTCGATGAGTTGCCCGAAAAGTTGAACTTAGAGCTTGAAAATGGTAGGTTTTTGCATATAGACGCCAAAGAGATTAAACCCATTCTTAGAACTATTTTTGAACTTTTTGATAAGAAAGATGGAGATAACCTTATTATCCAACCCTTTGATGCACACCTTTTAGATTTTGATGATGCATCAGATGTTATCTGGAAAGGAGCAAAAGAGCTAAAAGCACTCTCACAAAAGCTCAAAGATTTCAGAGGGATAGAGTCGGTTACCCCTTCACCAAACCTACAAGCCAATTTGCGAGAGTATCAACAGTTTGGGCTAAACTGGCTAAAATTTTTACATGAGTTCTCTTTTTCTGGTATTTTAGCTGATGATATGGGATTGGGTAAAACCGTACAAACTTTGGCATTTTTACAACTACTAAAACATAGAGGAGAGCTTAACAAGCCTAGTCTTATTGTAATGCCTACCTCACTGATAGGAAATTGGAAAAATGAGATAGAGAAATTTACACCTGATTTGACCTTTTTAGAACTCTATGGTATTGATAGGGCTGAAGAGTTTAAAAATATAGAGAATTATGACCTTATCTTAACCACCTATCAACTCGCACAACGGGATGAAGAGAAGTATAAAGATAAACGATTTCTCTATATTATTTTAGATGAAGCCCAAAAGATAAAAAATCCAACAACCAAAATGGCAATAGCCATAAAATCATTTCATTCCGAGTATAAGTTGGCACTGAGTGGAACACCCATAGAGAACCATCTAGGTGAGTTGTGGTCTATTTTTGACTTTTTGATGAGAGGTTTTTTAGATAACCTAAAACTGTTTAAGTCTTTTTACCAAAACCCCATAGAGCAAGAGCATGACCTCAAAAGAAGAGAGCTACTTAACAAAAAAATAGCACCGTTTATTCTGCGTCGAACCAAAGAAGAGGTGGTCAAAGAGTTGCCTCCTAAAACAGAAATCATCAAAAGAGCCAAGTTCGATAAAAAACAGGCAAAACTTTATGAAAATATCCGTGTCACTATGGAGAAAAAAGTTAAAGAAGCAATAGCAGGTAAAGGGTTGTCACGAAGTCACATCACCATATTGGATGCTCTACTAAAACTTAGACAGGTCTGCTGTGACCCATCTTTACTAAAGTTGGAGTCTGCCAAAAGTGTTAAAGAGTCAGCCAAACTAGAGATGTTCTTGGAGTTGATAGAGGATTTAGAGGGCAGAAAGGTGTTGGTTTTTTCACAATTTACCTCCATGTTAACCATTTTGGAAGAGGAGATAAAAAAGAGAAAAATCTCTTATACCAAACTAACAGGTGCAACACAAAAACGTGAAGAGGCGATAGAAAAATTTACCAAAGGTGATGCAAATATTTTTTTAATCAGTCTAAAAGCAGGAGGTGTCGGTCTAAACTTGGTTGAAGCCGATACAGTGGTTCACTATGATCCATGGTGGAACCCTGCTGTAGAGAATCAAGCCACTGATAGAGCTTATAGGATTGGGCAAGATAAGGCTGTTTTTGTCTATAAACTCATTGTTGAGAACTCCATCGAGGAGCAGATTATTAAACTGCAAGAGAAGAAAAAGTCACTTCAAGCAGGAATTTATAAAGGTAGTGAAGAACAGAGCAATAGCTTTAATGGAGAGGAGTTACTGGAGTTATTGAAATTATAGATTGTAATTTTAAGAACTTCATGACACACATCATCACATTTTTATCAACATTTTGATACCCTAAGCCAAAATTACCAAATGGATACTTATGCTTATAGATGGACACGGTAGAACCGTTAATTACCTTCGGGTTTCAGTAACAGAACGATGCAACTTCAGATGTCAGTACTGTATGCCTGAAAAACCTTTCTCTTGGGTGCCAAAAGAGAATTTACTTTCGTTTGAAGAGCTTTTTTTATTTATGAAAGTTGCCATGGATGAGGGAGTGAATAAAATTCGTATTACAGGTGGTGAACCTCTTTTACGTGAAGATTTAGATACGTTTATAAAAATGATACATGATTATAAACCCGATATTGACTTGGCATTGACGACCAATGCCTATCTGCTTCCGGAAGTAGCCCAAAGACTTAAAGATGCAGGACTTAAACGACTCAATATCTCTCTTGACAGTTTAAAGCCTGATGTTGCCCATAAAATAGCTCAAAAAGATGTCCTAGCCAAAGTACTCAAAGGAATAGACAGAGCGTTAGAAGTAGGTCTTGGTGTCAAAATCAATATGGTTCCTCTAAAAGGGATTAATGACGATGAGATTTTAGACATTATGGACTACTGTAAAGAGCGAAACATTAAAGTACGGTTTATTGAGTACATGGAAAACCGTCACGCCGATGAAACCCTACGTGGTATGCACGGACGAGAGATTTTAGACAAAGTCAAAGAGCGTTACACCATTCATGCTTTAGGACGCGAGGGTACGAGTCCATCATTTAACTACACTATCGAAGAGACAGGCTATGAGTTTGGTCTGATTGACCCTCACAAACACGACTTCTGTGAAAACTGTAACCGTATTCGTTTAACAGCCGAGGGTAACTTGATTCCTTGTCTCTATTTTGATGAAGCAATGAGCATTGCCGAGTCGGTTAAAAAAGGAGACATTCAAGGAGCTGCCAATGTATTGGCACAAGTTCTAAAAGAGAAACCAAAAGAGAACCGTTGGAGTGAAGAGAATCCGAATGAAGAGAAAGATGTTTCTAGCCGAGCTTTTTATGAGACGGGTGGCTAAATAAGGAATATGCTTCATAAAAACTGTATAATTAAGGAATACATTCCGTAAAAAGGATAAAAATATGGATTCTGTTCTTCTTGAAGACAATCCTCATTGGGTTAAAAGTACCAATGAGGTTTATAATGATTATACCCATCGGGAGTTATTGGAGAAAGCTTTAGCTTATATGCGTGCCAAAGAGATGGTGGCGATTATTGGTGCTAGGCGTGTGGGAAAAAGCTCTTTGACAAAACTGATGATTAAAGCTTTACTACACGATGTTAATCCTAAAAATATCTTTTTTATCAATTTGGAAAAGCCTTCGTTTATTCCTTTTAAACATGATCCTACCTATCTTGAAAAAATTTATGACACTTATCTGAAATTAGCAAATCCTAATATGGATGAAAAAATCTATTTTTTTATAGATGAGATTCAAATTTTTGATTCATGGGAAGTCTTTATTAAGTCAAAGTATGAAAATTCAAATATTAAGTTTGTTATTACAGGTTCAAACGCTTCTCTGTTGGCAAGCTCTTATGCTACATTATTAACAGGAAGAGTACTCAAACTTGAACTTAGTTCTTTTAATTTTCGAGAGTTTTTAAATTATAAAAATATTGCTTATGGGTCTGCTTTAGATATTGCACAAAATAGAATAGCAATAAAAAGAGCTGTAGATGAGTATCTAAAATGGGGTGGATACTACTCTGTTTTCTCTAATCCTAATGAACAAGTTAAGATTGGGATTTTGAAAAATATTGCAGAAGATATTATTTTAAAAGATATTGTTCCAAGGTATAGTATTAAAAATAGTGAAGCCATTCGTGATTTATTTTTTTATGTGCTCTCTAATGCTACTACACAGGTAAATTACTCTAGGTTGGCTAAAAAGATAGGGATAGATGCTAAAATGATTAAAGAGTATATTGGTTATTTTCAAGATAATTTTTTGGTCAAAATGATTCCTAATTATCATACGAAATTGACCCAGCAGATAAAATCGGTGAAAAAGCTCTATGTGACCGATAATGGTTTTCTAAATTTAGGAGTAAATCGAAGCGAAAATAGAGGTACCATGTTGGAAAACATGGTTTTTACAGCTTTAAATCAAGAGAAACTGCACTACTTACTTGACGGAAAAGAGTGTGATTTTTATTTGAATGGTAAGTTGTATCAGGTCTCTTATGATATTGAAGATGAAGTAACCAGAAAGCGAGAATTTGAGGGCTTGAAGTTTTTTGCTGATAAGTTGGGCAAAGATAGAGGATATTTGGTTACTTATGATAGCAGTGAGGTTGTGGAGTATAAGGGTGTTGGGGTTGAGGTTTTGAGTTTGGATGGGTTTTTGGTAAGAATTTGATGGAAATAAATGTTAGATAGTTGTGTTATAATAAACCAATTAAATCAAGGAGTCAAATGTGTTAGCAGTAGAACAGATTTTTACAGAAATTTCTCTTATGAAACCGTTGGATAAACTCCAGCTGATAGAGAAAATACTGAATTCACTCAATCAACCCAATAAAACAATGGAAGAGATATGGGCAAATGAAGCTGAAGAGAGAATTGAAGCTTATGATAAGGGGCTCATATCTGTAGTTAATGAAGAAGATGTATTTGGAAAGTATAAACGCAAATAATGGTTAAAGTGCAATTTTTAGAATTGGCTCAAAAAGAGTTGGATGATGCTTTTGAGTATTATGAGTATCAGCAAGCTGATTTGGGTTATCGTTTTGTGCAAGAAGTTTACAACTCTGTAGACCTTATAAAGTTTTATCCTTTGGGGTGGTGTAATGTTTCAAAAAATACACGTAGATGTTTGGTTAAAACTTTTCCTTATGGTGTGATTTATCAAAAAAGAGAAGATATGATTTTGGTGGTTGCTATTGCTAACTTGCATCGTAAGCCTAATTATTGGGTGAAGAGGATTAAAAATAAAAAAGCAGGTCATTAAATGTTCTACCTAACCGAACAGTTCTTCTCCATTCAAGGAGAGGGTAAATATGCAGGCGTTCCATCGTACTTTTTACGAACAGGGGGGTGTAATTTGTCCTGTCCCGGATTTGGTGCCAGTTATGATGTGGATGGAGTTCAGCAGATGGGGTGTGATACCTATTTTGCTGTGGATGGTCATTTTTCTTCTTCTTGGGAGAAGGTGGATGATGCTGGTGTTTTGATAGAACATCTGAAAAAAGAGTTTGAGACCATTGGGTATTTGCCTCAGTTGGTGATTACGGGTGGTGAACCTTTGTTGTATTATAAAGATGAGGTTTTTTATGCTGTTATTACATGGCTAGTCGAGCAGGGAATTAAGATTACTTTTGAGACCAATGGAACGGTAGAGATTGATTTTGAAGCGTATCCCATGTACAAGCAGACTATTTTTGCTTTGTCTATCAAGTTGGCAAATTCGGGTGAGCCTAAGTCTAAGCGTATTAAACCACAATCCATTGCTAACATGATAGAGCATGGTTATGACAGTTTTTTTAAATTTACGATAGATAAGGCATTGGTTGAATCTACAGCGTTGGATGAAATTTCTGAAATTACTAAACCTTTTGAGAATGTTACCATATATTGTATGCCTGTGGGTGAGAGTCGTGATACCATTTGGAAAAATGATAAGGCTATTTTTGAATTTTGTATGAAGCATAATTTTAACTACAGTGATCGGTTACACATACGGGTGTTTGATACCACGCAAGGAGTGTAGAAATAGTTTAAGGTTAACTCTATATAATCCAAAAAATACCATATAAGGGTTCATTATTATGCCAAACAGCGAATTGAAAGCCGAAGCATTAGAACGGTTTAATGCCAAAGAGTATCCAAAAGCACTGGAACTTTATCACTATCTAGCTAAACAAGGGGATTTATCATCACTTGCCACAGTAGGTTATTTTTATCACAATGGTTTGGGAGTTGAACAGAGTTATACTAAAGCCATTGAGTATTATAAAAAAGCATCAGATGCAGGTGAACACTCTTCTGCGTATAATTTAGGACTTCTTTATTTTCGAGGACTTGGGGTTGAAAAAGACTCTGTTAAAGCACATAAGTATTATCTAAAAGCAGCTGTTAAAGGTATGCCTCAAGCACAATTTGATGTGGCACTTATGTTTGAAAATGGCGAAGGGTGTACACAGAATTATTCTGAAGCAGCTTTTTGGTATGAAGAGGCAGCCAAACGTGGCAATGCAGAAGCTTTTAACAATCTTGGAGCCTTATTTAAAGAAGGTTTGGGTGTGGAGAAGAGTGATAAAAAAGCTTACATATTATTTAAACAAGCAGCGATGAAAAACTCACCTCAAGGGCAGTTTAATTTGGGTGCCATGTATGATCAAGGTTTGGGTTGTGAGACCAATCAAGAAAAAGCATTAGAGTGGTGTAGAAAAGCAGCTTTCCAAGGACATCAAAAAGCCAAAGATATCATGCACCGTATGCAACAAGACGGACAGATTGTATTTTAAGGAACTCCAATGATCATTCGAAAACTGTTTAAATTTGAAAATGCCCATATTGTTCGTGGATGCAGTACCCGGAAATGTAGTGAAAATATTCATGGACATTCCTATAAAATAGAAGTACTTTTAGAGTCCAATTATTTAGACTATGGACAGATGGTGTATGATTTTGGTTTGACCAAACGTTATATTAAAGAGCTGATTGATGCATTTGATCACTCTATTACTTTATGGTCCGGTGATAAACCTTCTTATGTAGAGGATATGAAAAAACATTCAGCCCGTTGGGTGGAATTGCCTGTTAGTCCATCGGCTGAACAGTTTTCACGGGTGATTTACTTAATGGTTGAACGGGTTTTAGCTTGTACAGGTATGGTTAATGGAGAACGAAATGTACAGTTACATAGTGTTATTGTACATGAAACAGAGACTGGATATGCTCAAGGTTTTAAAGAAGATGCATACAGTGAACTTATGGGAATAATAAGCTTAACGGATATAATTTTTTCCAAACAAATTCAAACGGAGTGGTCTAATCCAAACCTTTGGAATGAACTCTTAGTAGAAAAATTAATGGTAAATCCAAAAAAAGTGTAGTATACTTACAAATATTTTTATTATAAAAGGACATATAAACATGAAAAAACTTACAGTTTTATCAATCGTAGCAGCATCTCTTCTTTTAGTAGGATGTGGTGATTCAGCAACCGGTGCAGAAGCTAAAGCAGCAGCAAAACCTGCAGTTGAAACAGCAGCACCTGCAGCAGCAGAGGCTACAAAATCGGCAGCTACAGAAGCTAAAGAAGCAGCAGCAGTTGTTGTTGAAAAAACAACTGAAGCAGTTACAGAAACAGTAGCAGAAGCTAAAGATGCCGTAGTTGAAACAGCAGCAACAGCAACAGAAGCAGTAGCTGAAGTAGCAACTGAAGCTAAAGATGCTGTAGTAGAAACAGCAACAGCAGCTGTAGAGACTACAACAGAAGCAGCATCTGCCGTAGCAGAAAAAGCAACAGAAGCAGTAGCAGCAGCTACAGGTCCTGATGGTAAAGCTCTTTATGCTAAATGTGCCGGTTGTCACGGTGCAGATGGTAAAACAGCTGCTCTTGGTAAATCTGCAGTTATCGCCGGTCAAACAGCAGCAGATTTAGAGACTAAAATTGCTGGTTACAAAGCCGGTACACTTAATGTAGCCGGTATGGGTGCATTAATGAAAGGTCAAGTTGCTACTTACAGTGACGAAGACATTAAAGCAGTTTCTGGATATATTGCAGGACTGTAATTTTTATTTTGGGTAGAGACATGGCTCTACCCCTACACAATAATTATCTTATAAAAAAATCTTCTTTTTTATCACTTTGTAAATCTATTTTTATTGGTATCATTTTAACCATTTGATTTTCATTTAAATGATCTATCTCTCGTGTGACTACAATCATACCATCAGCACGGTTAAGTGGTGAGACCATTCCCGGTTTTTGATTTTTTAGAGGGGCAAATGAATCTCCATCCCACTCTCCTAAAATCACAGCATACTTTCCTGCTCTTAATGTATATTCATGACGCATTTTTGTAGTGATAAGTGGATGATAAAAGCTTTTTGTACCTGAAATTTTAAGTAGAATCGGTTTAACAAACATCTCAAAGTTAACCATGGCTGCGAGTGGATTACCCGGAAGATTGACCACAAAACAGTTGCCCAGTTTTCCAAAGGTAGTCGGTTTACCTGGTTTGATGTCGATTCCTGAAAAGAGTGTCTCCATGCCCAATTCCCAAAAAGCTTGTTTGGTAAAATCTTTGTCGCCTACACTTACACCTCCTGATGTTAAAATAAGGTCTGCATCTGTGGCATTATGGACAGCTAATTTTAGTGATTCTAAAGTGTCTCCGGAAGAAGTGATGTAGGAGACATCACAGCCCAATTCTTTGGCTCTTGCATAAAACATTGGTGCATTGGAGTTGTAGAGCTGATGTTGTTCTATACGTTCATAGTGGGCCTTTAACTCTTCACCTGTACTAAAAATAACCACTTTAGGTTTTCGGTAAACTTCGATGTGCGTCATACCTTGTGAAGTAAGTAGAGCAAGGGTATACGCTGTAACTTTTGTTTGTGCAAAAAGAAAAGGGGTGCCACTTTTAATGTCTTCACCTTTCCAACGTATCATGGCATTCTCTTTAATATGAGATGGAAGTGTAATGGTCTTTTCATTGACTTCTACATCTTCTATCGGAACAATCGCTTCACAGCCATTGGGTGTTGGAGCACCCGTCATAATCTTGATCACTTCACCATGTTGAAAGACCTCTTCCGGTCTGTCTCCTGCATAGGTAACCTCTTTAAGGGTAACCTCTTTTCCTGCATCGGCAACTTTAACAGCATAGCCATCCATAGCAGAGTTGTCAAAACGTGGCAAGTCAAATGTGGCATGGTAATCTTTGGCAACAATGGAGCCAATAGATGCTTCTATAGGAATAATATGGGTACTTTTTTTTGTGACATTATTATAAATAATCTCTAATGCTTTTTCAATACTAATCATAAATTTCCCTTATTTTATATGTGAAAAATATTATAGTATAATTCGTGTAAAAAAGTAGATGCAAATCAATCTACAAGAAGGATTTAAAATGTTCGGTGAGTTTGAAGAGATGATCTTTTACCATGCTGTTTTACTTAAACTAATGTTGGCTGTATTGGTGGTGGGGTTAATTATTCCATTTTTAAGTAGTGACTGTGCTAAAACCGTAAAGCGT
This sequence comes from bacterium, assembly GCA_018822805.1. Classification (GTDB taxonomy): domain Bacteria; phylum Campylobacterota; class Campylobacteria; order Campylobacterales; family Sulfurovaceae; genus UBA1140. The sequence goes on from JAHJJU010000045.1 coordinate 40,226, forward strand.
ACCCGTATTTATATGTTTGTATCACATGGTACCTTGAGTATGATTGCTTTTTCAGGTTTGATTGCTTTTGTTTTTGCTGATATGTCAATGACACTTAGTATTGCTGTGATGATTGTTGCTTTTTTTGCGATGATTATGTTAGAAGTAGTGAAGTATAAAAAGATTTTAAAAGATCGTACTAATTCAGAGCGTTGTATGAAAAATGCAAGAGTAACAGCAGTAGTCTATACACTACTTAATATTGCCATTATTGCTGGGTTGGTGGTTTATAAAATTATGGAAGCAAAGAGTGCAGTACCTGTATCATAAAGAAGCAGGTGTCTCAACACTACTGCTAAAAGGTGATGAACATCGTTACATCTTCAAGGTACGAAGACACCGTGAGGGTGAAGTAATCGCCCTGCGTAATTTAGAAGATGAGAAGATTTATCACTATGTTATAAGTAGTCTTGATAAAAAAGAGGCTCATCTACAGTTACAAAACTTAGAAATTTTATCGGTTAAAGCCACACGATCTCTACATATTGGTTGGTGTATCATTGATCCTAAGAGTGTTGAAAAAGTATTACCCACACTAAACGAAATAGGTGTAGAACAGATAACCTTCATCTACTGTGAACGTTCTCAAAAGAGTTTTAAACCTGACTTTGCTCGTTTAGAAAAGATATTACTTAACTCTTCACAACAGTGTGGACGCAGTGCTATCATGAAGCTCTCTATAGGAAGTTCATTGAAATCATTTGTAAGTAAGTATCCCGATGCTGTAATGATGAATTTTTCAGAACAAACATTAACTGACACGGCTGATGTTTCTACAGTAGTTATTGGCTGTGAAGGTGGTTTTACTGCTGATGAAGTGGCGATGTTTTCTTCTGAAAATATTATGGGTTTAGACACACCACTTATTTTAAAAAGTGAATCGGCTGTTTGTGCTGTGGCTTCTAAGGTGTTGCTGTAGTATTAGGTTAACTCTGAATTAAAACTCTTTTTAGGAAAAATAATGCAAAAATATTTAGAAGAGACAGAAATAATAGACTACTCAAATAAAGAAGTCAATGCTTTGGCAATGTGCTTAGCACAAGGGTGTAAAACTGATGCTCAAATAGCCAAAAACTGTTTTGAGTATGTTCGAGACCACATCAACCATTCGGGTGATTATAAAGATGAAGTAACCACGTACAAAGCATCCGATGTTCTAAAATATAAAACAGGCTGGTGTTATGCTAAAAGTCACTTGTTAGCAGCACTCTTACGATCCAATGGCATTCCGACAGGGTTTTCGTATCAGCGATTGAGCTGTTCAGAGTATAAAAAAGATATTTATTGTTTGCATGGGTTAAATAACATTTATCTAAAAGAGTTTGGTTGGTATCGAGTGGATGCTCGAGGAAATAAAGAGGGTGTCAATGCACAGTTTAATCCACCTTATGAACAGTTGGCATTTGAACTTGAAAAGCATGAGTTTGATTTACCTGAGATTTTATCTGAACCGTTGGATGAGGTTATTTCTGCTTTGAAGCAACACAGTTGTTATGCTGAGATGATTGAGAATTTTCCTGATGTAGAGAAAAAATGGCAATTTGGCATATTTTAAATGCTTATATTGAAACTCTACTATAATTGGGAAGATAATTTTTTAGAAAGCAAGAGGAGTTGTTATGAGTGAGATTGTGATTTATGAGGATGGAGATATCTCTATTGAGGTGTCTATGGATAAAGAGACATTATGGTTAAATGCAGAGCAGATAGCCACTGTTTTTGATGTGAATCGTCCTGCTATTGTTAAACATATTGGTAATATTTATAAAGTTGATGAGTTGGATAAAGATTCAACCCGTTCCATTTTGGAACAGGTTGCTAAAGATGGCAAAAAAAGAAAGATGAACTTTTACAATTTGGATATGATTATTGCCACTGGATATCGGGTTAACTCTAAAAAAGCTACAGCTTTTAGACGGTGGGCAACTACAGTTTTAAAAGAGTATCTCATAGAGGGGTATAGTTTAAACCAAAAACGACTCAACCAAAAAGGTCTACAAGAGTTCAACCAAGCCATAGCACTATTGCAAACAAGCATCCAAGAAGATTCACTACAGTGTGATGAGGCGATAGCTCAACTAAAAAAAGAGTTGATACAAAAGGGTGAAGCGAGTGAACTTTTTGGTAGGGAAAAAGTAGGGTGGGTTTTAACCCACCATTAATAACATTGGCATAAAATAAAAATTTCGCCGAAAGGCTTCATAAAACCTTTTTTAAATAGACAATATTTTAGCTATAATAGTAAAAATAACCCTAAAAAGGCTAATATGTTATCTTTTTTACCCAAAACCCCAAAAGACATTACAGAAGAACTTCGAGCTAAATTTAAAGCCAGACGAAAGAGTTTGAACTATACACAAGATGAACTCTCTTCTCGTTCAGGCGTGAGCCTTGGTTCACTTAAACGGTTTGAAAGTTCTGGAAAAATTTCGTTGGAATCGTTGTTGAAGTTGGCTTTGGTTTTGGAGTGTTTGGAGGGGTTTTCTGGGGTGTGTGAGGAGAGGGAAGAGATGCCACAGAGTATTGAGGATTTAAGATGAGTAAGATATCAAATGATGTAGTATACATATTCGTAGATGAAGCAGGTGACATGGATTTTTCTTCTAATGGTTCAAAATATTATATGTTTAATTTTTTGGTAAAGCAGAGACCATTTAGGGTTCATGAGCATATTGCTAACTATCGGTATTCGCTGTTAGAGAGAAATCTTGATACATCATTTAATGGTCGTAGGTTAGATATAGAGTATTTTCATGCACACAATGACAATAAATACATAAAAAAAGAACTTTTTAATACCATAGCTATTTTTGATAAAAATAGGGTAAAGGTCTACTCTTATATTCTTGAAAAACCAAAGGTTAATCCAAAGAAACGAAAAGAGAAAGATAAGTTTTATATTGACAATTTGAATTACTCTATACAGATGTTGCTAGATAAATTACAGATTGATAAAAATTTCATTATTGTAACCGATAGACTCCCCGTACAAAATAACAAAAAGAAGCAAGTCGGTGCTTTGAAGAAGGGGATTAGAAAGTATATTAAAAGTAATGAACTCACTATCAGATATGATATCTTTCATCATGCAAGTTCATCAAGTGCCAATTTACAAATAGTGGACTATATCTCGTGGGCTATTTTTAGAAAATATGAACGAGATGAAGATGGTTATTATGAAAAAATTAAAGAGTATATTTTAAATGAAGATATAATGACAAAAGATAGGGAAATAAATCATTATGAGAAATGACCCAATCTACCTATCACAAGCGTTAACTTGCGAAGCCTCCCTTGGAGTCTTGTCAGTAGCTGGGAACGTTTGTAGGTATATTTTAGCTGAAAAGTTGGGAGATGTCAAATTGTGGTTGGCTTTTGGGTTGGAGGAGATTTGAGAGTATTGATGAGGTTTTTGGAAATGACAATTATTAACTTGATGAGTCTTTTAGACAATATATAAATTATTTTGATAAAATAAATAAAATCATGGAAAGGAAAGTTATTGAAAGAGCTTTATACTGTAGGACATTCGATATATGAGCCAGATGATTTTATAGCATTATTGAAAAAAAATCATATTAATACTATTGTAGATGTGCGAAGTACTCCATATAGTAAGTTTGCTTCTCAATACAATAGAGAAACATTAAAACAATATCTAAAAGAAAATCAAATATGCTATATTTTTATGGGAGATTTACTTGGTGCAAGATATGAAGATAAAGATTTATTGTTTGATAGTGGAAAAGTGAATTTTAAAAAAGTTCAGGAAACAACACCTTTTCAAAGTGGTATTAGTAGATTAAATAAAGGGATAACAAAAGGGTACAATATATCTTTAATGTGTTCTGAAAAAGAAGCTTTTGATTGTCATCGTTTTGGTTTAATATCTGAATATATAAATAAACATTTAAATGATATTGATATAAAACACATATATCCTGATAAAATTTTGTCTCAAAAAGATTTAGAAAATAAATTATTAAAGAAATATGATAAACATATAGATTATCTTGGACTAGAAACAGATAAAAAACCATTGGAGCAAGCATATACTTTTAGAAATGAAGATATAGCTTATAATGCTATTACAAAAGAGGGAGATGAATAGTGAATATTTCTACAATAGGCTTTGCTCAAAAAAGTGCTGAAGAATTTTTTACGTTATTAACGGATAATGGTGTGAAGAAGCTTATTGATATTCGATTAAATAATAAATCTCAATTAGCTGGTTTTGCAAATGCAAAACATTTACCTTACTTTCTAAAGTTGCATAATATTGGATATGAATATAAACCTGAATTAGCTCCATCAAAAGAGCTATTAAATGGATATAAAGATAAATCTATAAATTGGGAAGAGTATATTAAAGTTTATAACAAAATATTAATAGATAGAGATATTATAAAAAATATTTCTATTAATGAATGGGATAATATTGTATTGTTATGTAGCGAACCAACAGCAAAACAGTGTCATAGACGATTGATGGCAGAATATTTAGCTCAAAATTTTGAAAATATTAAAATCAAACATTTATAGGAGAATAAATAATGGAAATTGTAATTACTGATTTAACTCGATTTAGTAATCCTGATATAGTATGTATTGCAGGTATTAATAAAGAGACTGGAGAGTGTATTAGACCACTTCCATATATTCAGCTTGCTGATTGTAAAAGGTTAAATATTTTGCCAGGAAATATAATTGATGGTAGTTTTATAAAAAGTGCAAATATTGAAAATCCACATAGTGAAGATTGTGACTATAGTGGTCAATTAACAAGGGTTCGTATTTGTGAATCTGATGAATTTCAAAGTGTCTTGGAATCTAATCTCTCTGTGAGCATATCAGATGGCTTTAATTATCCATTTCCTGAGAGGGGAAAAGTGATTTTAAGTCAATTTAAGCCAACAAAGTCAATAATAACCTTGAAGGTAAGTACACGTAATCTTGAGATAGTTAAAGATAATTTTAAGGAAGGTAAAATTAGGTTACACCTTTTAGATAATGATGGGGTGAGGTTTTCTTTTCTTTCTATTACAGATTTAGGATTTTATAATTATGCAATGAAGCATTATCATGATGTTGATTTTCCAAATATTATTAATAACTTTATAAGACAACAAGATATTGTATATCTAAGAATTGGACTTGGAAGAGAGTATCAAGGTGGTTTTTGGCTTCAAGTAAATGGTATATATACATTTCCAAATTATGATACAGAGATTAGAAGTTATAGTTAGAGTTTAAAAAATAAATGATTCAGAAACTAACCATCCACCTAACCCAACAAAAAACCCAAAAACTCGGAACCCTAGCCCAAAAAAACAAAAAAATCTACTTCGAATATGACAAAGAGTTCCTAAAAACAGGCATACAAATAAGTCCCTACAAACTCCCACTAAAAGCAGGAGTTCAAAGGTGTGATGATGACACCTTTGAAGGGCTTTGGGGTGTATTTTCTGATTCATTGCCTGATGGGTGGGGTCGGTTGTTGATGGACAGACACTTGATGCGACTTGGCGTTAATGCGAATGCTTTAACACCGTTAGATAGATTGGCTTATATGGGAAAGCATGCCATGGGGGCTTTGAGTTATGAGCCTGAACGAGAACTTGAAGATGCATTTTTAAATGAGATTGTATTGGATGATTTGGCAGAGAGTTCGCAAGAGATTTTAGAAGGCTCTAGCGAGACAATGCTTGATGAGCTTTTGAGTCTGAATGGTTCATCAGCAGGAACCAGACCTAAAGTATTGGTTCAAATAAGTGAAGATAAAAAAAAGATAATTCATGGACAACAAAAACTTAAAAAAGGTTTTTCTCATTGGATGGTCAAGTTTGCTTCATCGGTAGATAGTAAAGAGATAGGAGCTGTAGAATATGCTTATTCACTCATGGCAAAAGAAGCTGGTTTAATCATGCCTCGTACAGTATTACTAGAGGGTAAAAAAGGACGATACTTTGCCATAGAACGGTTTGACAGAGTTGGAGACAGACGTATACACATGCATTCTGTAGCAGGATTAACACACAGTGACTTTAGATTTCCTACGCTTGATTACGATGATTTGTTGTCATTGACTTTGCATCTCACTAAAAATGTGAAAGAGGTAGAAAAAGTCTTTAGATTGGCTTGTTTTAATCTTTTTACACATAATCGAGATGACCATGCTAAGAACTTCTCATTTCTTATGGATGAAAAAGGAGTTTGGAGCTTTTCACCTGTTTATGATATTACCTATTCCAGTGGACCTGGAGGTGAGCATAGCACCATGTATTTAGGAGAAGGGAAAAATCCTAGCAAAGAGCATCTTTTAGAACTGGCAAAGAAACATGGTGTAAAAAATGGAGAGCAGATTATTCTAGTAGTTAAAGAAGCGATAGAACAATGGAATACATTTGCTAAAATAGCTGGTGTATCTGAGCGTATGCAAAAGAGTATTTTTAAGGTTTTAGAGCTGGGTGGTATGTCGATGATGAGAAGAACAATTTAGTTAAAGGTAAGAGAGCAATGAATCAAGAAATTTATACACAGAAGTTAGAAAACGCTATATATGAGTTGAAAAAGTTAGAGCTTTATAGACTCGATAGCGATACCAAACTGCTCAAAGAGGCGTTTGAGATACTTTATAAACATGATATTTTTAGCCTTTATAAGGTAGATAAAGCTTTGCATAATGCGTACAAGTTTATACTCTTTTCACAGTTGACCAAAGTCTCTGGAAGCTTGGCATTTTTAGTCATACAGATACTCGCAGCCAATGCGATTATGGCAGGCAATGGGTTCCCTAAACGAGAAGAGTATTTTGCCAAACGATGTGGAATTGCCATCAATCATCTTCGGGCTCCTGTGACGGTGGTTTCGGCTACCAAGAGTGAAGAGGGTTATCTGTTGAATGGAACCCTAACTTGGGTGAGTGGTTATGGGATATTTGATACTTTACTGATAGGTTTTCATTACGATGGTTATGAGTATGAGGCGATGGCTCCATTTAAAAGTTCTGAAACCTTTAACATTGGGGAAGTGGCTACGAGTTTTGTAGGAAACAGCATGGCGACGGTGAATATTGAACTGAAAGAGTTTTTTGTACCCTTTGATGAGGTGGTCTCTTCACAGCTTATGGGCAACTATACCAAAGCCAAATCGGTTTCTAAAACGATTCACTTTGCACTTTATGGTTTGGGGCTTGGGGCAATAGAGACCTTAAAGGATGAAGAGGTTAAGAAGAGAGCTTCTGAAAAGTTAGAATTGATAAAAGAGCAATTCCTAAATACAAACGACGGGGCTGTAATGGACAGTTTACGAATTGAACTGTTTATGTTGGTACAAAAGGTTATTACTACAGGCATGGTGCTTTATGGAGGAAAGTCGATTTTGATTGAAGAGCAGATGCAACGGTATTATCGAGAGTTGATTATGTTTAACTCTAATGGGCTTAATGATGAAATTAAAGAGCTGTTTCGTGACGAGTTTTTAAAGAGTATATGTTAAAATAGTTTATGAATTTTCAAGAACTCGATAACTATTTGACTTCAAAAGAACATGTAACTTTTGACTACCCTTTTGATGAGAAAGTCAGGGTTTATCGAATCGCTGAAAAGATGTTTGCTCTCACCGTAGAAGATAAAGAACCTTTGAGTGTCAATCTCAAATGCGACCCCATTTATTCGTTAGAGTTACGTAGCCTTTATGAGGGAATCATTGCAGGGTATCACATGAATAAAAAGCATTGGAATACGGTAACGGTTGATGAAAGTTCAGATGTGGATGAAGAGACCGTAAAAGAGTTAATAGACCACTCTTATGAGTTGGTTTATAAGAGTTTGAGTAAGAAGAAGCGTGAGGGGTTGGGTTGATGCTTTTTAAACATATCAACTCAAAAATCCAAATAACCAAAGAGGAATTTTGTTGTTAAATCCTACTTCTATATCATCAGCAACCACAAAACTTTTTTCTATGTTTTTAATCTGTTCAAACCCTTTATTTTTACCACCTACTTCAATGGTATAGGTTCGGTCAATAATAAAATCTCCTTTGTTAGAAGCCGTAATAAAATGGTTTGCATTTTCCAAAGAGGAAGCGATAAAGCTTTCACGAAGGGTACCAATATTGGCAGAGGAACATAAAGAGTCAAACATATTTGGGTTATCAAGATAAATTTTTTCAGGTTTTTTGATAATGGATTCCCCTCGACTCTCCATAGGTATCATTCTAATAATCCGTCCAGCTTGAAGAGCATTCAGATAGATATAAAGTGTTTTATTGTCCACATCAACAGCCTCTGAAAGGGTTCTCATATTGGGTTTATAGGGAGCAGAGAGACAGAGCATCGTTAAGATCTTTTTGATATTTCTAAGCTTTTTTGCATCTATGTTGTAAATTTTAATTAAATCCACATCAATGGTTTTATTGATGGCTTCGGTAAGTTTTATTTTACTGCTCTCTTTATCTTCGAGATAAAAAGGATAAAACCCATACTGCATATAGGCTTTAAAATATTTCAATGGTTTAATCTGAGATATAATCGTAGAAGCTATATTGGTGTGATTTGTGACTATCTCTTCTAAACGATACTTGTCAAATTTCAGAGAAGTTTCTAACTCTAAAAACTCTCTAAAAGATAGGGTGGATAAGGTATATTTTAATGCTCTTCTGCTTAAATCAGCATTTTCTAAATGTAGTGCAGAAGAGCCTGAAAAAATGATGTTTATATCAAAAAAATCCCATATCGTTTTAAGGTCATTGGCAAAGCTTGGTTGTGTATGTATCTCATCAAATATAATCAGCTTCCCATCTAAAGCTACAAACTCTTTGGTAATTTCAAGAATACTTGTAGCACTCATCAATGGATGGTCAACAGAGATATAGAGCATCTCTTCTGAGTTGAATGTTGATTTTTTCATAAACTGCAAAAGCAACGTGGTTTTACCCACACCTTTTGCCCCGACTATACCTATGAGTTTGTTGTTTAGGTTTAGTTTATTTAATAGGTCTCGTTCATATTTGGGTGTTTTTTTTGAAAGGAAGAGTATGGAATACTCTTTTAAAGCATTAATAAGTGACAATTGTATTCCTATTTTATATATTTAAAGTTGGGAATATAATACCAACTATTCTATTAAAGTTTGGAGTATGAGACCAAGTATAGATAAGCTTTTACTAAATATTTCAAGATTTTTTATTAATATTTCTGTAAAATTTAGAAAAAATAATAAAAAAGAGATAACCATGAAAAACGTACACATAAGTGCTGTGCATTTGACTGACGATGGTAGAGGGTTTGGAGATAGACTGGAGCTGTTCAATGAAAGCTACTAATCCTCCAAAGTTCTCTCTAAAAGACGAACTCTATAACTCCAAAAAAGTAGCACAAATAGCCCATGAGATAAAAGAGGTTTATGCCTCTTTTGATGCCAATGGATTTGGACAGGATGTTTTAGAAAAGTTTCCAAACTTGGAACTTAAAGAACGTATTTATCATATACGAGATATGTTTAGCAATTATTTACCTGCCGATTATATCGAGGCTACAAAGATACTTTTAAAAGCGTTACCTACTGAGCTTGATGAGGGTAAGGGTGATGACGATTTTGGAGATTTTATCTATGCACCTTATAGTGACTTTGTCGTTACGCATGGCTGTACCAAAGAGCATTTAGCGTTTTCTTTAGAGGCACTACGTGAAATGACCAAACGTTTTTCTGTAGAGTTTTCTATTCGTGAGTTTATTAATCTTTTTCCTAAAGAGACGTTGGCGATGTTGAAGGTGTGTGCTCTATCGAACAACTACCATGAACGACGTTTGGCATCGGAAGGTTTACGTCCTAAGCTACCATGGGCAAAGAAGCTAAACATAGACTATCGGTTAGCATTGGAACATTTGGAGTTACTCTATGACGATAAAACACGCTATGTCACCCGTTCAGTAGCGAACCATCTTAATGACATTGCTAAGATGGACGCTTCGTTGGTCATAGAGACGCTAAAGCGTTGGAAAAGTAAAAATAAGCAAGCACCTAAAGAGATGGAATTTATGATAAATCATGCGCTACGTACTCTTGTTAAGCAGGGTAATGTTGAGGCTTTAGAAATGTTGGGTTATCTGAAAGAACCACCCATAGAAGTCAAAAATATTAGGCTTAAAACCTCTGCTGTAGCCATTGGTGAAGCATTGGAGTTTGAGGTAGAGCTATTGGCTAACGATGAAGCGATGTTGCTGGTTGACTATGTGCTACATTTTTGTACCAAAAGAGGTACACTTAGCCTAAAAGTACATAAACTGAAAAAGCTTACGCTTAAAAAAGGTGAAAAAGCACTACTTACAAAACGACACCCTTTTAAAGCCAATATGTCTACACGAAAACTCTATGCCGGTGAGCATCTGCTCGAAGTACAGATAAATGGGACTGTTGTGCATGGTGAACGTTTTTTCTTAAAGGTTTAAAATGAACCAATCGATGAAGCTGATGAGAAGAACAGCTTTTTAAAGAGTATATGTTAAAATACCTTTAATTTTATATTAAGGAATTTTTTCATGATATTAACCCTTTTAGTTCTGCTCACCATACTTTTTATTGCCATTGAAACACAGAAATATTTAAAAATTCCTTCACCTATAACCTTGATAGGGTTGAGTTATGCTTTTTATTATACGTTCCCCAATATGGTACTTTTCTCTGAGGAGACCTTTGCCGAACTGGTGCTTTTTTTAATTCCTATTTTAATAGCATCCGATGCGTTGCAGTTGAAACTTGAAGATTTAAAGAAAAATACATTGAGTCTCTTTTATGTGGCTGCTTTTTCGGTTGCCATATCGGTAGGCTTTGGTATCTTTACAGCCAATACCTTTTTTGCAGAGTATGGACTTTCTACGGGGGCGATTATTGCACTTTTTGCGATGGTTTTAGCAACAGATCCTGTCTCTGTAGTGAGTGTTTTTTCTAGTTTTAAAGTGCCTCACAAACTGGCTATATTGGCTGAGGGGGAGTCACTTTTTAATGATGCAACGGCATTGATTATCTTTATGTTTGTGGCTATTCCGATGATAAATGGAGTTGAGATAGGGGCTGTGGATATTGCACTTGTGAGTATAAAGGTTATCTTCTTTTCTGTCATTATCGGTTTGCTTGTTGGTCTTTTTGGGGTTTTTGTGATGCGTTTAACACAGGATCCTATGAGTGAGTTGGTCTTGATTTTACTTACAGCCTATGGGTCATTTGAAGTGGCAGAACATTTCCATATGGCTGGTTTGTTGGCTGTGATTGTAGGAATAATTACACTCAATACCTTGACTCAAAAGTCGTTTGACGAAAAAGCAAAGCAGGTTAAAAAAGCAAGAAACATTGTGAACCGAACCAATCAAAGCAAAAAGATCTTTTCTACAGGGTTTATGAGTGGTATTACCCGAAAACTAAGCTCCGATGTGAGTCACATAGAGCGTCATAAACAAAACTTGAATTATGTAGCTGTTTTGGCTCTTTTGGCCAACACTTTTTTGTTTATGTCCATGGCAAGTATTGTTCATATAGATGAATTATTGAAGTATCAAAAAGAAATTTTATTGATGTTTTTGATTACAACGGTCATTCGTGCATTTATGATGGGAACCTTTGGGATTGTCTCAAACTTAACAAGAGACATGACCAATATCGGTGTACGTTGGTGGACGGTATTGCTTTTTTCCGGTATTAAAGGGGGACTTTCCATTGTTATGCTTCAGATGTTACCAAAAGGTTTTGAACACCAAGAGATGTTTGAAGCGATTGTGATCGGGGTGATTTTACTCTCTACGGTGGTCTATGCTTTGGTATTGGTCGGCATTATTATGGGAAATAAAAGAGCGTTTGATGAGGAAGTGGCACAAGAGGTTCATTAATAATTAACAAATTATAACTTCTATAGAGTATAATGTTATAAAGAGACCTTATATGAGGTTTATTTTGTAGGGTTGATTTATTGACCAAAAATTAGGAAATAAGATGGATTTGAAAACGCGAAAGAAGTATTATAATAGGTGTAATCCTTATACGATACCATCATGGGAAACAACGGAAATTATTGATATAGATGGTTATGCTATTGAAGGCAGGAAGGTTAAGGTTCGTGGTAAAAAATGGGCTGAACATATTGCCAAAAAAATTATGATGTGTGAGTCTGAAGAGATTATTTACTTCACCGGTTATCCTGGAAGTGGGAAGACAACGGAGCTTCAGCGAGTTGAGCAGATGTTGGGTGATAGTGAGTATGCGAATCTTTTGCCTGTTTATATCAATGCTTTAGAATTTTTACCTATTCATGCCAGTTTGGATCAGATAGATATATTGTCAACGATTGTCTACAATGTTATTGAAAAGGTTTCTCAATATCAGGGTAAAGAGAAAGTATTTGGAAAAGAGAACTATTTTGAACGTTTGTGGAAGTGGTTGACGGAGACCGAAGTGACTTTCAAAGGTGGAGAGCTTGGCGATGATCACTCTAAATTGGTTTTTGAGATGAAAGATAACCCCTCATTTAGAACAAAAATAAAATATCTGATTCAGAATGACCCCTCTAAATTTAAACAAGATATAGATCGGGAGTTATATCGTTTAAATGAACTGGTCAAAACCCAAAAAGTTGATGGAAAAACCAAAGAGGGTATAGTCGTTATATTTGACTCACTGGAACATAACAGAGGTATTGGTGCTGAGGCAAAAACTGTTGCTGATGATATCCAACGGCTTTTTTCCGATAGGGATAATCTAGCGATTCCCGTACATGTGATCTATACGGTTCCTCCTTATTTACATGTAGGACGTGTTAAAGATATAGAGTTTTTACCTGTTGTGAGAGTGATTAAACGAGATAATGGTGTCTGTCAAGATGGTATAGAGGTAATGAAAAGCTTGGTCTATAAACGGATACCCAAAGAAGACTTGAAACAAATCTTAGGAGATGATGAAAAGATATTGGAAGAGATTATTCAGTACTCCGGTGGATATCCTAGAGATCTGCTTCGACTACTTCGTGAAGCTATTTTAGTTGATAACTATCCTTTGTCCCGTATAGATATTGATGGTATTTTTCAAGAGTTGGAAAATGAGTATCGAGATACTATTGCTGTAGAAGATAGAGAGAGGCTCACAGAGATATACCACTCTAAAGATATAAATTTCTCTCACTTTGATCATATCGATGTAGCAGAGAGACTTTTTTCTATGCATGTCGTGCTTCGTTATCGTAACGGTGAACAGTGGTTTACCTTGAATCCACCATCCAAAAGAGTCTTGGGTATTACTGATGATTGATCGCTATCAAAAAGATGACTTTTTTATCTCGTTAGATAAAAATGACAGGGTACAAAAGCTCATTAAATCTATCTACTACAGTTTTGGTCACAATGTCGATATGGTGACTACCTCATCCTCTATAACGCTTAATTTGCTGCTAGAATATATCGATATCGTACTCAGAAGAGAAGCTGAACCCAAAGAGATTGTAATACTTTCTATCGCCAAGGGGTTAGAGGTGTTTTTCGAGGAGTTGATCAGTCATTACGGCAAAGAGGGGGAGTATCTCTATGTGTTTGATTTTACCTCGTTGGAAGAGGATCAAGCAGAGTATACCTTTATGATGATTAACAAAGAACGAAATCTGATACTAGAACGACTCAATTCTCCAATATTATTGGTGATGCCAAAGAGCTTAAAACGTGTTTTTGCCTACAGTGCTGCTGATTTTTGGTCGGTCAAGAAGTACAGTGTGGATGTGGAATTTTATAGGGAAAATGAAGAGCAACGAGTATCTTTGGATGAAGCTAAATTTGATGATATGGAAAATGGAGAGCTAGCAGGACTTTTAAAAGAAGAGCAGCGTTTAACTCAACAGATCAAAGAGAAAAATGAGTCTTTTTTTACTGAAAGACTTTATCTTATCAATCAGATAGAGATAGGTGACTATCATAAAATTTATGGAGCATTAGATAAGGCTTTTATCTCATATGAAAAAGCTTTGCTTATGGCATATAAGTTACAAAACCGACGACCCGACAGCATCGAAGCGAAAAGAGATTTGAGCGTAAGTTTAGAGAAGCTGGCAGACATCTACTTGCAAAAGGGTGATGTGGAGAAAGCGTTAAAGCATTATCAAGAGGGGTTGGAACTTGCAG
>JAHJJU010000046.1 GCA_018822805.1 bacterium
CAGAACCCGAACCACTAAGATTAATATTTTCTTCAGTATTAGAAGAATTAAAATTAGTTAAGAAAAAATCAACAATACCAGTAGTATTTAATAAAGCATCTTCTACACTGATAACTGTAGAGTCAAAACTAATAAATAATAAAAAAAAAGCTCACATTTTTAAAAATCTTAAAAAAAATATACAAAAAAAGTAAATTTACTGCTATGATTAATTTATCAACAAAATCAAGTAAGGAGGATTTGATTGATGAAAAAAGGTGAAGTACTAAGGCGAATGTTATTGGTATCAATAGCGATGCTCTTTATGACAGCTTGTTCTCATAATGAGCCAAAAGTTAAACAACAAGAGAAAGTCAATTCTAAAATTAAAGAAGAAGAGAAAATTTTAGAATTAACAAAACTATCTTCTTCAGAGGCATGGGTTCCTTTAAAAATTGAAGATGAAATTGAATGGAATGCTAAAGAGCTTTTAGGTCTAAAGTATGTATGGGGAGCAACAGGTCCTACCAACTATGACTGTTCAGGTTTTACTCAAAAGATTTATCGAGACTTGGGTATTAATCTTCCTAGAGTTTCTCGAGATCAAGCAGAACATGGGGAGCTTGTATCTTTTGAAAATCTAAAAAAAGGAGACTTAGTATTTTTCGATACCAATCGAAAAAAACCGGGGCAAGTAACGCATGTTGGTATTTACATTGGTGATAATAATTTTATACATGCCAGTTCCAGTGCCAAAAAAATTGTAATTTGTAATTTTGAAAAAGATTGTTTTTATAAAAAGCAATTTTTATGGGCTAGACGTGTTGTTCAACCCAAACAGTATGTTGCATCAAAAGATGAAGAAAAAAGTTTGAAGAGTGCAATTTAATGCAACTCTTCAAACTTAAAACCATTCTCTTTTAAAATCTTGCGAATCTCATCCTGATGTTCCACTCCCTTAGTTTCTAAAGAAACAGAAACAACAGCATCACCAAACTCAAGGTTTATTGATGTTCGATCATAACCTATCTGAACAATGTTGGCTCCAACTTTTGTAAGCAGTTCAGTAAACATCATCAGTGAACCTGGTTTATCTACCATCACTACAGAGAGCTTCATTTTACGACTACTCTTAACCAAACCTTTTTCAATAATAAGTGAAAGCATCGTCACATCAATGTTTCCACCACTTAGTACTATCCCTATCTTAGAGCCTTTTGGTAAA
Source organism: bacterium (assembly GCA_018822805.1). GTDB lineage: Bacteria > Campylobacterota > Campylobacteria > Campylobacterales > Sulfurovaceae > UBA1140. The sequence continues at coordinate 1,205 of JAHJJU010000046.1, forward strand.
TCAATTTTACCATGCATTAAAGCAGCAACACCTACAGAACCTGCACCTTCTACCAATAGTTTTTGCTTTTCAAGTAGAAACAAGATAGCAGCTGCTATCTCATCTTCACACACCAATTCCATCGTATCTACTTCTTTTAAAATATGTGTTAAAGTAATGGGTGAAGCATCACGAACAGCAATACCATCAGCAATGGTTCTTACACTCGATGTACCTCCTGCTTGTTTCGTATCAAATGACTGTTTCATGGCAGGAGCACCTTGGGCAGCTACGCCAATGATTTTTATATCTGAATTAATGGCATTAATCGCAACCCCCATACCGGCAATGAGTCCACCACCACCTACAGGAACGATAATTGCATCTAAATCATTTTGGGCTTCAAGCATCTCTAAAGCAACGGTTCCTTGACCTGACATCACTTCATCGTCAGTAAATGGGTGAACAAACTCTTGATTCTTCTTTTTGGCATAATCTATGGCATAAGCATAGGCTTCATCATAGTTACTTCCATGTAAAATAACTTGTGCTCCAAACTCTTTTACCCCTTGAATCTTTGTCAAAGGTGTGGAATCGGGCATGACAATCGTCGCTTCAATTCCAAAATATTTTGCAGAAAAAGCTACTCCTTGGGCGTGATTACCGGCTGAGGCAGCAACCACACCACCTTTTTTGTTACTTTCTACAAGCATTGCAATTTTATTAAATGCTCCACGAAGTTTAAATGCACCTGTTCGTTGTAAATTTTCTTTTTTTAAGTAAACCTTATAGCCACTCATTTCACTAAGTATGGGAGCATATGAAAATGGTGTATGGTGTACCACTCCATTTAATCTTTTCTGAGCTTCTTTTATAGATTTTAAATCTAACATTTATATTTCCTAGATATTATATTGATGCGAATTATATCAAAAAGGATTAAATATGGAATGCGAAATGCCAAGAGTAAACTCAAACAGAGATGAGATGAAAAAATATTTTGAAGAATCAAAGACAATAGCTGTTTTAGGTTGCTCACCAGACTCTACCAAAGCGAGTAATCATGTAGCAGAGTATTTAAGAGATGCCGGTTATACCATGATACCTGTTTACCCAAAAGAGGAGGAAATTTTAGGTCAAAAAGTCTATAGAAGTTTAGCAGAAATTGATGTGCCTGTAGATATGGTGGTTGTCTTTAGAAAACCTGCTGCACTTGATGCAATTGCTGATGCTGTGATTGCTCGTGGTGATGTAAAAGTGTATTGGACACAATTGGGTCTCATTAACAACAACGCAGCAGATAGAGTAAAAGATGCCGGTATTTCTGTTGTTCAAAACTACTGTGCAATGATTGAACATAGAGCAATATTTTTGTAGGGTGCAATAAATTGCACCCTACTTTAACTCTCCCCATGAGTCACCTATACTCACGGAACACTCCAACGGTACATCCAGTTCCATAATGTTTTGCATAATGTGTTTAAGCTTTTCACCAACCTCTTCTACAATTTTCCCTTTAACTTCAAAGATAAGTTCATCATGAATCTGAAGAAGCATTGCTCCATCAATCTCCTCTTCTTTAATAAAACTTTCAATTTCCAACATAGAAAGTTTGATAAGATCAGCTGCTGAACCTTGGAAAACTGCATTAATCGATTCACGCATAAAAGCTGCCTTTTGCATACCCGTAGCATTTTCATAGTCAAATATTCTTCGTCGTTTGAGTATGGTTTCCACATAACCAATGTTTTTGACGTCATCTTGAATTTTAGATAAGAAGTTTTGAATGGTTGGAAAAGCTTCAAAATAGTTTATAATAATCTCTTTTGCCTCTTTACTCGTAATGCCCAATTCATCCGAAAGTTTTTTAGCACCCATTCCATATAGAATACCAAAGTTAACCGACTTTGCATACGATCTTTTAGCTTCTGCTTCCTCTTCTCCAAAAAGTTTAATGGCTGTTGCCAAGTGAATGTCTAAGCCCTTATTAAATGCTTCCATAAGTGCTGCATCTTTTGAGAAGTGGGCTAAGAGTCTAAGTTCTATTTGTGAGTAGTCAATACTTAAAAGTTTATGCCCCTCTTTGGCTACAAATGCTTCTCGAACACTTCGTCCCAACTCTGAACGTACAGGAATATTTTGTAAATTTGGATCTTTTGAACTGAGTCGTCCCGTTGCTGTTCCTGTTTGTAAAAATGAAGTATAAACCCTATGTTGTTCATCTGTTTTTGCCAATTTTAAAAGTGGTTCTGCATAAGTTGAAAGAAGTTTTTGGGCAGTACGATACTCTAAAATCTTTGGAATTACTTCATGTTCATCTTTGAGTGATGCTAAAACAGCTTCATTGGTACTGTAACCTGTTTTTGTTTTCTTTCCACCTTTAAGTCCTAAATGTTGAAATAAAATTACTCCCAGTTGTTGTGTCGACTTAATGTTAAACTCGGAGTTACATAAGGTATATATCTCTTGTGTTAACTCATTAATTCTACTGCTTAATTTTTCTTGTAATATTTTAAGCTTTTCAATGTCAAGTTTAATTCCTCGTCTCTCCATCGCTATCAATGTATTTATGAAAGGGTACTCTACACTTTTCGCTTCTTCTTTTAAATGGGTTATAGAAGCCAAATCCATTGCCTTGTCCAATGCCCCATAAAGTAGATAGGTCATCCATGCATCTTCAGCTGCATAAAATGTGGCTGATTCTATGTCAACATTGGCAAAAGTTTCACCTTTTTTAACCATGCTTTTAAACGATTTCATCTCATAGTTAAAAAACTTTTGTGCCAAAGCATCTAAACCTACTTTACTTCCGGGATTGAGTAACCATGCCATTAACATGGTATCAGCAAAAGGCACCAACTCTTCAATATCGTGTTGAATATAAAGTAAAGAGAGATCAAACTTTAAATTCTGCCCAATGACTTTAGCAGACAATATTTTTTTAATCGCTTCTATAGCATCATCAACATTAATTTGCTGTGTAACCCCCAAGTAAGCATGAGCTATTGGCACATAGTAAGCTTTTTTATTATCCATCGCAAAAGAGAAACCAACCATTTTATCTTTTTTGGTATCAAGCCCCATGGTTTCTGTATCGAAAGCAACAAGGGTATCAGGAGTTATTCGCTTAATAACTTCAAAAAGTTTTTCTTTACTATCTAAGGTAATTGCCTCAAATGAAAATTCTGCTTTTCTTGGTACTTCACAAGCACTCACTTCTCCCCTCTCTATCCCCAGTTGAGCCTTTTTGAGTGCCTGTTTCATTTCAAATCGCTCAAAATCATTCATCAGACAGGTGAGATAATTTTTATCTTCAAAAGCAAAGCTCTCTAAATCAAAATCTTTAAATACATCGGTACGCATCTCTACCAAGTCTCTTGATAAAAACGCATTCTCTTTACTCTCTAGTAAAAGTTTTTGTGTACGTGAAGTACCCGTATTTTCAATATTTTCATAAATAGCTTCAAGTGTATGATACTCATTAATAAGTTTACTTGCACCCTTTTGACCAATACCTTTAACGCCGGGAATATTGTCGGAACTGTCCCCCAATATGGCTTGAAAATTGGTAAAATCTCTAGGATGAACCCCAAATTTTTCAATACATCCTTCTTCAGTAATTTCTTTTTTCTTAACTGAATCGTACATTACCACCGTACCATCTTCAATCATCTGATAAAGATCTTTATCATGAGATACAATACGTACTTTCAACCCTTTCTCTCGTGCATATTTTGTAACCGTTGCGATTACATCATCAGCCTCATAACCCTCTTTTGAAAGATTGGCAAAGCCCATCTCTGTTATCCAGTCAATGGCAATAGGAAGCTGTTTTACCAGATCTTCAGGTGGAGCATCACGATGAGCTTTATACGCTGCATAGAGATCATTTCTAAAAGTCTTGCCCTTGCTGTCCAATGCAAAGACAATATAATCTGTCGCATGATCACGATGTAAACTATCAACCAAGTTTATAAAACCGGTTAAAAGTCCTGTAGGAAAACCATCTGAATTTCTAAGAGGAGGAAGTGCAAAATATGAACGAAAAAAGAAGCCAAAAGTATCAATAACTGTAAGTGTTTTCAAAATAGTACCTAATTTTTAATATAAAGGATTCTATCCAATTATCAATTACAGTCTAATTGTCTATTTGCTTTGATTAATTTTATTTTTTAATAGTATAATTGTGATTTAAAGAAAATATAATATATAAGGAGCTTTGTTATGCTGGAATATCATGACCCCTATTTAAATACTGTAAAAAGAACTCTTGACGATAAACAAAGTAAAGAACGAAAAAAAAAATTTAAACAACAAAGTGCACATCATAATCAACAAAGCTTTCTAGAACAAAACATTGATTTAAATAACTATTTACCTGAGAGTTTACGAAATATAATTGGCACAGCACTCTTTATTATGCTACCTTATATTATAGGAATTACTTTTCTTTTTTTTATCATAGCTCAAGCGAATATCGATACCTATCATAAAATCGAGGCCAATTCATTTTTCTTAGCATGGTCAATTGGTTATGAACTCATAGCTTTTTTTATACTTTTGATTATTATTAAAAGTGCTATAAACTTTCACAAGATAAGAAAATTGATGGAATAAACTAAAAATTATACTCTTGAGCAAAAAACTCTTGGCTTACATCACGCATCTCTGACGGATTTTCAATTCGATTGACCAAGTCTCTGAATTTGGAAGCACCTTGATATCCTGCTTTTGAGTAAGTGTGTAGATGTTTTCTAAAAATAATTGCCCCATGATCACCGTAATGAGCTACCATTTGATCAAAATGTTCCAAAACAACCTCTTGAATTAAAGCAGAAGTCACGGTAGCGTCTCCTGAACCATTTATATAGTTTTTCATCAGTTGAAACATCCAAGGTTTACCGACAGCACCACGCCCAATCATAACTCCGTCTGCTCCAGTGTGTTCCAAAACCCATTTTGCTTTTTGGGGACTGTCTATATCACCGTTGGCAAGTACAGGTATAGAAACGGCCTCTTTTATCTCTTTTATTGCATCGTAATCCACAGGAGCTTTATATTTACCGGCTTTGGTTCTTCCATGTACGGCAATATAATCAGCACCATTCTCTTCACAAAGCTTTGCAATCTCAACATGATTTTTAGAATCAAAGCCCAAACGCATCTTAACCGAAGTGTACTCTTTATTGGAATATTTTTTAATGGTTCGAATCGTCTCTGCCATTCGAGGTAAATCCGTGAGTAAAGAGCTTCCTTGAAGATTATTAACAATTTTAGGAGCAGGACAGCCACAATTTAGATCAATGATATCAATACCCTCTCGCTCATTTAAAAGTTCAACAGCTCGCTGTATAACAGCTTGATCTGAACCTGCTATTTGAATACTGTAGGGGGTTTCAAGAGAGTTTTTTTCTAACATCTTAAAAGTTTTTTTACTCTTAAACGCTAGAGCATTGGAACTGATCATTTCACTGACCGTTAGGTCAGCACCAAACTTTTTGACAACAGAACGAAAAGGAAGGTCTGTAAACCCTGCCAAAGGGGCAAGGGCAAAAAGAGGTTTAGAGAAATCAAGTGTAGGCATTAAATAATATTTGCTAAAATTTAAGCTTCACAAATATGACGAATATTCATCAAATCAGTGATTTTATACTTTTTGTGCTCTTTTTTAAGATCATACAATGCTCTAAAACGTTTAAACTCTTCGATACCGTGTTCAGCCAAATATTCACCTGCTTTATCAATCATCTCATAATCGAAAAGTAAATGGAGATAGGCTATCTCTGCTTTTGGATATTTGGCTTCATACTCTCTCCATAAAGCCAAATTCTCATCAGGAGAAAGTTGTTTCGTAGTAATGGTAGAAATTTTTAAATAGTCACTACATTCTAATTTTGACTCTAAAGCCGTAATAAATTCATCAAGTATATTTTTAGTGAGTCCCAAATCATCTTCTCGGGTTACACGCCCAATTAATGTAATAAAATTCTCTTTATTAAAAATCTTTGAATACTTTCGTGCTTTATAAAAGTTTGCCGTCTTTGCAAATTTATCTAACGCAAGATTATAAACCGATACATCATAACTATCTTTAGCTTGTAAAACTTCTTCAGCAAAAGATTCATCTTTTTCAATACGGTTCATTAAGTTTTTTATAACCAGTGGATTGTTTTTAGAAAGTACTTTTGCTAATTTTTTCAATTTTAAATCAACATACTCTCCTCTTTCAATTTCAGATATAAGACTTAATGCCCCTCTTAATTTTTCAGAAACATCATCAACTGCACCATTAACTTTTACATTGGCAACCGATAACAATGAAACGGTTTTCTTAAGTTGTGGTAAATTAAATTTATGTGCTTTTGGTTCATTTAGCAATGACCAGTATAATGCATCGTCTAAAGTATTGGTATCTTTTTCCCACTTTTTAAATTTAAAAAAGTTTTTAGTTCCATAAAACATCATGTGTACAACTGAAGCCAACATCAATAAAAACATTGGTATCACCATCCATGCTGCTACAGGCATATCTATAGGGAATCCTAACTCATTATAACTGTAATTACCTGGGTTGATTGTATAAACAAATATACCTACAATTGCCATTAATATTATAGAAGCAATAATATATAAACCTAAACGCATAAACACTCCTTTTATTTTTGCTCTTTTTCGACAACCTCTCTACAAGTAATGCAATAACGTGCAAAATTTTTAACTTTTAAACGTTCTATATTGATGTCTTCCTCACACATCTCACATACTCCATAAAGGCCATTATTAATTTTACCCAAAGCTAGTTCAATTTCTGCTAATTCTTTTGACTGTTGACCTAAAATAGCGTTATCCACGGCTGTTTCGAGTGACATTGCAGCATGATCACCTTCATCTTTAAGCTCATTACTTCTCATGTCATTCATCTCAGTTGAAGTTGTAGTTAAATTTGCCTCTATCTTTGCTTTTCTTGCTTCCAGTGCTGTTTTAAAAAACTTTATTTCTGTTGAACTTAACATATTATATTCTCCTAATTGTTTTAATTATTTATGATATGGATGATTATTTAAGATTGTTAGTCCTCTAAAAATCTGTTCCATTAATACTACCTTTGCCAACTTATGTGACAATGTAATTTTACCCAAAGAAATATCATTATTACATTGGGTTAAAAAATCGCTTTCAAGCCCGAAAGCTCCACCTATAAAGAAGTTTATCACCCCTTTATCCTTAAGTAAATTTGAAAATTTAAAACTATCTAATTCTTCGCTATCTGGATTAAGTGCAACATTATAACCACCTGCTAAATATTTTTCGAACGCAAGCGTATAGGATTTTTGTGAAGCTTCTGTGGAAATATCATGGGCTTTACCAATCTCTTTTGTAAAGATTTCAAAAACTTCTACTTTTGCAAAAGGTTTCGCTATTTTAGTGTAATGTTCGATTAAAGGAGCATAAAGTTTATCTTTTGACTTTTTATCAACAATATAAATATTAATCTTCATATAAATCACTACCTATGACACGATAACGTATATGTTCAGGAAACGTATCACTAACTTTAACACCACCGATAAGCCCTACAGGATGTATAGAAAAAGCTCCTAAAACAATGGCTTTATCACCTAAAACTTTTACATCTGACTTTGTTGAGGTTCCTCTATACGCACCCAAACCGATATAATCTAAATCCAAATTATTTGCTTCTAAAATCTCTTCTTTATTATGCGTAGAGAGTCCCAACAGTTTATCGGATATTTTCTCACGTATTACACCAACAGCAATTGCTAAATCGTTATGATATGCTCGAATATCTTCTTGTCCCACATGTAAACCATCGGCATACTCTATAAGCTCAATCGCATCATTAACAATCAAAGTTCCATGATAAAAACTTCGAATCAAAAGCAAGTCTTCTCTTTTTTCCTCAAGAGAGCCTACCTTATTACGATATTGGGCAATAGGAATAGTTTGATCTTGGATTTTTTTAGAAATTTTTTCTAAAGAAAGACCACGAAGAGTAAGGCTCTCTTTATCAATAAGCGCATAAATCATTCCAATTAAGCGTTTTTAATTCTAGGATTGTCTTCTAAAAAGAGTTTTAGAAGTGCAGATACTGTCTCTTTCATATCATTTCTATCCACGATCATATCAATAAGCCCATGTTCAAGTAAAAATTCTGAACGCTGGAACCCTTCAGGTAAGTCAACACCAACTGTCTGTTTAATAACCCTCTGTCCGGCAAAACCAATCAATGCCCCCGGTTCAGCCATAATAATGTCACCCAACATTGCAAATGACGCAGAAACACCTCCCATGGTAGGATCTGTTAATATAGAAATAAATGGTAATCCTTCAAGATGAAGTCGATTTAATGCAGCTGAGGTTTTACTCATTTGAAGTAAAGAGAACGTACTCTCTTGCATTCTAGCTCCACCGGAAGCAGAAATAATAATAAACCCACACTTCTTTTCAATAGCACGGTTAATTGAACGAACAATTTTTTCACCTTCAACTGAACCTAAACTACCACCCATAAATGAGAAGTCAAAAATAACCAATTCAGCATCAACACCATTAATAGTACAAGCCCCACTCACTACTGACGATGTTTTTCCTGTTTTCGCTTTTGCTTCATCAATACGTTTTTTATATGATTTTTTATCTATAAATTTTAGAGGATCTATAGGAGCTAAAGTTGCATCATGTTCAACAAAGCTTCCTTCATCACAAAGTACCTCTTCACGCTTTTTTGCATTGATTCTAAAATGATGATTACATTTAGGACATACGCTATGTTTAGAGTCTACCTCTTTGTAATACATAAGTGCCAAACACTTTGGACATTTAATCCAATTGCTCTTTTCATCCTTTGTAGTATCACTGTTCATCATACTAGAAAAAAGGTTTGCAAAGTTCATTATATACTCTCCGATTAATTAATTGAGAGAAATCATACCATAATCGGTATCAATAGTGACTAAGTTAGCTTCAGATTACTCCGTTTCCACCCAAGAAGATGGAAACTAAAGTAAAATAATCACATTTAATTTAGAAGATTTTTAGCAATTGCTTTTGCAGCTTCACGACCATCAAGTGCAGCTGTTACTACCAAGTCTGCACCTCTATAACAGTCGCCACCGGCATAGATACCGGCTTTGGATGTTTCATAATTTTCATTAACCATAATTCCATCCCACTTATCAAGCTCAATTCCATTATCAGCTAAGAAATCATATTTAATTGGGTCAAAACCTAAAGCAAAAATTACTACATCTGCATCAACCATAAACTCTGAACCTTCAACCTCTTGAACACGTTGTCGACCGGATTCATCAGGTTCACCCAATGCAGTTTTAATCATCTGAATACTTGTCACATTACCTTCTGTATCAAGTAAAACTTCTTTTGGAGAAGCATAAAATTCAAAATCTACACCCTCTTCTTTTGCATTGATATACTCTTTTTTAGATCCTGGCATATTGTCGGCATCACGTCTATAAAGACACTCTACCGAACGTGCTTTTTCACGTAATGCAGTACGTACACAGTCCATCGCTGTATCACCACCACCTATTACTACTACTTTTTTATCCTTAACATCAATTGATTCATCATAGCTTTCATTAAAAAGTTTCTTCTGAATCGTTGTCAAGAACTCCATTGCCAAATAAGTTCCTTTGGCATCTGCACCGGGGATGGTTGCTTTTCTACCTTGAGTAGCACCCACACCAATAAAGAGAGCATCAAACTTATCATTTAACTCATCAAAACTTATATCTTTTCCTACTTCACACTTTTGGTGGAAAATAGCTCCGGCTTCTTTAAGGAGATTTACTCTTCGCTCAATGACTGATTTTTTAAGTTTAAAACCGGGAATTCCATAGGTAAGTAATCCACCGGCCTTTGATTGTTTATCATATATCTCTACATTGATACCTTCACGAAGTAAAAAAGTAGCAGCTGAAAGACCGGCCGGTCCGGCACCAATAATAGCAACTTTTTTATCTGTCATCTTTACATTAAAGGTTGGTTTAAGACCTTGTTTAAAACCTTCTTCAGTAATAAAAGTTTCTATAGAACCAATGGTAATCGCACCATGACCGTCATTAAGTGTACAATCACCTTCACACAGTCTGTCATGTGGACAGATTTTTCCCAATACTTCAGGAAAAGGAGAGGGTTCATTAGAGAGTGCAAAAGCGAGTTCTAAATCATTGTTTGCTGTCGACTTTAACCACTGAGGAATTAAGTTGTGCAATGGACATTTATTATGACAGTATGGATCACCACACTGAATACAACGTGCTGACTGGTCAGCTGCTTTGTTGGTAGGAAAAATTTCATAAATCTCTTTAAAATCTTTAACTCTTTCACCACCTGATCGTTTATTGGCATCACTTCTTTCTAGTTCAAAAAACTTTTGCATTTTATTCTCCATCCTCAATGTTTAACGGTGTACTCATCATATCTTTTGGTCTCACCATCCAGAAGTTTCTAATTTCTACTCTAAAATTATCCAAGATCTCTTTGGCTTTAGCACTTTTTGTCTCTTTATAATAATCTTTTAATAATTTTTTCAAATAGTACCGTTCACTATCTGTCTCATCGGTATCAATTCTTTTTGCCTCAACCAACTCAGGGTTAATGGTCTCAATAAACTCATGTTCAAGATCATAGATAAATGCAACTCCACCCGTCATACCGGCACCAAAGTTAATTCCTGTTTTACCAAGAACTGCAACAACACCACCTGTCATGTACTCACAAGGGTGATCTCCTGTACCTTCTACAATAGCAATGGCCCCAGAGTTACGAACAGCAAAACGTTCACCAACTTGACCGGTTACATAAAGCTTACCACCTGTTGCACCATAAAGACAAGTATTACCGGCTAATGAATACGCTTCACCAGATTGAGCTGAAGTAATAACAATGCGTCCACCACTCATTCCTTTACCGACATAATCGTTACCTGCACCATCAACATAAAGATTTACACCATTGCTTAGGAATGCTCCCAATGATTGACCGGCTGTTCCTGTTAAATTAATTCTAATGGCATCATCAGGTAAGCCTTCATCACCATAGTACTTTGCAATCTCACCGGAGATACGTGTACCAAAACTTCTATTCAAGTTAGAGATTTCTGCATTGATTGTTATGTTATCGGTAGGATGTTTAATGGTAGGCATAATCTTTTTAACCATTTCTTTTTCAAACTCATTGGTATCATAAGGTTCATTAAACTCTACCTGCTGTGTATTAACCCCATCAAGCTTAACCAAAAGTTTTTCAAAATCAAACTTCTTAGCAAATTCATCATCAATCACTTTCAATAAATGTGTTTGACCCACAATCTCTTCCATTGAACGGTAACCTAAACTTGCCAAAATCTCTCGAACATCGTCAGCTAAAAGCGTAAAGTAATTGATCAATCTCTCAACTGTACCTTCATAGTAATCACGAAGTTTCTCTTCTTGTGTTGCAATACCCACCGAACATCGATTTAAGTGACAAATTCTCAAGATTTTACAACCAAGAATGGTCAAGGCACCTGTACCAAAGGCATAGGATTCAGCCCCTAAAATCGCTGCTTTAACTACATCTAGACCTGTTTTCAGACCACCATCGGTTTCTATTTTAACCTGACCTCTAAGTCCATTTGCTTTAAGTGCATTGTGGGCTTCTATCAGTCCAAGCTCCCAAGGATTACCTGCAAATTTAATTGAACCCAATTGAGCAGCCCCTGTACCACCATCGGCACCGGAAATAATAATTTTATCAGCATAACATTTTGCCACACCGGCTGCGATGGTTCCTACGCCAATACTCGATACCAGTTTAACGGCTACTTTAGCTTCAGGGTTAATCTGCTTCATATCAAAAATAAGTTGTGCCAAATCTTCAATAGAGTAAATATCATGATGTGGTGGAGGTGAAATCAAGGTAACCCCGGGAATGGTATGTCTAAGGCGTGCAATCAATGGTGTTACTTTGTGTCCGGGTAACTGACCACCTTCACCCGGTTTAGCACCTTGGGCAACTTTTATCTGCAACTCTTCTGCCGAACGTAAATAAGCCGGTGTTACACCAAATCGTCCTGATGCAATCTGCTTAATTTTAGAGTTTTTAATGGTTCCAAATCGTACAGAATCTTCTCCACCCTCACCTGAGTTACTCATACCACCAATGGTATTCATCGCCTCAGCCATAGATTCATGTGCTTCAGGTGAGATAGACCCCAAAGACATCGCAGCTGTTGAGAAACGTTTAAAGATTGCTTCACGTGATTCAACTTCATCAATAGAGATGGACTCCTTATCTGAGTTAAACTCAAAATAGTCACGAATAAACTTTTTATCTCTTTTGTCGATAATGTTTTTTAATTTCTCAAAATCTTTTTTCTCACCGGTGATTGATGCCTTATGAATGGCATGAACTGTTTTAGGTGCATAATCATGATACTCTTCACCATCTAAATATTTGTAGTAACCACCAATATTTAACGGATAAAGCGAGTTCCCTTTGCTGTATGCATTTGCATGATAACGGCTTATACGCTCTTCTATATCTGTATAGGTAAGCCCTTTAAGCATACCTCTTGCTCCATGAAAACACTCAGAAACGATCTCATCACTTAAACCAAGTATATCAAAAAGTGCTGAGTTTCTATAACTAGCAACCGTTGCAATACCCATTTTTGACATAATTTTCATAAGACCACCATTGATGGCAATTCTTATTTTCTTAATCATTGGTGTTAAATCAACATCAGCATCTTTTCGCCTGGCCAATGATGCCACTGTTGACAAAAGAAGGTAAGGATAGATAGCCGTTGCACCAAATCCTAGCATTAACGCTGTCATATGTGCATCGTATACTTCACCTGTTACAGGAACAATACTTACCAAGTGACGTAATTTTTTCTCTAAAAGTACGGTGTTCAATCGTCCAACAAGCATCACCATTGGTATTGCTTTTAATGATGCACTTACAGCTCTATCATCAAGAACAATGGTACGAACATGCTCATTTTTTACATCAGAAGCAATCCTTCCTACCAATGCTTCCAAACTTGCTTTTAAATCACTACTAAAAGTTGAATCGTAACATTTAGATTTATAGGCTGCATCATATTTTGGATTGCTTGGTTCTCCAAATTCTAAAAGAACTTCCAATTTCTCTTTAGAGAGAATTGGAGAGACAGACTTTAGACGTTTCGCATGATGTGCTCCATCATCCAAAACATTTTGAATCTCTCCAAAACCGGTATTTAAACTCATAACCACTTTTTCACGAATCGGGTCAATTGGTGGGTTGGTCACCTGAGCAAATTTTTGTTTAAAAAAGTCCGAGAAGTTTCGCTGCGTAGATGAGAATGCTGCCAATGGTGTGTCATCTCCCATTGAACCTGTAGCCTCTTTACCATCTTTTAACATTGGCTCAATAATTTGATCAATCACTTCATGCGTAATATTAAAAAATCTCTGTTTGGCTTCAAGATCCTCTTTACTTAACTCTTCAACAGTTAAGAATGGAGAGTCAATTTGCTCTTGAAGGTAAACCATGTTCTCATTTAACCACTCATTGTACGGCTCTTTACTTTTTAGATAATTGTTGATTTCTAAATTTTTAAGAATCTTTCCGGATTTTAAATCGAGTCCCATCATCTCACCCGATTGAAGCCGTCCTCTCTCCACAATCTCTTCTGACTCTAAATCAAGTACACCATACTCGGAAGTAATTAAAAGTCTATTATCTTTTGTCACAATGTATTTTGCAGGTCGAAGTCCATTTCGGTCAATCACACAACCTATAAAACGTCCATCGGTCATACTGACAGCTGCCGGTCCATCCCATGCTTCAAAACACGTTGAAGTGTATTCATAAAAAGCTCTAAGTTCAGCATCCATGTGTGGTGCATTTTGCCAAGGTGCCGGAAGTATTGAACGTACTGCTTTGAAAAAGTCCACACCATTGACTTGTAAAAATTCAAAGAAGTTATCTAAAGAAGCTGAATCACTCATGCCATCTTGCAAAATAATTCTCAAAATTCTGTCTAATTCAGACTGATTAAATATTTTAGAAGTTATTGCTCCTGCTTTTGCCATTACATTAAATCGGTTCGCTTCAACTGAGTTAATCTCACCATTGTGTGCTATATTTCTAAACGGCTGTGCCAATTTCCATTGAGGTAGGGTATTGGTTGAAAAACGTTGATGAAAAAGACAAAATGAAATTTTAAATGCTTCATCTTGTAAATCTTTATAAAACTCTTTAATATGTGTTGGCATAACCAACCCTTTATAAGAGATGGTTGATGTTGAAAATGATGGAATATAAAAGTCTGGTTTATCTTTTAGTTCAAACTCTGTCTCTTTACGTGTTAAATAAATCAATGCCTCAAATCTTGAAAAAGACATAATAGAATCAGGTACCACAAAAATTTGTTTAATCGTTGGTAACGCGTTTAATGCATACTCTCCCAATGCATTGGTATCAACCGGAACTTCACGTTCCATAACAATTTTTAAATCATTTGCATGACAATATTTTTCAAAAACTTCAAAATCGTTCTCATCTCTAGAAAAAACCATTGCAACAGCATACTGCTCCGGTAAAACTGTCCCTTGTTTTTTTGCTTCTTTTTCCATAAAAGACTTTGGCATAGAGAGAAGTAATCCCGAACCATCACCACTTTTACCGTCTGCTGCAACTGCTCCACGGTGCATCATACGAGAAAGCGAAGTAATCGCATCTTCTAAGTTTTTGTGTGAAGGTTTATTATCAATTGATGCTAATAAACCAAATCCACAGTTATCTTTAAACGACGTAAAGAGATCTTGCATAAGCCAACCTTTAATTAATATCTGTTAGGGTTCCCATAAAAACCAGTCCCCAAAAGGGCTCGATAATATCCAAAACATAGTTAAGGTCTGATAAAAGAATATGCGTGGTTTTATAATTAATATAAGAAAAGCTAAAAATGAAGATGTTGTTGTTACCGTTCTTACCAACAACTCTGTCAAAAGTTATTGGAGATTTTTTGGAGCACGTCATTCTATCTTACAAATAGGCAATTTAATTGACTTTGAAGAGGAAGATTCAACAAATAATTTTATGCCTAAAATGCGTAAATTGTCCCATTTATCTTTCCCTTGGATCTTTAACCCAAACCACCTACTTATTTGGCAAAATTTCATTAAACTTTTTGAAGCACACTTAAATGAGACTACAAATATAGATAATTTTTATTTTGACCTACTTTTAAATGCAGCCCAAAAATGGCACAAACAAAATCCCAAACGTTTAGCTGTCGAGTCCTATACCAAACTACTCGCTTATGAAGGGAGGCTTTATGATAGTGGATTTTGTTACATCTGTGAAGAGATTTTAGATGAAAAAATTGGTCTTATGCGTGCCTATCTACCTGCCCATCCAAACTGCATTTATGCTCATCATTTAGATAAAAAATCTATTTTTACACTTTTCAATACATACAGTACCATACATCTTGACAACAGTGATGTTCAAGAACTCTATAATGTTCTCCTAAAAGGTTTATAAGTATTAAAAAATATTTAAAAATATTTAATAAGGGGCCCGCGATTTGGCGGCCCCTTTTTTATTGACAGTGGGCCATATTATACCTAGAATTAATTCATGGCAGAAA
>JAHJJU010000047.1 GCA_018822805.1 bacterium
CTTATGCAAAGACGGCCTGGATTTTTCTAAACCAATATATTTTTGAATCAAATCAATCTGTTCAATCGGAACATACAAAACATCGCCGTCTTTATACTCTAAAATAAGATAATCTTTTTCAACACCATCATGATCAAGCCTCTTAAGCCCTTGAAAAATACCAATACCATGATTTATATGAACAACATAATCTCCTTTTTTAAGATCAGAAATACTATACACAGGAACATTACCGGAATGTTTAATAACTCTTCTTGGAGTCTGAATTTTATGTCCCCTGAAAATATCCTCATAACTTATAATTGCAATTTTTCTATCTGCGCAAACAAATCCCTTACTCAAATACCCAAGTAAAATATTTTCCTTCTCTATGCCTTTAATAAACCCTTCTTTAATTAAAATCTCTCCTAACCGTTTTTTTTCTACTTCATTTGAACAAAAATAATATAAATTAATATTTTGTTTTAAGATTTTGTAGTTTTAATCAAAAACGTGAGAAATTCTCTCACATTATTACTGCGAGAGGAGAAAGGTTAGGCTTTTTGGGCAAGGACTTCAACAGATAAGATATCGTCATTTTGTTCAATGCTATCAAGTACAGCAAAGCTTTGGGCATCATTTAATTCAATTGCACCAAAAACAGTGTGAACACCATCTAGGTGAGGTGTTGGTACAAATGTAATGAAAAATTGACTACCACCGGTGTTTGGTCCGGCATGTGCCATAGAGAGCGTTCCTCTTCGGTGTGGTTGAAGACTTGTGTCTGTTTCACAGTCAATTGACCAGCCTGGTCCACCTGTTCCTGCCATACGTTGGTTTCCATCAGGTCCTGAGTGTGGACAACCACCTTGTGCCATAAATCCTGAAATTACTCGGTGAAATTTCAAGTTGTTATAAAAACCTTCATTTGCTAAGTGTGTAAAGTTTGCAACAGTATTTGGTGCATCTTCAGTGTAGAGTTTAATCCAAATGGTTCCTTTTGAAGTGTTAAATTTTGCATAATTATATGTATCCATTATTTCTTGTGATACATCATATCTTTTTGACATGTTAATCCTTAATTTTTTTATATTTTCGGTAGAATTATACCAATTTTTAATTAGGGATATATATTATGGAATTATGTGTAGCATTAGACTTACCATCAGCAGAAGAGAACTTGGCATTGGCAACGTCATTAAAAGAGTACAACATTTGGATAAAAGTAGGGTTTAGAGCTTACATTAGAGATGGAAAACCATTTATTGAAGCACTTAAAAAAATCAACCCTGAGTTCAAAATATTTTTAGATTTAAAACTCTATGACATCCCTAATACCATGGCTGATGCAGCAGAAGAAATAGCAAAACTCGGCGTAAATATGTTTAACATTCATGCCTCTGCAGGGAGTATTGCCATGAAGACCGTAATGGAGCGTCTAAGCAGCTACAAAAATAGACCTTTAGTTTTAGCTGTTACAGCCTTAACTTCTTTCGATGAAGAGAATTTTTCTTCTATTTATGAAAAGGGCATTAATGAAAAAGCAGAACAATTTGCCAAAATGAGTTATGAAAATGGTTTAGATGGTGTGGTTTGTTCTGCATTTGAAAGTCGTGCTATAAAAGATGCTACATCAACAGACTTTTTAACATTATGCCCGGGCATAAGACCATTTGGAGAAGATGCAGGAGACCAACAACGTGTCGCTACTCTAGAACTGGCAAAAGAAGAGGGCGTTGATTTTCCAGTTATAGGTCGCCCTATTTATAGAGATGAAAATCCTGCAATAAAGGTTGAAAATATACTAAAAATAATTGAAAAGAAAAATTAAGAGAAATCTTTATTTAAAAAGTTGCTTATTTTATATTTTTTTAAGCTTCTTTTTCCTATAATCTCACTCCACAAAATGTGGAATAAACTTCCACGGACAGTTGGGTGAGTTGGCTGAAACCACATCCCTGCTAAGGATGCGTACTCGTAAGGGTACCGAGAGTTCGAATCTCTCACTGTCCGCCATTATTTTTCTAAATTAATCAAAAATTTTAAAAATCTATATTATAATAAATTTATGAGCATTAAAAAATTACTTCTTTTACTATTGTTAATAACTTCTATTTATGCTGAAGACAATACAAGTGTATGGGATCAATATCATGATACTTTATGTATGGCATTGATTAATACAAGTAACAGTATTGATAACTATTTTATAGAAGAGAATAGTAGTGATTCAAGTACAACAAGTGCACAATTTAGTACCTCTTTTGCAATGGAAAACAATCAAGATCTTGAGAAAGACATACGCTTACGTTTACGTTTAAATTTACCTAAAATTCAAAAAAATCTACGTCTTGTTTTTGAAGATGAAAATAATGATAATGCTTTATATGATGGAACGACATTAAATGATGAGCGTCTTGAAAACAAACGTTATTATTTACGTTTAGAGTATTTTAATTTTATGAAATATAAATTGAATATGGTTGCAGGTGGGGGTGTACGTATACGTCAAAATACTTTGGTACCGTATTTTAATTTACGCTCACAGTATAATGCGTATCAAGATGATACTTTAAAAAGTGAATTCTATAATCGTTTTCGTTTTTATAGTGATGGAGAGATTGAAAATATTTTTGAATTTAACGCTTTATATCATATAAACACATCACTGTTCGCTGTTTGGAGAAATCAATTACGATTTGACACTGAAGAAGAGTTTGAAACATTAACAAGTGATTTATCGTTGATAAAATCCTTGGAAGAGAAAACGCAAGTTAGTGTGGGATTGGGCATTATAAATCAATTAACAAATTTGAAAAACCCAAATATAGAATATTACCATTTACATACGCTCTATCATCACGTCTTTTATAAAGATTGGCTCTATTATCAGTTAGCTCCCTCTGTGCTTTGGAGAGAGAGCAATGACTTTGAGATCTCTTATCGTTTTATGGTCAATTTTGGAGTATTGTTTAATAGAAATTACTAACAAAGTTCTTATGACTCAAATAGATTAAGTTTTTATTCAATTATTGATTTCGCTATAATTACACAAAAATATATAAAAGAGTGCAATGAATTTAAAATCATTTGAAGTACAAGAAGATGGACGACTTGATAAGATATTAACTGCAGAACTTAATCAAAGTCGTAATCAAGTAGAACAGCTTATTAAAGAGGGTCTGGTCAGTGTTAATGATCAGATTGTTGTTAAGACAGGTAAAAAGCTCCTTGAAGGGGACAGGGTTACTTATAGGTTTAAAGAGGTTGTACCTAAAGAAGCAGCAATTGTTGATTTTGATGTTGAAATACTCTATGAAGATGATGTTATGATGGTGGTAAATAAACCTTCTGGCTTGGTAGTGCATCCTGCTCCTTCTGTAAAGGAAGCCACCTTGGTTGATTGGTTAATTTATAAGGGTATTTCTCTCTCTACCATTTCAGGAGAAGAGCGACATGGTATTGTTCATCGTATTGACAAAGATACTACAGGTGCATTGGTGATTGCTAAGACCAATGAAGCCCATCAAAAGTTGAGTGAGCAACTTCAAGACAAAAGTATGGGACGTTACTATTTGGCAGTGATTGATTATCCGTTAAAAAGTAATGGAATTGTTGAAAAAGCTGTTGGTAGAAATCCTAACAACCGACTAAAAATGGACATTCGTGAAAATGGAAAAGAAGCAAAATCAGCCTTTTTTAAATTGGCTGAAAGCAGCAGTAACTTGGAACTGATTGCTGTAAAACTTTTTACGGGAAGAACCCATCAAATAAGGGTTCATCTAGAAAGTTTAGGGCGACATATACTCGGAGATACTTTATATGGTTTTAAGAGCAAAAAAGATACAATAAATCGAGTTTTTTTGCATGCTTATAAACTCTATATGTACCATCCTACTACCGGTGAAAAGATGGAGTTTGTTGCACCACTTTTCCCAGATATGCAAAATTTTATAAATAATAAATTTAACCACGGAGAAATTGATGAAAAGATTAACCCTTGTCATATTGACAGCTATTTCACTACTATTACTGACCGGATGTAATCCAAACACGCTGATGAATCAACAATTAGATCCTAAACTGCCTAAGCTTAACAATGTTAAAGCTGTTGCAAGCAATACTTCTGTTGCTTTTGAGTGGCAACCTGTTGCTTCTTTGGGGCTTGATGGTATTAATATTTATCGAACAGAAAAGAATCAATATACAAATAGTCCAATTAAAGAGTTAACAAAAGTAGGTACAGTGACCAATCGATTTGCATCACATTATGTTGATACCGGCTTGGCACAAGACAGCATTTATACCTATACCTTTACCACCGTTAAAGATGGTTATGAATCGGTTCATGGTCAAGTTCTTGAAGTTCGAACACTACCAGAATTTGAAGCTGTAACATTTTTTCAAGCCTATCAAAAAGCAGCCAATACTATTAAGTTGATATGGCGTCCACATACTGATCAACGTGTTAAAATGTACAAAATAGAAAAAAGTATCGATTCGGGACAATGGAAATGGATAGGAACGGTTGAGAACCGTATGATGTCAGAATATATCGACACGTATGTTGCTCCGGGTAGCAGTTATACCTACAGGGTCATTGCTGTTGGTTTTGATGACAGTGTTTCTAAAAAGAGTGATGTTATTACCATCTATGCGAGGTAAGGGTGTAGATGCCACATATTACGGTTAAGCCATTTGATACTTCCATTATAAAAAAGGGAGAGTATGGTAAAACAAAACTCCTTTTTACAGCTTCTGATACACATAGTGATGATGAATTGATTGGTGTTAAACATGAAGAGGAGTCATTTCTACTTCATCTTAAAAAAGGTGTTGAAAATTGGCTTTTAAAGTATGACAAAGTTACCCGACCCTTAAAAGTCAATTTGGTAAAACAAGCCATTGCTAATCTCTCATCTGCATTTGAGTTGGAGGTTCTGCAATCAAATATTGCTATTCATCCCAATAAGCCGGTATTGGCAAATGCGTATGAGAAGCGTATAGAAGACTTTACTAATATTGAGTTTCCTTTTGAAAGTGTGGCAATTGAGGTTGGGTTTGGTTCAGGTAAACATCTACTTTATCAAGCACAACAGAATCCCAACAGACTTTTTATTGGAATTGAAATTCATACACCTTCTGCAGCACAAGTTTTAAAACAGATTAAGATTTTAGGTTTGAATAATATTTGGGTTGTCAATTACGATGCACGTCTTCTTTTAGAGAGTATACCGTCGAACTCCTGCCATCAAATTTTTGTTCATTTCCCTGTTCCTTGGGATAAA
The DNA here is from genome assembly GCA_018822805.1 of bacterium. Taxonomy (GTDB): domain Bacteria; phylum Campylobacterota; class Campylobacteria; order Campylobacterales; family Sulfurovaceae; genus UBA1140. The sequence continues at coordinate 5,268 of JAHJJU010000047.1, forward strand.
AAGCCTCATAGACGGGTGATCTCATCATCGTTTCTCGAAGAATCCATGCGTGTGTTAGAGAAACATGGTCGTCTTGAACTTAGAACGGACAGTTACAAATATTTTTGGTATGCTTTAGAGACTTTTTTAGGTGACAAGGTCTCTAAAACTTCAGTCGAAGTCCGTAAAAATGAAGCCTTAGCCGTAACCAGTAAATATGAGGCACGATGGATTAAACAAGAAAAAGATATTTATGATGTTTATGTAACGTGTTTAGAAGAGTCTGAAGAGAGAGTGCTGGATTTTGATTTTTCTTTTCATGATGTTTTGTATAAAAAAGAACTTTTAGATAAAATAAACTATAAACCACTTATTTTTGAAGACGCATTTATTCATTTTGAACGATTGTTTAAAGTAGGTGATGAGGCTGTCTTAATAAAATTGGCTTTTGGTAGTTTTGATCGACCGGAACATAAGTTTATCTATATGGATCAATTTGAAACGTATTATTTTAATTCAAATCCTGTTAAAACACTAACCAATTATAAAACGCATTTTAAAATTATGGAGTATTTACATGTCTAATGTTGTATCGGCAAATAATTTAACACTTGCTTATGATAGTGAAGAAGTGATTATAAAAAATGCTACTTTTTCCATTAAAAAGGGTGATTTCGTTTTTATTACGGGACCGAGTGGTAGTGGAAAATCTACACTTTTAAAATCATTTTATGGCAACTTAAAACCTGAAGAGGGCTCACTGGTTATCGGTGGATTAGATATGGTCAATATTAAAAAATCAAAACTTCAAGAGTTACGAAGCCACTTGGGTATTGTTTTTCAAGATTATAAATTGATTAATGAGTGGACAGTGGAAAAGAATGTTGTCTTACCGTTGTGGATTTCCGGTTATTCTCCGGAGGTACAATCAACTCAAGCAAAGCGTCTTTTACACCATGTAAAGTTGAGTGGTAAAGAGGAAAAATACCCGATGGAACTTTCAGGTGGAGAGCAGCAAAGGGTAGGTGTTGCACGTGCTTTAGCCAAAAACCCTTTTCTTATTTTAGCCGATGAACCAACCGGTAACTTGGATGAATACTCCTCAAATGTAATCTGGGATTTAATGGAAAATGCTTGTCATCAACTCGACACAACGGTGGTGGTTGTTACCCACAGAATACCAATGGTATTCAATATCCCTTATCGACACTTTACGATTGATGAGCATGGGAGCGTTTATGAAGTTCATTAAAAGACATATATCCCTTATTTTTCCATTGGTTGCTATTTTACTTGGTTTAGAGTTTTTTATTGTGTTTGATCGTACCACAGATAGTTTTGAAAAAAGTCTCAAAAATGGCTATACCATGATGGTGGTTGCCAAAGATGAAATGAGTATTGACGATTTTAAAGCTTGGGATGAACATATAGAAAAAGTAGAAGAGATTGCTAAGTCTAAAATTTTAGATCGTGTCAATCTTAATACGGATGCGTCTAAAGGAAAAACATTTGAAGCTTCATTACCGAACTTCTATTCTGTTAAGTTGGACAGTTATCTAACGATTTCAGCTTTAGATGAAGTGAAAAAAAATCTAATGAAAAGTAAAAGTATTCGTCGTATTGAGACCTTTAATTCGGTTTATCAGTCTCAGTATGAGCTTTTTTCATTTATAAAATTTTCATTTCATACCTTTATTTTGTTTATGACCATTATTGGATTTTTTCTTATTGTAAAACAGATGGAGGTTTGGAATTTTTTACATTCACAACGAATGAAAGTAATGGAGATTTTTGGTGCTTCACTGTTCCTTCGAAGTAAAGTACTCATTAATATGGCTTTGATTGATGCCATTCTTTCAGCTGTCATTACCAGTGGAATTTTTATAGCCATTCAAAACTTATGGGTTCGTAACAGCAATATGGATATTTTAAAAGAGAATGTTGAAGAGATTTTTGCATTTACCGATTTCTTTATTTTACTGACAGCTTCAGTTGTTGTAGTGATGATTGCTGTTTTCTTAGTTGTTATTAATGTTAAGGAAGAGTAGAGATGAAGTTTATTTTTAGTTTTCTATTTCTTTTTACGCTCTTGTCGGCAACATCGGTAGATACAAAAATAAAGCAGAATAAAAAGCAGTTGAGTGCCAAAAGAGTTGAATATAATAAAATGGACAAACAACTCTCTGTTGTGGCTAAAAAAATATTGAATGCCAAGCATGAACAAAAAGCTCTAAATAAGAAGTTAAGTAGATTAGAAAAAAATATTAAAAATAATGAAGCTGCGTATAAAGATCTACAAAAAGAAGACAAATTGTTAAGTGATGATTTGCAAGCAGTAAGCCAATCGATTGATGCTAAGCAGAAAAAGTTTATTGAATTGGTTTCTAAAAAATTCTCTATGTCTTTGGCACTAGAAGAGTTAAATCAACCTACATCAGAGTCTGTTATGATGCAAGAGGTCTATAAGGTTTATGAACAAAAGAATAATGAAGAGATTGAATTTTTAAAAAAAGATATAGCAACGCTAGATAAAAAAAAATCAGAATTAAGTCTTAAAGAGTCTCGTATTAAAAAAGCGATTAATGGATATATAACACAACGAGAAGAGTATCAGAGTCAAAAGAAAAAACAAGATAAATTGGTTTTGGAGTTGGCAAGAGATAAAGCCATTTATAAAAAGCGTTTTGACAAAATAAAAGCAAGTAGAAACAGTTTAGAGCAGAAATTGGCAAAACTTAAAATTATTAAAAATGATCAAGAAGAGGCAGCAAGCCAAAGAGCCATCGCAGCAGAAAACCGTGCCAATGCTACTAGAAATTCACAATCTGTCTCTACAATAAAAAAAGTTCCTTCACGAGTTACAAAGTATAGTGGAGGAAAAACCATTTCACCATTAAAGGGTGCACGTCTTATTAAAAGATTTGGTACCTATGTAGACCCAATCTATAAGTTTAAAATTTTTAATAAATCCATTACCCTTAAAGCACCTCATGCCGGTTCAAAAGTTCAAAGTGTTTTAAGTGGTAAAATTGTTTTTGCAGAGAACAGTGGAGGGATGTTGGGTAAAGTTGTTATTGTTGAACATGCAAATCATATGCATACCATTTATGCAAAACTTTCTCGATTGGCACCGGGTATTCATGTAGGTAAGCAACTCTCAACCGGTTCTGTTATTGGTAAAGTGGATAACAGTTTAATGTTTGAAGTGACTAAAAACAATAAACATATGAACCCTATGAACTTAATTCGTCTGTAGTGCTAAAATTATTCTTACTGCTTTTATTGACAGCTACTCTTTTTTCAAACAGTAGAGAAGAGAGCATTATCGAAGCATCACTCTTTCCTTATACCGTTAAAAACATTACCTATTATCCTCATAAGGTTGCATTAGGTGAACGTAAAGATATTTTAGCCAGTTGGTATGGTGAGTATTTTCATGGACGTTTAACAGCTTTGGGTGAGGTTTATGACATGAATGGCTACACGGCTGCACATAAAACTTATCCACTGGGTACCGTACTCAATGTTACCAATCCGGAAAATGGAAAATCTTTAGAAGTTCGGATTAATGATCGTGGACCATTTTGGGGTGACCGTGAACTTGATCTCTCAAAAGGTGCTGCAAGTTATTTAGAAACTAAAAACAAAGGTGTTGCTGAAGTCAGTATAGAAGTTATTTCCGTTCCGGAGTCCGGACGTTCTGACTTTCCTGTATTAGAAATAGAACCAAAAGTAGCGTTCCTTCCTGCAGTTTCAAGAGATAAAATTGTTATTCATAATTATGCATTTATAGCCCCGGATGAGACCAATGTTCCTGTAGAATTTGGTCGTTTTAAAGAACTTCCCGAAGCACAAGAGTATAAAGTTGAGTTAAAAGAGCATTTGGCTTTTTCCTACATATTAAAATATGAGAAGTTCTATAAAATTAAATCCTTTTTACCTGCTGATGACAAAAAAGCAAGAGCAGTACTGGATAAATTAAAGAAACTTGAACTCATACATGAATATGAACTTTTTTGGTCATACCGGTAGGTTAGAATGCTCTCTATCCTTGGGGTAGCCTTAAATAAAAAATGAAGAAAGCAATCCAATTACTCCACCAAACACACCACCCCAGACAACCAACCATCCTAAGTGGGTATGGATCAGTTCGTGAACCAAATCATTCACCATTTTAGGGGTCAAATCATTCAGGCGTTTTGTAATAATTCCTTCAACCGAATGACGTAGGTCATCATTTAGAGAAGAGTGTTCTAAGTGATGATTCATTTGAGTTTTAAAAGTATTGGAAGAGACAATGCCTACTACAGCTAATTTAAGTTTTTTTGCAAAGGGCTCACGAAGTCCATCGAGTGCTTTCTCTCCACCAAAAAAGTTTAAAGCATCACCCAGTTTTGACTCCATAACACTTTGTTTCAGTGCTTCAAAGGCAGGAGAGAAGTCAGCTGATTCTACCAAAGGAGCTAGGTCTATTTTTTTTTCTTCATTTTTAAAAAATGCTGTGAGTTGCTCTTGGGTAAAAAACTGTTTCATAATCATGGCTTTTATAGAACCTTTAAACGATTCAAAGTTTTTTTCGATTACACCTGAACCATAAAGCAAAGGAACCTTGTTAAAAAGCATGTGTATGGCAAGTTGATTGGTAACGGCACCTGAAAAAGCAAAAAGTCCTGTAAATAGAATAGGTGTTGCATAAGGTTGAGGTAAAAAAACACCCATACCTATGAGTGCAACAGTTAGGATATCGGTCAAGGTTGATTTTGAAATATTCATTTAAAACTCCACTATACTTTTTTGTAGTTTTTCAATGCTGTGTATGGCATCATCATGGTTAGAGAAACCCCAATTAACCATAAGGTAGTCCATATTTATGGCTTCTGCTGCCAGTTTGTCACGGTTACTGTCTCCTATAAAAAGAGAGGTTTTTATGGAAATATTTAAATCATTTAAGAGTTTCTCTAACATATCGGGTTGTGGTTTTCCATGTGCTACATCATCATAACAAACAATGCCATCAAAGTACTGTAACACATTTAAGTGTGAAAGTGATTGTAGGGTAGAAACTCTATATGCATTGGTGGCAACGGCGAGTTTAAAGCCTTGGTTTTTTAGTTCTTTAAGCAGTTTTTCCGTACCATCATATAAACGAAGTTCCTCTTCATGGTGATTGGTGTAGTAGGTTGCAAACCACTCTTCATGTTCCGGAGTAAACGCTTTGGCTTCATAAAAATAGAGAGCAGGGTTCAGATGAGGGTCATTGACTTTTTCTAAAATTTCTTTCTCATCCATTGGTTCTAGTGAAAGATTTTTACGAACCGTGTTGATGGCATTGACAATGGTTAAAGAGCTGTCCACCAATGTTCCATCCATATCAAAGATAATGAATTGTTTCATTTATTTAATTGTTCCTATGGGTTCAGTAAATTTAACTTTTTGATTGATGGCCAGTTCAGGTACAAAAGTCTCTTTTTCACTAAAAAGTAATAGGGTCGAACCCATTTCAAACCAACCAAAGAGTTCCCCTTTTTGTAACCATAAATCATCATAGCTGTAGTGTTGTGGTTCAGTAATGTCTGAATTTGTTTTTATGTTTTCTTCGAAGGTTACCACCATTTTCCCAACATTTAATGCACCCACTAGAACCATGACATAGGTATTTCCCTCTTGGTCTTCACAATCTATAATAACACGTTCATTTTCTATGAAAAGATTTTTCTTATTACGCAGAAGTGGAAAGTTTACAGGGTAAAGTTTTCCCGGAATATGGCTTACCGATTCTACTCTTAGTGTATGGGGCATGTGGTATCGATGGTAATCTTTTGGAGAAAGATAGAGGTTAACAAACTGCCCACCCTCTACAATTTTGGCAGCTTCTTTATGATGCTCTCCAAAGAGCTCTTCTATGTTGTACTCCATCCCTTTGATTTGATATGCCTTGCCTTCAACAATGGCTCCAAAATCAGTAATCAAAGCATCAACAGGTGATATCATCACTTTTTCATCTGCCGGAACTTCTCTGTTTTGTTCAAAGCTTCTGGTAAAGAGTTTGTTTAGAGTAAGGTACGCAGAAGGGTTTTTAAATTCTCTCATATCAAGTCCCATAAGTTTAACATAACCATGGTTGATAATTTTTTGAATAGGTGTTGGAAAAGCTTTAGATGCAAAAGTTCCAAAGCCATTTGAGATGATGGATGAGTAGTGTTTTTTCATTAGATGTATTGTCCTTATTTTATTGGGTGTATTATAGCATTTACAATTTTTTAGGATGATTAAATAGTTTAGCTGTATAAAATCTCTTTATCTTCTGCATAAAATATGCTGATCTTTTTTTAAGTACCTTCGTAACGTTCTAGTCTAATTCTAAGATTTTAGGTAGGGTTATATTAAAGGCTACACCATTTTTTTTATTTTCAACAGCTATTTTTCCATTCATATGTTTATCAAGAATGGACTTTACCATATAGAGACCCAGTCCCGTTCCTCCAAAATTTCCCTTAGTGGTAAAGTAGGGTTCAAAAATTTTATTTTTTATCGACTCTTTTATAGGAAAACCATTATTAAAAATAGATATTTCTATGGTCTCCTCTTGCTCAACAACATGAATAATAATGTTTTTTTCATCTGATACTTTTCCTAAAGCATCTTTGGCATTGGAAAGAATATTAACAAAAACTTGAACCAACTCTCGACTATAAGTATGGAGTGTGATTGCTATGGGACAATCAATGATTAGTTTGATATTGTGACGTTGAAATACAGCTCCTAAGATACTTTTTGCCTCGATTAAAAGGTAATATAAATTGACCTCTTCTATGGCATTAGATTTTTGAAAAAAGTTTCTAAAATCATCAATGGTTTTGGACATATATTGCACTTGGTCACTAATGGTTTGTAAATCTTCTTGCATAGCACGGCTAGTATCCATCTTCTCTACTTGGAGTGTATGCTTCATGCTATTTGCCAACATACCTACAATCGAAATAGGTTGTCGCCACTGATGGGCGATCATGCTGATCATCTCTCCCATGGCTGCATGTCTGGATTGTACCAGCATTATCTCCTCTTGCTCTTTAATTTTTTTATTCATCTTTTCTTGTTCACTGATATCAATAATAACAGCCAAGAACTCTTCAGCAAATTTGGTATGTAAAAGTTGTAAATGAACCAGAACAGGATACGTTGATCCATCTTTTCTTTGATGTAAGGTTTCAAACCGTTGTTCAGTGACCGTGTTGTCGATTAATGGTTGGATATATTCTCTGAAACTCTTTTCCGTGAACTTGGGTTTGATATCATAAGGATGTTTGGTATAGAGTTCACTAGGAGTGTATTGTAAATTAGCAATTCCACCTTGGTTAACGTAGTTAAAACATAAACTCTTTTTATCAAAAACATAAATCTCATTGGAACTGGCTTCTATTAAATCAAGCAATCGTTTCTCTTTTTCTTGTGCTTGTTTCTCTTGGGTAATATCTCTTGCAAAACCTTCCACACCTCCTATATCTCCATTGTCCTTACGCCAATATCTGGAGTTGGTATGAAGCCATACAATGCTCTTGTTTCGGTGTACCAGCTCAGCTTGAAATGAAAGTTTTCCATTATTGGCAAGCATGTTCTTTAAAAAATTGTCACGTATAGAAGGATCTCGGTAAAAATTTGCCAAAGGTTGACCTAAAAGTTCATCAGAGCTATATCCTGATAAGGTCTCTACACTTTTTGATACATAAACAAGTTCACCTTTAAGATTGGTTCGGTAATAAGTATCTTGCATATTGTCTAAAATAGATTGATAATTTTTTTTACTTTTTCTTAGTTCAATTTCAACTGTTTTACGTTTGCTTATATCTTGTATTGTTCCTATTGAACGAATAATGTTCTGTTGCTCATCTAAAATATGTTCACATCGCTCTTCCACATATTTTAGGGTTCCATTTTTAGTAATGAGTCGATGTATAATATGATAAGGTTTTTTATCTTCTATTGATTTTAGGTATGCGTGGTTGACTTTCTCCTTGTCATCAGGATGTATATTGTCTAAAAAAGCTTGATAGTTGGCTTTAAACTCATGAACCTCCAAATCAAATATCCTATAGACCTCATCTGACCATGTGAGTTGATTGGTGATTAAGTTTAACTCCCAGTTACCTATGTGGGCTATTTTTTGTGCTTCTATTAGATTGGCTTTACTCTTTTTTAATTGCTGGTTTTTCTCTTCTAATTCCCGTTCATAATTTTTCTTTTCGGTAATATCAACCAAAATACTTAAGTGAGAAGAAATACCATTAAATTGAATCTGTCTACAAGAGATAAGTAGTTCTCTTTTTTTACCGTTTTTGTCAATGACTGAGGAATTATAACTGTGTGAATGATGCTGAGCAACCTCATAAATATGTTCTTCTAATTGATCTTTAGATAAATTTTGATGTAAAATTGTAGCATTCCATTTGTTACAACTATTTAGATTTATGCCCAACATGTCCGAAGCCATTTTATTACAATTGAGCACCTGCATGGTTTGTTCATCAATAATCAGTGCACCAAAAGCTGTGTTTTCAAATAAGCTTTGATACTGTTCATTACTATTCTGTAAGGCTGCTATGGTCTCTTTTTCTTGACTGACATCACGAACAATGGCTTGAACCAAAGAGATATCATTGATTTTGATAAGACTGGCTGAAACTTTAACAGGGAAAACAGTTTTATCTTTACTTATAAATTCACATTCAAAGAAGACAAAACCATTTTCTTTTAAAATTTTCATTGCTTCTTTACAGCGTTCTTTACCATTTTTATACGGTAAATCATGGGTATATAAAGTTAAAAACTCTTTTTTACTTCTACCAAACATCGCTTCAGCTCGTTTATTGACTTCAAGAATTTTTCCCTCTAAATCATGAATAAAAATAGCATCATTGGAGTATTCAAAAAGAGCTTGATATTGATTGTCTAACTGTAAAAGTTCTTGTGTTTCGTTAAAATTAGTTTGCTTCATCATATTATTCATTCCTTCAGAAGTATGTAGAAGATAAATATTTATTTTTTTCTTAATTTAAAATTATAGTATAAATATTTTATACTATACCTAATTTTATAGCAGTTAGGAATGTAAGCGTTGTAATTTCTTTTGAATGTGAAGAATTTGTGAGCAAAAATGCTCACAAAAAAGATTATTTTCGGTTTTTACCGGCAATAATAAATCGTAAAGCATTAAGTTTAATAAATCCTTCTGCATCCGATTGATCATACACTTCATCTTCTTCAAAGGTTGAGTGGGCTTCTGAGAAAAGAGACTTAACCGATTGGCGACCCACAACCATCACATTACCTTTGTAGAGTTTAAGTCTAACGGTTCCTTCTACATGCTCTTGAGTTTTATCAATCGCAGCTTGAAGCATTTCACGCTCAGGTGACCACCAGTACCCATTATAAATAAGACTGGCATAACGAGGCATCATCTCATCTTTAAGGTGTGCAGCTTCTCTATCAAGCGTAATAGACTCAATGGCTCTGTGAGCTTTTAACATAATGGTTCCACCTGGAGTCTCATAACATCCACGTGCTTTCATACCCACATAACGGTTTTCTACAATGTCAATCCGACCAATTCCGTGTTTGTTTCCATACTCATTTAATGTTTTAAGAATGGTTGCAGGACTCATCGCTTCACCATTAATGGCAATGGGGTCACCGTTTTTATATTCTATACTAATGTACTCAGCCTCATCAGGAGCATCTTCAGGGTTCACAGTCCATAACCACATTGCCTCTTCAGGCTCTTTTGATGGGTCTTCAAGCACCAAACCTTCATAAGAGATGTGTAGCAAGTTGGCATCCATTGAGTACGGAGAAGCTTGACCCTGTTTTTTCTTTTCAATGTTAATACCATGTTGTTCAGCATAGGCTAAAAGTTTTTCACGGCTGTTTAAATCCCACTCTCTCCAAGGTGCAATCACAGCAATATCAGAGTTCAAGGCAAGGTAACCCAACTCAAAACGTACTTGGTCATTTCCTTTTCCTGTTGCCCCATGACTCACAGCATCAGCACCTGTCTTGGCAGCAATTTCAATCTGTTTTTTAGAGATCAGTGGACGAGCAATAGAGGTACCTAAAAGATACTCACCCTCATAAATGGTATTGGCTCTAAACATAGGAAATACAAAATCTTTTACAAACTCTTCACGAAGGTCTAAAATGAAAATATTTTCAGGTTTAATTCCCATCGCCAATGCTTTTTGACGTGCCGGTTCTACCTCTTCACCTTGACCAAGGTCTGCTGTAAAGGTGACCACTTCACAGTTGTACTCATCTTGAAGCCATTTTAAAATAATACTGGTATCAAGCCCACCGGAGTACGCCAGTACTGCTTTTTTAATTTCTCTTTTTGCCATAATATGCCTTTATTAACGGGATAAATTTTGTGAAATTTTATCACATTATTTGTTAATAATAAGGGTGTAAGGGAATAAGAATTTTTTTGTGGGGTTGTTACATATCTTTTAAAGAGAACCCTTTATACTCCACCTTATATTTATGATGTTTCGAGGTCAATTTCAGAGCTTTCTGCTCTATTTTATACAAATCTATTTTTTTAGGGTTACGTTTAACTTCACCGATTAACATCACTTTGCTTTCATTATTAATGGCTACAATGTCTATCTCGTTTTGATTGCCTCTCTCCCAGTAGTTGCCTATGGAAGAGTACGCAAAGGAGAGTCTCAGTTTCTCTTGAAAATATCGTTCTAAAAAGAGTCCGGAGTAAGTTTCATAATCTCTTTTGACAATTTCTTTAACATACTCATAGTTCTCTAACTCAATCGCACTGCGATATTTATAGATAAAACGAAACCAAAAGTTAAAGAAGTTGTCTACAATCTCATATTTCACCGTTCGGCTTCCCTCTTTGGCAAATATAGGTTTGATTTTTTTAATAATTCTGTACTCATTTTCCAACTTATCAAGATAACCCCCAATATTTTTTTCTAAAATAGACTCAAGCTCAGAACGAGAAGTTTTAGAAGAGGCAATCAGTGAGAGAATCGAAAAATAAGTGGTATACTCTTTCCCAAACTCTTCAATAAGCAGATTTTTCCCTTCGTCTAAAAAGAGAGAGTAGTCATCAAATATCAAATCCAACTGCTCTTCTAATGTAAATACTTTGGCATCGACAAATATCTCTACATACTTTGCCACACCACCTGTAAGAATGTAAAAAGAGAGCAAATCATCAGGGGTATAGTTGGGGTAGTAATCTTCTAAAATCTCTTTAAGAGTAACAATAGAGAAAACTTTGAGTTCCATCTTATTGTTCGCACGACCAAACAGAGGCTCTTTTCTGTCTTCAAATATTCGTTTCATTAGCGAATAGACAGAGCCACTCAAAATAAGATTCATCTGACTTCTATCTTTGTAGCTGTCCCATATATTTTGCATGTCTGAATAGAGCGATGGATTGATAGTCAAAAATTCTTGAAACTCATCTATGATGAGCGTAAAAGCTCTTTGGGTAGAGCGTTCCATCAGGTACTCAAACAGCTCTTTAAATTTCTTTATCTCTCCAAAGATTCTAACCTCTAGTTCATGTTCTATGATTTTAATAAACTCTTCACAAAGCAGTGCTTCATTTTTTTTAGAGACAAATAGATAGAGTTTCTCAGGATACGCCTCTTTAATTAGTGTTGTCTTCCCGATCCGTCTACGCCCTACAATAATGGTCATTTTAGATGACTCTTTTGATGATTGTTCAATTTTTTTGAGATTTTTTAACTCTTTTTTACGGTTGTAAAATTTCATGGTTTGACCTTTTTATTTATAATAACCTGTATTACTGTAATATAGGTTACTATAAATTTTTTTAAGGGGTGGTTAATTGTGGGAGAGGAAAAATTTATATTTTTTAACTTTCTTTATACCTTACCTCGCCCGATTAATATTTTCTAAATGCTCTTGATAAGAGTCTGTAAAATCATGTACACCATCTTTATTTTTCATAAAGTAAAGATGGTTGGTTTTTTTAGGATTAAGTGCAGCTTTTATAGCCTCTGTTGAAACCGAACAGACAGGATAAGGTGGTAAACCTTTGTTAACATAAGTGTTGAAGCCACTCTTGTCGGTTCGTATCCGTTCGGGGGTTATTTTTACATGAGAGTATTTACCATAATTAAGTGTGCCGTCCATTTGTAGAGCCATACCTATTTTTAGGCGATTATAAATGACCGATGCAACTACAGGCATCTCCTCATTATTTGCTGCCTCTTTTTGAATAACCGAAGCAATGATTAAAATTCTGAGCCACTCTTTTTTGTCATATTTTTTAAACGCTTCTATAGCGAGTTGTTCATAGCGTTTTTCACTCTGATTAATAAGTATTTTGATGAGGTTTTCTTCATTTATGTTTTTAGACAGATGGTAGGTATCGGGAATAATTCCTGCTTCTTTATAGGGACTAAATTCATCATAAAAGCTTTCAAGTTTTTTGATATCCAGCTTATATGTTTTGGAAAGCTCTTCTAAAAATATGGAACGTGTTTCTCCCGGAATGAGGGTAATCACATCAATAGCCTCTTTGGCATTGGTCAGTTTAAGTAGAAAATCAATACGATTCATACTCCCCTCACCAATTTGTAAGGTACCACTTTTGGGTTGTCCAAGCACGACCAAGATATATTTGTCAATGACCGTTAATGTGTAACCTTCACTTTTTAAATGTTCTATAATTTTAGTGACAGAACCTTGAGGTAGGGTTACCGTTGACATGGTTTTAATGGGGATAGAGACATAGAAGATCAAGGCAATAAGAAGCAATAACCCCAGCTTAAACAATAGAGATAAGAGTCCATAAAATGTGTTAAAAAATTTCATAAAATGATTATACTCATCTCGACTTAAAATCATTCTTAAGATGATTTTATAATCTCACTTTTAATTTCTTCCATAAGTTCAAAGTAGGCTTTTTCCATTGATTCCATCATACTTTCCGTACTCTTTAGGGTTTTGACTTTGGTATTAAAGAGTTTGGTCGTATAGCTTTTTTTGTTGAAGTCATATATTTTATAGTTGGCTTCAAGTATAACATGATCTTGGTAAGCAATAAAGCGTTTGATTTGAAGTGATACTTTTTTTTGGGTATCTTTATCCATTGCCCATGGATAGAGGTAAACATTGGGATTGTTGAGTGACTTTTGTAAATAACTGATAAGCACATTGGTAAGACGCTTTTGCATGGGAGTAAGCCAGTTTGCTTCTTCAATAAGCATCACTTGATAGGGCGTAACCTGTTTTACTAAAGTGTTGTCTTGAAGGTACTTAGGAATTTCTACTTTTTCTACGGTAATGTTTTTCGTATAGGTTTGCGTAGCATTAATATGTGAGGTGTCACCCAAGGTGTAGTAACGTTTTTTATTGCTACACCCTTGCAGTAAAAGTATTAAAAATAGAGGTATCAGTAGTCGTTTTTTCATTAGTCATCTCCTAACAGTAATGCATTTGGTTTTTTCTCTAGTTTACGGCTTACTCGTTCTATGGATTCAGCAGCCAGTGAGAGCTCTTTTAAGGTTGAAGAGAGTTCAGCTGAGAATTTTGAGTCGGCATTGTACCCTTGTGTAAAGTTTTGGAATTCGGTTAATGTTTTTTTCAGCTCTTTAACCGTAGTACTTAAATTCTCCGGAAGTTCTTGCAGTGATTTATTGGAGGTGAATTGATTTAAGTCTTTAATGGTGTTATCTAAATTCATGATCAATGATTTGATTGGTGCATTATTATCATCGATCAGCTTCGTTGCTGAATTCAGTAGATTTTCTAAGGGCAATTTTTCCAGTTTAACGACAAGCTTTTCAATTTCATTCATCATTCCGGCACTGCTCTTTTTCTCGATTGTCGGAAAGAGTGGGTAGTCATCATTCATTACAATGACAGCAGAAATATTTTTATCAAATATGAGGTCAATGAATTGTGCACCTACCATAGGTACGGCTGTGTTTAAGTTGGCTTTTAGACCATTTTTCACAAGCTCTTCTAGAATCTCTTCACCCTTTTTTTGACCATGTTGATTGGTAAATGCTTTGGTATGAATAATCGCAAAAACATCAGATTGTATGCTATGGTTATTTTCATCAAAATGACTCTCTATATCGATGACGTAGCCCACTTGGAAGCCATTGAACTCAATAGGTGAACTGATTTCGAGTTTGTTTATGTTGTCTTTAAATTTGAATTTATAAACCTTGTCATCAGCTCCTGTCATAAGATGCTTTGTTTTCATTTCAGCTAAACTTTTGTAAAGAGGATAGACCTCTCGTTGGGTTATTTTGCTTTTTTCTTTAGGGTGTATACTCTGTTCCGGAGTATAGATAGAGATGCCTCCATGAATAATTTGTGAGAGACTTGCAATGCTGATGTCCAGTTTGCCTTGTGAAAAGTCCATTGCAAAATTACTACGGGTGTAGAATTGACTTTTACTGTTAATAAAAGCAGTGTATCGTTCTTCGACAAAGATGGTAAAGTTGACCTGTTTTCCATCGGGCGATATGCCCACACGTTCTACACGACCGACTTTGACCTTACGGTAGTAGACATTGGAGCCTTCAGTGATATCATTAGAGGTTGGTGCCGAAAGCCGATAATATTTTCCTTTGGCATCACTGTCAATGTAGGGATCTTCAAGTCCTATAAATTTATGTTGGGTATCTTCCTCTTTTACGCCATGAAGTTCAATGTAGGAACCGGAGAGTAGGGTGTCAAGACCCGAGACCCCATGAGAACCCACATCCGGATGTACAATCCAAATTTTTGCTTTATTATTGAGATAAGGAGCTACCTCTTTGTTCATTCGTGCTTGTACGGTCACTCCGGTACCATCTTCTGAAAGGGAAATTTTAGTAACCATTCCGATGGTAACATCACGCAGTTTAATTTGACTCTGGTTGGCAATAAGACCGGCATTGGATTTAAAGGAAATCTCAATGGTTGGTCCAATTTTTGCGTAGTATTGAAAAGCGAGCCACAGTGCGATAATCATGGCCAAAAATGGAACCAGCCAGATGGTGGTTAAAATTTGAATACCTTTAGACTCTTTGACTTTAGGTGCATTATATCGTTTCATTAAGTTGGCTTTCCTCTTTTCTAATTAGTCGTGTGTCGAATGAAAGGGCAGAGAGCATGGTAAAAAAGACCATGAGTGCAAAGGCTGTAGCTCCTGCTCCCGGATAAATTTGTATGCCTGAAAAATGAATGAGTACCGAGAGTATTAGAACCACAAAAACATCTATCATCGACCATGGACCTATGGCTTCTGTAAGATAAAAAAGTTTATGTTTATCGACCCTTGATGCGTTAACATTATACTTTGTTGATATTAGTAAATAGATTATAAAGATGAATTTTAACAGAGGTACAAAGACAGAAGCCACTAAAATAATAATGGCAATGGGGTAAGAACCACCTTCCCATAGATGCATAATACCTCCTAGAATGGTACTTTCTGTATGGATTCCAAATTGTTTACTTATGAGTATGGGGTAAAGATTTGCAGGAATATAAAGAATAATGGCTGTAATAAGATAAGCTAAAGTTTTATGGTAAGAAATTTTTTGAGGTTGATAAATTTTAGAGTGACAACGTCTACAGGATGTTTCTTTTCCACTGTCATAATTGACAGCTTCACAAATATGACAGCGAATAAGTTTAGTGTTCTTCTTCATCTACGCCTCCGTAAATCATATCATGATGGTGCCAAAGTTCATAAAAACTGATATTTTTACTGATAATAATGTCTAAAATAAGTGTAAAAATAAAGGCAATAAAAGAGACACCCAATTCAATATGTGCCACATCAAAGAGTTTAACCATGGCCACCAAAAGTGAGATAAAAAAAATATCTACCATACTCCACGGTCTTAAATGGGCTAAAAGTATAAGCAGTCTTCTTACTACATATTCTGCTTTATGACCTTTCATTAAAACAAGCAAGAGAAACATCGAACCAATAATCAGTAGAGGAAAGATAACAATAAGAAAAAGCAACATAATACCTACAACATACTGCTGATGTTCAAGAATAACAAGAAAAAGTGATCCCAGTGTTAAGCTTTGCTCTAAGCCATTGACGTTAATGGTAATGATGTTAAATTGAAAAGCCACCATAAGTGAGATAAATGCAGCGATAACCAATGCCAATGTTTTGTCCAGTAGCGTATCATCTCTTAGGTAAATAACCGTATTACACTGACTACAAAGGGCTTTAGTCCCTTGATGTAGAGGAATTTTCTCATGTAAGGTGTGGCACTTTTTACAAATAATAAGCTTATCAAGTTCATTTTTTTTCATGGTATGTATTATAACCTAAAAAGGTAACTCTTCATTGGTTTCATAGCTGGTACCGAGTTGTGTGTAGTATTCCACCACACGCATGTCTACTTTTATTATACGTTTTAAATAAGTCGATAGATCACCTCGATTAAAATCGAGTTGTAGATGTTTGGGGTTAATGGCTCGTGAAATTGCCACATAAAATTGACTGGGTGCAAAGATGTTGTCTACATTACAGACCAAGTTGTCGATGCTCATTCCTTGACTTTTATGAATGGTGACGGCATAGGCAAGTTTCAGAGGAAATTGTGAAAGCGTGGCAAGTTTAATGCTATTTATTTTTCCTTTATTGTCACTCTGCATCTCTAAGAGGTCAAAGTCGTGTCGTTCTACACGGACAAACTCTTCCTCTTTTTCCACGATGATGTAGTCCTCTTCAATACGTTGAATGATTCCTCTCTCACCATTGGCATATTTTCCCCATTTGTTAATGGTAAAGAGCACGGGTACCCCAACTTTTAAGGTGAGTTGTTCTTCAACAGGAAGCATAGTTTTCCAAGAGTTCAAACGTTTCTCATGAACTTTTCCTTGGTGTTCTGTTAGAGAGGCAAAGAGTAAATGTTCATCAGCCTCTACAGCATCCAATTTACTTCGGTTGGTGCTATTGACTTCGGCATTCCGACCAAACAGAAAAGTGGGATTGGGTTCTTCCATTGTGGTATTGGTCAGTCGTAACATGTAGTTGCTGACCTCTTCATCACACTCTCCGACACGAACTTTATGTAAAATGTGGGTAAATTCTGCATCGGTGGTACGTTTCATTTGGGTGAGCTCTATAACAATGGGGTTAAAACTCTTCCATGCATCAGATTCAAAAGCATAGAGTTTTTCTCCAAAAAGATCAGCGTTTTTTTGTCCCTGTTTTTGTACAGGAGGCAACTGAAAAAAGTCGCCCACAAATAGAAGCTTTCCTAAGTAGCCCATGGAGTTTAGTCTGTAGTTAATCATCTCCATCATGTCAGAAGAGACCATAGAGATTTCATCAATAATGATGAGATCCGTTGCTTTAAGAATCTTTTTTAATTCATTAAGACGTGAACGTGAACGTCTATCATTTTGGTCGAGTTCTTCAAAGTTGTTGGAGATTCCAAACACGAAAAAGCTATGAATAGTAAATCCACCGATATTGACAGCCGAGACACCTGTTGAACCCAATGCCACGACCTGTTCATCACTTTGACTACGGTAAAGTCGTATGATTTCAGTGGTGGTATAACTTTTCCCAACACCTGCACCACCTGTTAAAAAAACATGCTTGTTTTTTAAGTGTTTTAAAACCAAATCAACATCGTTCACGGATTACCTTTTTTAATGCTATTATATCAGAAGTCAAAACTTAATTAAAGATAAAAAACATTACAATAAATATCATAATATAAATAGATC
>JAHJJU010000048.1 GCA_018822805.1 bacterium
ATATTATAACATAAATAAATAAAAAATGTTTGATAAATTATTGTTCTTAAATAAAAGTCAAACACGCTATAATTATCGGGTAATATACTTTAATTATCTAAAGGAGATCCCTATGAGTAAAAGAGACGAAGCAATTGAAGCCATGATCGCTGAGGCACAAAAGTTAAACTTGAGCATTTCTAATGATTTAATATCAAAAGTTGCAGTTGGTTTAGGTCCTGTACTTTACAATAAAGATACAGCAACCGTAGCCTGCAGTCAAGCAACAGAACTTGAAACGGTTAAAACAAACTTTTTAAAGAAAAAACTTGGACTGACCAATGATGATGCCGAACTAGACGCTGCCATAAAAGAGGTATGTGCAGAGCTTGGAACTTCAAATAAAAACAAATACAGAGTACTTTTCTATGCTCTCTTAACCATAAAGTTTAACAAAGAAAGCATTTACGCATAAGTTCAAACTCCATTGTTATGGTGGCTTAAGTTAGCCACCTTTACAACATTGCTCCCCATAAGGTATAAGCAACAACTGCTACAACCACAATACCAATTATATTCGCTTTAAACCCAACATTTGCCATGGTTGCTATAGGAATCACTCGAGAGCTCATTACAATAGCATTTGGTGGTGTGGCAATAGGCAACATAAAAGCATAGCTTGCAGCCACAGTAGCAACCATCAATAGAAGTGTCCCTTGATTACCGGGTATGTTTTGAGCAAACTCATAAAAAATAGGAATCGCTATTGAGGTTAACGCTGTATTGCTGGTCACCTCGGTCGAAAAGGCAACAGAAAGTGCCACAATTATAAACATCCAAAAGAGAGGCATGGTCGAAATAAAACTCAGTTTTAATGCAATGGCACCTGCTAAACCCGTACCCCCAAAAGCAGCAGCAATACTAAACCCTGCCCCAAAAAGAAAAATAATCTCATAAGGAAGATTTCGCGTATCGTCCCATGTTAAAAAACCTACTTTGGGTAAAAACATCATCAAACCAAAGCTTAAAAGTATCATCTTCTCATCCAGAGAAAAATCAAAAATTTGTTTCATAAAGGTATTTCCTACCAAGACAACTGAAAGTGCGATTACAATTCCATAAAGTCGCTTTTGATCTCCATCTAAGCTAGGAACCTCTCCACCAACCTCCTTAACACACTCATTACGAACCCCCATTGACAATAGCCAAGGAATCACCAAAAGCATTACGGCTACAATGGGTAACATCATATAGACCCACTCACCAAATGCTAAAATAGGTAGATTTTTATCTTCTAAAAAACCCAATAAAATAAGATTGGGTGCTGTACCGATAGGAGTTAAAATTCCTCCAACACTCGCACCATAAGCTGTAGCCAATAGAAATCTGATTTTTAATTTAATGTTGCTACTTAGAAACAATGCAATCGGCATTAACATTAAAGTAATGGTGGTATTGCTCAAAATAGAACTCAATAATGCAGAAGTAATTGCCAAGGCATAGATAATCCCCATTGGCGTGTTGGGGAAAAAACTTAAAAGCTTGGCAGAAAAATACTCATGCAGTTTTATCTTCTCGATGGCAATTGCCAACATAAATCCACCCAAAAAAAGAAAAATAATCGATTTAGAGTAATTCGGTGCCACAGATTCCAAATCTAAAACCCCAAAAATAGGAAAAAGAATCAAGGGAAGTAACGATACTGCTCCCAATGGTAACGCCTCATTTGTCCATAGTGTTACTAAAAATGCAATTAACCCTATAAGTGTCGCCTGTGTTACCGTAAAAAAAGAAAATGATGTAGCAAAAAAAAGTAACCCCAAAGCTATTGCATAGATAATGGGTCTAAAATCTTTCATCAATAAAAATAAATCACGCATAGTGTCTCCCACAATTTTCAATAAAAGATAGTAGCGTAAAAGAGGTTATAGGTTTTATAATGTTTAGTAAAAAATTTGAGTGCTTAGATAAAAGAAAATATAACCAACTAAAGATTTTTAGTTAGTTTGCTGTAGATTTGGGTGTTTGGACGAAGGAGGCTACGTGCAAGTAGCTGACTTGGTCCATCACCCAAAGATGCAGTGAAATAACTAAAAAGATTAGTTGGTTTCTTGGTCAACTATCTTATTAGATGCAATCCACGGCATCATTTCACGAAGCTTATTACCTGTTTTTGTAATAAGAAGTTCTTTATCATTTGCTCTTTGGGCATTCATTCTTGGGTATCCTGCTTGACCTTCTAAGATAAAGTCTTTTGCAAATCTACCATCTTGAATTTCTGTTAAGATCTCTTTCATCGCTTGTTTTGATTCAGCGTTGATGACTCTTTTACCGGAAACATAATCACCATATTCAGCTGTGTTAGAGATAGAGTATCTCATGTCTGCGATTCCACCTTCAAACATAAGGTCAACGATAAGTTTTAATTCGTGAAGACACTCAAAGTAAGCAAGTTCCGGTGCATAACCGGCTTCTGTTAATGTTTCAAAACCAGCTTGTACCAGTGCAGATGCACCACCACAAAGTACGGCTTGCTCACCAAAAAGGTCTGTTTCTGTTTCATCTTTAAATGTCGTTTCAATAATCGCTGTTCTACCACCACCGATTGCTGATGCATATGAAAGTGCTAGCTCTTTTGTTGTACCACTTGGGTTTTGACCAACAGCGATAAGATCCGGAATACCACCACCTCTTACAAACTCAGAACGTACAGTGTGTCCCGGTGCCTTTGGAGCAATCATGGTAACGTTAACGTCTGCTCTTGGAGCAATTCTTCCGTAGTGAATGTTAAATCCATGTCCAAAGGCAATCGTAGCACCCTCTTTAAGGTTTGGCTCAATTTCATTAGCATAAATTTCTGCTTGGTTCTCATCCGGAAGAAGAATCATAACCATGTCAGCTTTTGCTGTAGCATCTGCAACTGAAAGTACTTCAAAATCTTTTGCAGCAGCTTTTTTCCAAGAAGAACCACCTTCTCTTGCACCAATAACAACAGTTACACCTGAATCTCTAAGATTCTCTGCGTGTGCGTGTCCTTGTGAACCGAAACCGATCATTGCTACTGTTTTAGATTTGATGATATTGATATCACAATCTTTGTCATAATATACATTTAAAGTTGACATGTATTATCCTTGAAGTTAAAAAATTTCGCGATTATAGCGTAAGCTTGCTTATACACTTTAACTATTACTAGGTATAATATTAACCAATTCTATGTAATTGAAGGGATATGTATGTTAGAGTTTTTAACGAACAATTTATTGTGGTGGCATTGGATCATATTTGGTATTTTTTTAATCACTTTTGAAATGTTCATCGGAACATTTTTTATGTTGGGACTTGGTTTGGCAGCCATGATTGTAGGTGTCATTGACAAGCTATTTGGTATCAGTTTAGAGATGGAATTAAGTCTTTGGATGTTGTTTTCATTAGTCTCTATCTTTCTATGGTTTAAATACCTTAAAGATTCTACTGTAGAAACTTCCGGGCAATCAAACTACGCTTTAGAGATGCAAGGTGTGGTTCAAGAAGCCATTTTAGCAAACGGTAGAGGAAGTGTAAAATTTGACACCCCTGTTTTAGGTAACACCCTATGGCATGCCACCTCTAAACACGATATTCCTGTAAGTAGTCGCGTAAAAATTGTCGCAATTAAAGGTCAACTCATTGAAGTTGAAAAACTGGACAGAAAATAATTTAATTAAAAAAGGATTTAAAATGGAAGGCTTGAATATACTTATCATACTGATTATCGGTATTGTGGTTACCCTATATAAAGGTATTAAAATTGTCCCACAAGGAGAAGAGTGGGTGGTTGAAAAATTGGGTAAATTTTCAAGAACACTGCAACCGGGACTCAATCTAATTATTCCATACATTGAGGATGTACGTCAGCGTATCTCAACACGGGACATTATTATGGATATCCCTCAACAAGAGGTTATTACCATGGACAACGCTGTTATTTTGACCAATGCCATTGCCTTTGTGCGTGTCACTGACCCTAAATCTGCTCTGTATGGTGTAGAAGATTTTAGACGAGCCATCACAAACCTGATTATGACTACCCTGCGTTCTATTATCGGTGAAATGAAATTGGATGAAGCCCTTTCTAACCGTGATCAGATTAAAGCACGACTCAAAGACCAAATCATTGATGATGTTGCCGACTGGGGTGTGACCGTAAAATCGGTAGAGATTCAAGACATTAACCCAAGTGGTTCCATGCAAGCTTCAATGGAACGTCAAGCAGCAGCTGAACGTGAAAGAAGGGCCATAGAAACAACTGCTGAAGGAAATAAAAATGCTGCTATTTTAGAAGCCAGAGGAAAACTCGAAGCTGCTAAACTGGAAGCTGAAGCACAAATTGCCTTAGCAAATGCATCGGCTACTGCCATTGAAATGATTGCTGATGCCGTCAAAGAAAAAGAACTCCCTGCCATGTTCTTACTAGGAGACCGTTACATCAATACTTTAGAAAAAATGACGCACTCTCCAAACTCTAAATTTGTCATTTACCCTGCTGATATACAAGGAGCCATCAAAGGAATGATGGGCAGTGTCTTTAAATAGTAAATACCTGCCTGGATCTAAATATGCATTAAACTTAAAAGAGTGATTTAAGCCATACAATCAACTCTCTTGTCAATACAGTTGAAGCATTGTTTAACGCTTCAACACCCCCTTTGATATCTTGTGAACCTGCATCTTTTGCAAATGAAAAACGTTTGGAAGCGATGACCTTTTTTTTCTGTCTCTCTATAAGATGTACGTCAAGGGTAATAATACCAACGGAAGACTCGGGCGTAACAAAAGCATGGTAAAACTCATCAAGATTGGACTCTAAAATATAATCAGCTTCTGCAGAAGAACGTTTTAACAAGACTGTTTTAAACAGTTTGCTTTCTCCTAGGGCATAAACAAAATTGTTTTGAAGCATAACGTTTGGCGTATCACTCCACCGACCGTAGGCATACGCATCTCTTTCATAACTCTTTTTAGCGTAGAGAATACGCGTGCTTTGAACATCCCTTCTGCTGGTTGGTTTTTCGACTTTAAGTGTTTTATCGGAGAACTTCTTATTTTTTATCTCCATCATGCCGACTTTATTATTTATAAGCGTATAGGTATCAATAGCAGGGGTGTTGTTTTTGAATGCACAGCCACTTAGTAACAAACTTGATAGTATAAAAATAAAATATCTCATCTCTCTTCTCCCGGACCTAATTTTGGTGTGCTACTTTTAAATAAAAGATCACTAGGACTCTGTTCAATCGTTTCAACCGTATGTTCAAGCTTGCTCGTCAGTCTGTCCACCTCATCCAATAAAGCATTTAGTTTTTCTATAGAAGGTTCAGCCATCTCTTTAAGATTGTAGTCACCACGTTTAAGGGAACGGTCAAGATTCCTCATGAGATTTTTTGCCGTTTTCGACATCTCTTTAAGCTCTTCAAAAACCGTTCCAATTTCACTACCCTCTTTAAGCAGGGTGACAAAATGCTGTTTATTTTGATTAATGGTCTCAATAATTTGCTGAATATCTGAAAGGGTATTTTCAATCTGTTCAAGATTTTCTTCTTTTAAAAGTATGTCTATTTTATCGAGTACACTTGCCAATTTAGAAGCAATCATGGAGAGCGAATCATCAAGTTTAATATAGAGTGACGGAGAGGATTTAATCACCGGTATCTCTCCTGCTTTGGTCTCAAGTACTTTTGCAGAAGTATCAGAACCTTTAATCTCAAGATACGCCAACCCTGTCAAACCGTAAAATTTAAGTGTGGCTGTCATGTCCTCTTTGATAAGAATATCATCTTGCAGTTTGACCGTGATTCTAACTTGCTGAGTATTGCTTGGATTGACCTCAATCTTATCCACAACACCTGCGTCTACCCCCAAGTATTTTACCGAGGAGTCTTTACTCAGCCCTGCAATGGACTCTTCGATATAGATGTGATAATAGTTATAATCTTCTCCACTCCCAAATTTCATCAGCCAAAAAGCAAATCCTAAAATAGAGATACCAAAGAGTAGCACAAAAATTCCTACCATTGTAAAATTGACTTTTGCTTCCATTTTATATCCTTATCCTGTGTCTGGCTCGATCACCTTTAAAAAATTTCTCGACAAATGCATCTTTTGATTTCATGACACTATCAAGTTTTCCCTCAATAACTACTTTTTTATCTCCTAGCACCACAAAGCGATCCACAATGGTGAAGATTGAGTCCAAATCATGGGTAATCATCACCACCGTTAAATCCATCATGTCGCGTAAATCAACAATCAACCTGTCAAATTCTTGAGCACCAACGGGATCAAGTCCCGAAGTCGGTTCATCTAAAAAAAGAAGTTTCGGATCCATCACCAATGCACGGGCTAAGGCTGCACGTTTACGCATACCACCACTCAGTTCTGCCGGATAAAGTTTGGCTGCCGACAAAGGCAAGCCTACCATTGAAAGTTTAACACGTACTATATCGGCTATGGTATCGGCATCAAGTTCACTGTACTCTTTAAGTAGTATGGCAATATTTTCTTCTACGGTCAGGGGTGAAAACAATGCACCCGATTGAAACAGTACGCCCCAGCTTTTACGAAGCTCTTGAGTCTCTTTTGTGCCAATGGTCGAGAGGTCATGTCCTAAAACATTAATCTCTCCACTAAAAGGCTTTGTAAGCAGTATAATCTCTTTTAAAATCGTAGACTTACCTGAACCACTGCCTCCTAAAAGACCAAATATTTCTCCTTTTTCAACATGAAAGCTTACCCCATCATGTACGATATTTTCACCAAACTTGGTTACAATATTGTTAACCTCTATGATATTTTTATTCATATTTTTAACTTTGCTCATATCTTTAACTCCGTAAGGATGATTGAAAAAAGTGCATCACACGCAATCACCAAAAAGATGGCATTGACCACACTAACCGTGGTGTAATAACCAATACTCTCCGTATCAGGCGATACTTGAAATCCACGAAAACATCCTACCGAGGCAATAAGCCAAGCAAAAAATGGTCCTTTTATAAGCCCCACCCAATAATGTTTCACATCCAAGGCACTTCTAAGATGGTTAATAAATTCAGAATAAGAGATATTGAGCTGAATTTTGGAGATAATCATACCACCCAAAATTCCAACAATATCGGCAAAAAAGATAAGCAGTGGTAACGCAATCATCAGTGCCAGTGTACGGGGCAAAACCAAAAATCTAAAAGGGTCAAATCCCATTGTCTTCATTGCGTCTACCTCTTCGGTGAGTTTCATCACACCAATCTGTGCCGTGTAGGAAGAGCCACTACGACCTGCAACAACAATCGCCGTAATCAAAGGAGCCAACTCTCGCGTAACCGAAATACCTATCATGTCGACAATAAAAATATTGGCACCAAATTTTTCCAGTTGTACGGCACTTTGATACGCAATAACCACACCAATAAGAAATGCTGTCAATGCAATAATCCCCAATGCCCCGATTAATGCATCGTCAATATGTTTAACCATCGCACGAAATCGAATAGAAGAAGGATGCAAAAAGTAGTAAAATAACGCCATGGTACTTTCACCCAAAAAGGCTAAAAATGCACTAAAGTCTTTCCAGAAGTAGATACTTTTTTCACCTATGTGGGCAAAAAAATTAGACTCCTTTGAAGCAATACGCGTTTCGACCATATTTTTACGCAGTAAATCATGCATCATCTGATGTTTTTTACTTAAACCCCTTAAGGTAGATTTACATCCCAAATCTTTACATTTGTCAAAGTAGTTTAAAATAATCAAAAAACCTGCTGAATCAAATTCAGTGATGCCTTCAAAATCCCAACATACCGTGTTGTTTTGGTGCAAATTTTTATAGAAGATTTTTAATTGTTTGATGATGGTAGGTATGGTGGCAATTGTCCATGTTCCACTACAAAAGAGTGTAAAATCATTATTGTCCTGTTTTATCTCTGTTGTTGCTTGATCTGTTTTCATACGTTTATTTCACCAAAATTTGAAATTAAAATAGGAGTTGAACCCCTTTAATAAGATTATAACAAAATTCATTCTATTTTCACTTTGATTTTCAAAATAAGACTTAACGCGAAATTGGCTACAATACACCCTAGAAATACATTATAAAAAGAGGTAAACAAATGTCTCCATTTGCCATACAACTCATCAACGGTTTCATAGAAAGTGACCTCGAACAAGAAGATAAAAACGCCTTTCAAGCCCTGCAACAACTTGGAGCCATTGAAGAAGTTGAAGGATTGTGGAAACTCAAGTCCATCTATAGAGTCGGACGACTTTATGTTAATAAAGAGGGTCGTGGATTTGTCGAAGCCCAAACCGAAGATCAAAGAGACTTGGTGGTTGAAGCTGACGATATGGGCAGTGCCAATCCGGGGGATGATGTCGTAGTTAAACGTATTATCGCAAGGCGTGGACGAGCTTCGGCTAAAGTGCAACTGGTGATTCGTAAAGCCCATGTTTTTCAAATTGTCTACACCAACCGAAATGCGTCGAATATTTTTGAAATACTCAACATTAAAACAGGACTACCAACCCATGCCGTTATGGAGGGGATGGATTTAAAAGCCTTTAAAATCGGTACGGTTATGAAGGTTGACAGCCAAACCGATAAGGTCTTAGAAGTTTTTGGTCATTTAGCAGACCCAAAGGTCGATGAAAAAATCTCACTTGCCCTCTACAACCGTGCCGATGCGTTTGAGGAAGATTGTCTTAACCAAGCAAAAGAGGTAGAGTCCGAGGTGACAGCTTCCCAACACCCTAACCGTGTGGACTTAAGCCACTTAGATTTCTGTACCATTGACCCTGTTACAGCCAAAGATTTTGATGATGCCATCTATTTTGATAAGAAAGAATTTACACTCTATGTGGCTATTGCCGATGTGAGTCACTATGTGGACTATTTCTCCCCCATTGATCAAGAGGCAAAACGACGTGGATTTACCACCTATTTTCCTCATAAATCCTTCCCCATGTTGCCACGAGAACTCAGTGAGAACATCTGTTCACTCAAACCTCATGTTGACCGATTGGCATTTGTTGCAAAAATAGAACTCGATGAAACGACCCTTCTTCCTCTAAAAGAGGAATTTTTTGAAGCGATTATTCACTCAAAACGTCGTTTTAATTATGATGAGATTGATGTGATTATCGAGACCAATGGAACCCATGTTGAAAAAGAGCATGAGAGACGTATTTTAGACTATCTTCTCCCTCTTCAAAAAGTGACGGAACGTCTACGTAAAAAACGTTTAGGACAGGGTTTTGACTTTAGAAGCGAAGAGATAAAACTTACCATTGATGCCAATCATGAACTGCTAAAAACACAAATAGAAACAGGAACACCCTCACACTCACTCATAGAAGAGTGTATGCTTTTAGCCAACCAAGCCTCTGCCAAACGTTTTGAATATGGAATTTTTAGGGTTCACCTTCCACCACAGCTAAGTAAAATAGAAGAGCTGCTTGAAGAGTTAAGTGCTATTGGTCTGTTTGTCTCAAACTATGAGGACAGTCCGTCACTCATGCGTGCCATTCAAAAAGAAGCTCAAGAGATGGGCATTGCTTCTGAAGTAGATGCCATGATTATTAAATCACTCAAACAAGCCAACTATGCAGCCAACAATGATGGGCATTTTGGACTGGGCTTTAGCCACTACAGCCACTTTACTTCTCCTATTCGTCGTTACTCCGATTTAATTTTACACCGACTGATTAAATCACAACTAAACGATGATAAAGAGCAAAATGAGTATCTACTAAGAAACATCGAACCTCTTTGTGCCAGAGTCTCAGAACTCGAACGCGAATCAACCAAAGCCGAATGGGATTTTAGAGACCGAAAATTGGCACGTTGGGCAGAAAAACATATAGGTGAAGAGTTTAAAGCTCATGTGATTGAAGTAGATGAGAATGCTAAAGCTGTTCTTGAAGCTGAGATTAAAGGGGTAACGGTTAATCTTCGTGGAGAGAATGTTATGTTGTTTGACAATATTATTGTACGCATCGATGAAGTCAGCATTGCTATGGCGAAAATTCAAGGGGAGTTTGTAGCAAAATGTGAGAAGGAGGTGATGGAGCTATAATGCCATCATCTTTTCTACTTGTTCATGTAAATCAGAAAAATCTGATGTTGTGTGCATTACTTGGGTATGAGTATTAAGATCATCAGCTGTTACGATGTTCTTTTTATCCATAAAAAATAGGGTTGGTATCTTATCTTCAGAAATTTTATTCATTAATATTTCATCTTCCCTATTGGCACTCTTTTTATCTAAAAGGAAAAGCTTATAGCGATCATGATTCATCTTATAATAGAGCTCTTCCCTACTCTTAGCCAAATCGACACGATAACCTACTTTATTTAACATCGTCATTAAAATCTTTCCTTCAGTAGGTGTTTTTTTATAGAGTAAAATATCTCTATTTTGGGAAGAATTATCTAAAGAGTTTTTTTCTTTTGGTGCATAAAACTGTTTAATCACATTCAAAAATTTATGCATAGCAATAGGTTTTGGAATGTACTCATCCATCCCGGAACTCAAATACAAGTCTCGGTCACCTTCCAAAGTATTGGTGGTTACAGCAACAATAGGCGTATGATCTAAATGCTCTTGCTTTTCATATTCTAAAATATGTTTTGTTGCAACCACACCATTCATTACCGGCATTTGAATGTCCATAAAAACGATATCGTATATTTTTTTACGGAACATTTCTACCCCTATTTCACCATTGTCTGCCGTATCGGACTCGATTCCCAATGTTTTTAGCGTATGAACAATAACCTTTTGATTAACATGATTGTCTTCAACAATTAAAGCTTTTAAATCAAAATGATTCTCTTTGATTTCAAGGGGTGCTACCTTATTGTTATTAACAATAATCTCAAGAGATTTTTCTACTTTTGGCAGGGTTATCGGTTCATAAATAATCTGAGAGAAAATAGGTGCAATGTCTAAAATTTTATCTCGATTGGAGAGTTTCGTAAGTAATACAATCTGTTTTTCTGAACTGTACTGTGCCACGATTCTTTTTAACTCTTCAACATTTATCTCATCATAATGAACATAAAGCGTCTCAAAAGAGTTTAAAGAAGCATCTTTACACTCAACAAAAGTTTTAAAATACGTTAGTGAAACTTCTTCAAAAGATGAAAGATAAGCAAGTAAATGTTGATTCGACGTCTTCTTTTGTAGCTCTTTTTGGGTATAAAGAGCTACAGACATGGGTTTGAGTACACTCTTTTTAGGATCAAACTTTTGTTGCATATTTAAAATAAAAGAAAACGTTGTTCCTTTATTTAATTCACTTTCAAGCTCTAAATTTCCACCCAACATTTTTACTAAATTATTGGCGATGGTTAAACCCAAACCTACACCTCTATAAGCTCGAGTATCTGAGTTGTCAGCTTGATTAAACAAGGTAAACACTTGTTGCTTCTGCTCATCTTCAATGCCAATCCCCGTATCTTTTACCATGAACTTCACAGAAATATTTTCATCATTTACCTGGTTTTTTTTAATCGAAAGTTCTATTTCCCCACCATTGTTCGTAAACTTAATGGCATTAGAAAGTAAATTGGTCAAGATCTGCTTAATTTTTTCAGCATCACTTTGAATAGAAAATGAACCAAGTTCCGGATCGATCCAGATAGAAAAATCGATCTCTTTTTCTAAGGCATCTAGGGCATACATATCAATAAAATTTTCAAATTCACTTACTATATTAAAAGAGTTTTTAGTCAAATATAATTGACCACTTTCAATTTTAGAAATATCCAATATATTATTAACAAGACCCAATAAATCTTCAGAACTTTTTCGAATAATATTAACAAAATCTTTTTGTTCATTATCTAATTTACTTGAACTTAAAAAATTTGAAAAACCCAAAATACCGGTGATCGGTGTACGAATTTCATGAGACATATTGGATAAAAAAAGTGTTTTTGTTTCATTGGCTTGATCCGTTAATTTTTTACTTGTTTGTAACTCAATAATCATATTTGAAATTAATGAATAAATTTCAGTATGATTCTTCTCTTGTAGCATCTGCTTAAACTGTTCAATTTTTCTTTCATCTGAAGAGAATTTAATCTCTTCAAATAAGTTTTCAAGAGCAAGGCTATCATTTTGTTTTTCTATAAAAAAATAATTTCTCTTCATATAGACTATAAATAAAGAAAGAAACAAAATGCTTCCTGAAATAAACATAATAATTTGATGAACCAAAGTTTTAGATGAGTCTGCATGAGCACTTAATAACGAGTAATTTGTATACGAAGTATAAAGAAAGAATAAAGAAGTAAGCACCAATAAAATAAAAATACCCAATGTTATAATTTCTAAACGTTTATCTTGCCATTTATTAGTCATAATTTTCCAATTTTTTAAATATATTTTATCTCTAATTTATAATAACTAAACTTAATATTTTATTTATTTTGAAGCTTTTAAGCTTAATATTTTTTTTGTTTAAATCTGCTATAATTTGAGTATATTCATGAGGTTAAAGGTTAACATATGTACCAAAGAGATTTCGAAAATCTACTACGCACTACTCCTCCAAGAGCCATGCTTTTTTACGGAGAAAACACTTACCTCATTGCCTCTTATATACAACATTACATCAACATTAGCAATGCTGCCGACTCACTTTTAACCCTCTATTTTGATGAATACACTTTTGAGAGAGCCAAAGCCTATCTTTCTCAAAGCTCACTCTTTGGAGGAACAAACCTACTCATCGTCAAACGAGATAAAAAAATTCCTAAAAAAGAGCTCGATATGCTCATAGCATTGGTAGGGAAAAACACAGATAATTACTTTTTATTTGAGTATCAAGGTAAAGCTGTAGATGCAAAAAGTTTGCAGAGTGCCTTTAACCCTAAAAAAGGAGCCAATTGGCTTCGTCTGTTTGAGCCAAATATTCGAGAAAGCATTGATATGTTACAAAAAAAAGCACACACCATAGGATTGGATATTGACCACTATGCACTTCAACATTTGATGCTACTGCTCAACAACAACTTAAGTCTCTGTGCCAATGAATTGGGTAAATTGGCGATACTTGAAGGGAAAGTGACATCAAAAGATATTGATCGATTGGTTTACTCTACGGCTCCATTGGCGATTGAGCAACTTCTTATTGAGCTCTTCGAGAAAAAAACCATTACCCGGACCATGAAAAAATTACTTGAAATTGGAGAAGATGAATTTTCACTGCTTCGTTCAACGCAATTCTTTGTCAATCAAATTTTTCTCTTTCATGCCTACATGAAACTACACGGGCACATTGATTCAAAAGCAATTTTAGGTTATAAACTGCCCAAACAGATAGAAGACCAAAAGGGAAATCTTGCACTCAAAGTTAAAAGCCCTTCTCTACTTAAAATTTTTGAACACCTTTTAGAGGTAGAGTTGGAACTCAAAAAAGCTCCTGCAAGCAACAGAGAGTTACTTTTATATGGAGCATTTATAAAATTACAAAGTTATTTATGATGCCTGAGTATTTGAAGAAATCATTAAATTTACTTTTTCTTTTATACTGCAATAATCCGTTAATTTATCTGTTACAAAGGTATAATTCTCTTTATCGCTTAACATTGTTAGAGACTCAGCATCGGTAAAAAGTAGACTTGGTATATTTTTAGCTTTTATCCGTTCTGTTAGATGACTGTGTGCACTATCGCTATGCACTCGATCTAACAGTACACATTTATAACTATGGATATCAATCACTTTTTTTAACTCTTCTATGTTTTCAACCACATCCACACTGTAATCAAGTTTCTTTAAAATAGCTGAGATTATTTTTGCTTCCGTACTGGTCTGTTTATAAAGTAAAATATCTTTGTTTCTATTGTTTTTTAGAATTATTTTCAGTTCACCATTCTCTGAAAAAAAGACTTTTAATGCTGTAATAAATTTCTCTAAATCAATGGGTTTAGAAACATATTCATCCATACCTACAGACATAAAACGTTCTCTATCGCCCTTTAGGGCATTGGCTGTTACAGCAATAATCGGTGTATGTGCCAGATTGTGTGTTGATTCATATTCTAAAATTTTTTTTGTTGCCTCAACTCCATTCATAATAGGCATTTGAATGTCCATAAATACCACATTGTAATGAGGATACTTCATATACATATCAAGTCCCTCTTTTCCATTGTTGGCACACTCCGATGTAATCCCTAAATTTTTCAACGTATGTTTAATCATTTTTTGATTTATTGGATTATCTTCAATAACCAAAGCGTGAATATTACTAAAAAGCGTAACCTGACTGTTTTTCCCGTTTGCAAGTAAAGTAAGTTGATCTTTTTTAGTATGCACCAGAGCATTAAATGATTTCTCAACTTTCGAAAAAGTTATAGGTTCATATAGAATTTGCGAAAAGTTATCAGAGATTGTCTGCACAGCATCTCGTCGATTTAATTTGGTGACTAAAACGATACTACTCTCTTTAATATAATGCTTGCTAATTTGTTTTAATTCTTCATGATTAACTTTGTCATAATGAATATACACCATATTAAAAAGAGAAGGAGAAGCAGCCATACACTCATTAAAATTTTTAAAACGATGTATCGAAACATGTTTAAATGATGCCAAATAATCCTCTAAATAGTGATCCGACTCTTTGGACTGTACATCCATAGGTGCATAAATAGCGATCTTTATAGATTTAAAATTCGTAGCACGTTGAATTTTCTGTTTAGGCATATTTAATGTAAAGTGAAAAACAGTTCCTTTTCCTAAAGTACTTTCTAAACGTAAAGCTCCTCCTAGACTGTTAACCAAACCGGCAGAGATGGTTAATCCTAAACCGGTACCACCGTATTGACGACTTGTACTGCTGTCGGCCTGAGTAAATGCCTCAAAGACTTTCTCTTCTTGATCTTTACTAATTCCAATTCCTGTGTCTTTAACTGAAAATTTTACAGCTATCTCTTCACCGTCTACCGAAACCTTCTCAATAAGAACATCGATACTCCCTTTTTTATCGGTAAATTTAACAGCATTTGAAATCAAATTAATTAATACTTGTTTAATTTTTCCAGGATCACTACGTAGCAGAACCGATGAAAAGACCGGATCAATCCATAAAGAGAAATCAATCTCCTTCTTTGATGCATTGGCAGCATAAGACTCAATAACATTTTCAAACTCTTCCATAGGATTAAAAAAGACCTCTTCAATTTCAATAAAACCATTTTCAATTTTAGAAATATCTAGAATATCATTAATAATAGACAAAAGATCTTCGGAGCTCTTTCTGATTATTTGTACAAACTCACTTTGTTCATCATCTAAATTTGTCGATTTTAAAAATTTTGTAAAACCTACAATGCCATTAAGTGGGGTACGAATTTCATGTGACATATTGGCTAAAAAAAGACTTTTGGTCTTATTGGCCTGATCGGCCAACTCCTTACTCTCTTGCAACTCTTGTATCATCTCTGACATCAGTTCATAGGTTTGAACGGTATTTTTGTTTTTAATCATGGTATGAAACTGATGAACTTTTTCTTGATTTGGATAATTTTCTATGTCACATAAAAGTCTTTCTAAACTCCTTTGCTCGAACTTCTCAAGCTTGGCTATAGATCTTCTTTTAACCATCATCATAAGTGAAAATATAAATAAAATAATTGATGTAAGCATAAGAATGAGCTGTTCATTTTTTCTGGAATTGAAATCATTTATTAAAAAATGCTCATCATAACCTTGAATTTTTTTTAATTTTTCAATATCTATTTGATACGGTGTAGAAGTATCTAAATATTGATACTGTGTATAACTTTTATAAAAAATATAACATGAGCCAAGCATCAAGATCATGTATATGAATAAAAAAATAAATTTTGCCTTTGATTTTGCTTTCGATTTTACCTTCATTGGTCGCAACCTTAAATAGTATTAGTTTTTTAATTTTTTAATTATAA
>JAHJJU010000049.1 GCA_018822805.1 bacterium
ATTCTTGCCTCTAGTTTCTCTACCATCATGATTATCTTTGCTGCTGCTTCTGGATTACTTTTACAAAATTCTATTGCTTCTTGTTCTGTCATATTAGCCGTATTTTACCATATTTCTTTTTTGGGTGCTGAATGGTTACAATATTTCTTATAATTATTACTAAAAAGGTCTTTAGACCTTTCCAGTTCATATCCTTGCAATAAAAACTTCAAATTTTGAAATCGAAACTTACCTTTTTTTTGATGATATCTATAAATTGCGTTATATCGTATTATACGTTCATGTACCCTCTTTAAGCTATTTTCACTCGCATTTTTAATCCATGTTTGATACATATACCACTGTCTTACCAATGCTTCATGTATTAGTTCAACATAGCTACCATCAGTACCTTTCATTATTAAAAGTCGACCAAGTTTTGCTGACTTCTCATTAGTAAATAATCCTTGATTATCTAACGAAGAAGCTAATCGTTGTGCTAAATACCAAACTTCACCTGAAAACTCCTCTCTATCAGCAAGTCTACGGGTCACACCTCCTGTATCATTAAGCTTAACAACTCTTAGCATAATATATTGAAACATCTCTTTTTCATGCTCATCGAGAATCTTATACGTGTTATCAGCCAATTTTGCCAATGCTCCACTCACTTCACCTATTTCATGATAAGTTTTCAACAAGTCATTATCATAACTTTTACGCTCTTTCCATGTTTGCGTCAACGCTATTTCTAAAAGTGTCAATTCACTCGACTCATCTCCCATATCTTTTTGTACAACTTTTGCAAAAGTTTTTATTTGCTGTTCATTAATACTTGTTAACTTCAGAGGCTCTTCAATACACTCCAGCATCTTTTCATTTTGCATACGATGAAGCGTATATTTACCCTTTTGCGTTAATTCAAAGAATCTTTCATACTCAGAAATTAAATTATAGTAATCTTTGCGAATCGTTAAAACAATTTCAATATTAAGTTCTTCTGACTGATGATCCAATAGATAAAGAAGTTCGTCAATAAATTCTTTTTGTAGTGTATTACTACAAAGTGTAAACAACTCTTCAAACTGGTCAATATAAATTAGTAGATTTGCATCCTCTTTTTTATAAAAAATCTGCTCCATTGCATCTAAAATACAACCTTGTTGTTTGGCTCGTATTTGGCTTTTTAGATGTGAAATTTTTTCAGATTTGATCTTAAGTTTAGCACCCAATTGATCAATTCTATGAGCTAGTTCATCAAAAGGACTTCGTACTGGTCGGATATCTATGGCAAAAAAGCATTGATTATCTTCAATTACCCTTAGCTCTTCATCTCCTTCACTGATATACTCAATGACTTGGTTTCGATACTTCGGTATAACTCCTGCCTTAACCAATGAGCTTTTACCCGAACCACTGTCTCCTACAATAGTCAATACTCTATTTTCTTTGAATTTTTCAAAAATCTCTTCGATCTCTCTATCTCGTCCAAAAAAAAGATGAGCCTGTTCGATGCTAAAAGCACTAAGCCCCACAAAAGGAGACTCAATCTGACTATCACTTTCAAATAAAAATGGTGGTATATCAACCCAAATATCTTTAAGATGTTCAATGGAAACTGCATAGCCTTTTTTTGATGCTCTTCTATTACTTACAACAGCAATAACATTACCTGTCTCTTCACAAATAAGAGGCCCACCACTGTTACCAGATTCAATCTCATGGTTCTCTTTGGCTATCACTTCCCATGTTTTAATCTCTTGGTTACTTTTAGAGTGACGTAGGAACATATTGTTCTCTAACAATGTGGCTTTACGCTTTTTTATCTGATAAGTTTGTCTAGAAAAGTTACTAAATCCAATCAGTTCAACATTATTGTTTACACACTTTTTTTGACGTAACTTAAGTGGAATACGAGATAATCCTCTAACATAAAGTAGTGCCAAATCCAACTCTTCATCTAAAGCAATCTCTTTGGTATTTAATCCTCTAACAATAGGCTCTTCAACCTGTTTTACTACATGAGCACAAGTCAAT
The DNA here is from genome assembly GCA_018822805.1 of bacterium. Lineage (GTDB taxonomy): Bacteria > Campylobacterota > Campylobacteria > Campylobacterales > Sulfurovaceae > UBA1140. The sequence goes on from JAHJJU010000049.1 coordinate 2,017, forward strand.
AGGTAACTTCCATATTCATCTTGATGAATAATGAACCCTGTTCCTATACTGGTATTGTTTGGTTGTTGACTTTGAATAAGAAGAATTGAAGTATTGTTTTTCATAAATAGTTCCCCCCTACCTTGGTGATCTATATTTTAAATTGTAACCAAATAGATTTACTTTGATATAAAATATTTATCTTATTAATCTATTAAATTTATTCAAAAGTTTTTTTTTATTATTTTTAGTTTGAAGTTTTATAAAAATTAAGGAGAAAGAGACAAGATAAAATCTTGTCTCGGAAGGGGAAAAGTGAGGTAGATTACTCTACTTCAGCATCAATGATGTCATCGTCATCTGCTTTTTTAGCAGCTGTCTCTTTTTCACCACCTTGCTCTTTAGCGTAAACAGCTTCAGCAAGTTTGTGAGATTTTTCAGTTAATACTTTAACCTTCTCTTCAATCTGTGCTTTGGTTGCAGAATCATCTTTTAATAGAGCTTCAACATCAGCAATTGCTGCTTCAATTCCGGCTTTTTCCGTTGCATCAAAGTTGTCACCTAAATCTTTTAATGATTTTTTAGTTTGATGAACCAATGCATCAGCTTGGTTTCTAGCTTCTACAACAAGTTTTCTAGCTTCATCTTCTGATTTATGCATTTCAGCATCTTGAACCATTTTTTCGATCTCTTCATCTGAAAGTCCTGACGAACCGGTAATCTTAATCTCTTGTGATTTACCTGTACCTTTGTCTTGTGCAGAAACCGTTAAGATACCGTTCGCATCAATATCAAAGGTTACTTCAATTTGTGGAACCCCTCTTGGAGCTGCCGGAATGTCTCTAAGCTCGAACATACCCAATGATTTGTTGTCTTTTGAAAACTCTCGCTCACCTTGAAGTACATGAATACTTACGGCTGGTTGGTTGTCTTCAGCTGTTGAGAACACTTGTGACTTTTTAGCAGGAATGGTTGTCCCTTTTTCAATGACTTTAGTAGTAACACCACCTAAAGTTTCAATACCAAGGCTTAATGGTGTAACATCAAGTAAAAGTACATCTTTAACATCACCTCTAAGTACACCACCCTGAATAGCAGCACCAAGTGCAACAACTTCATCCGGGTTTACTGACTTATTAAGCTCTTTTCCAAAGAATTTTTGAACCTCTTGTTGAACCAATGGGATTCTTGTAGACCCACCAACCATAACAACTTCATTAATATCAGAAGTTGATACATCTGCATCTTTAAGAACAGTTTTAATGGTTTTAATGGTATTGGCTACCAAATCATCAATTAATGATTCAAACTTTGCTCTTGTAATTTTCTGAATTAAATGTTTTGGTCCACTGGCATCAGCTGTAATAAACGGCAAATTGATTTCTGTTTCATTTGAAGATGAAAGCTCTTTTTTTGCATTTTCAGCTGCATCTTTAACTCTTTGAAGTGCCATAACATCAGCTTTTATGTCTACACCTGTTTCAGACTTAAATTCAGATGCAACAAAGTCAATAATCTTATTATCGAAATCATCACCACCAAGGAATGCATCACCACCTGTTGACATAACTTCAACAACATTGTCTCCGGTTTCTAGTACAGTAACGTCAAATGTACCCCCACCAAGATCGTAAACCACGATTTGCTCTGCATCTTTTTTATCAAGACCATAAGCAAGTGCTGCTGATGTTGGCTCATTGATAATTCTTAATACATTAAGACCGGCAATGGTTCCGGCCTCTTTGGTTGCTTTTCTTTGTGCATCATTGAAGTACGCAGGAACCGTAATAACTGCGTCCGTTACCGTCTCACCAAGGTAGGCTTCTGCATCTTCTTTTAGTTTCATCAGAATTTTTGCAGAAATTTCTTGTGGTGTGTATGTTTTATCTGCAATCTCGATAGCACATGCACCATTTCTGTTAATAATGTGGTATGGAAGTCTAGCTTTTGCTTCTGCTGCATGTTCTTCATCAAACATCATACCCATAATTCTTTTAATAGAGTATACGGTTTTTTCCGGGTTTGTTACGGCTTGTCTCTTTGCAGACTCTCCCACTAAAACTTCACCCTTACTTGTAAATGCAACAATAGATGGAGTTGTGTTCTTTCCTTCTTTGTTTGCAATAATTTTTGCTTCACCATTTTCAAATACTGACATTGCAGAGTTTGTTGTCCCTAAGTCAATTCCTAAAACTTTACTCATATATTTTTCCTTGATTTGTTTATTTTTTACTTATTATAGTTTTTTTTAAAATTTTAAACTGCCACTAAAGTAGCAGTTTATTTTGATGTACTCACCATTGCCGGACGTAAAATACGATCTTTAATGGTATAACCCTTCTGTAAAACCTGAACAATTTGACCGGCTTCATGTTCTTGGCTTTCTACTTGCATAATGGCTTGATGTACTTCCGGATTAAACTCTCCCTCACACACTACAGCTTTTATACCATTTTTTTCAAGGACTTTATTAAGTTGACCATAAGTTAACTCCAAACCTTCCTTGATTTTTTCAAGAACATCTGACCCTTCGTCACTGTTCGTAGCTTCAATCGTAGCCAATGCACTTTCAAAAGAGTCTACAACCGACAAGATATCATTTGCAAAACTCTCGTTCGCATACGATACAGCTGCTGCTTTATCTTTTGCTAAGAGTCGTTTACTGTTTTCAAAATCAGCATGTGCTCTTAAATATTTATCTTCCCACTGTGCAACCAGCTCTTTCATCTGTGTAAGTTCATCAACCTCTTGTGGTTCTATTGCTTCTTCAGACTCAGGAACTTCTATGTCAGTTTCTACAGAAGAGTTTTCATTCTCTTTACTCATATAGATGTTACTCCTAATTGGTATGTTTTATCTTTGAACTATCGAAATATCTTAAAGATTGAATGCATTATACAACATTGAGTCAGATTTGTCAAGGTTAAACTTAATTTTTAAAGTAAAGATAGTTTAGTCAACCAAACTAAAGTTTATTAATTTTATAGACTAATAGTGTCTTTAAAGGCAATAAATATGCTATCTAAAGTCTATTTGAAGAGGTAAAAAAGATTTTAATAAAAAAAGGGAGGAGAAAAGGTTTAACACAAGAAAAATCCTTGTGTTAGAAAGAGGAAGAAACTTAGTTTCTGATTCCAAGATCAGCTTTAATAGCATTAAATCTTGCAAGATCTTTCTGCTTTAAGTATCTCATTAGTCTTCTTCTTTGACCAACAAGCTTAAGCAGACCCAATCTTGAAGAATGATCTTTTTTATTAATTTTAAGATGCTCTGTTAAGTAGATAATTCTCTCTGTAATAAGTGCAACTTGAACTTCTGTAGAACCGGTATCGTTCTCACCTCTTGAATATTTAGCAATAATTTCTTGCTTTTTAGCCGTATCTAAAGCCATAATGACCTCCTGATGGGTAGTTTAATTTTCCACATAAGCAACCCTATGTGAAATGGAAATGACATTTTAGCACTATTTGTTTAAAGAGAGATAAAAAAAATACAACCTAAATTTAATCTAAATTAGAGTAAAATAGTCTTAATTAATAAACTTTGAATACATTATAAATAAGGAAAATTATACCATGCTATTAACCAGAGCCAGCGAATATGCCCTTCTCTCTTTAGACATTATACGAAACTCTGAAAAACCAAAAGGATCTGAACAACTCTCAAAAGAGTTATGTATTCCTAAAAGTTTTTTAGCCAAAATTTTACAAGGACTTGCTAAGGCAGGTATTTTAGAGTCAAAAAAAGGTGCTCATGGTGGATTCATTATGGCAAAAAGTAGTCAAGAAATTACCATAGCTGAGATTATTGTTGCTGCTGAAGGAAAAACTCCTGCCGTTTTTGACTGTAGCCAATACTCAGAAGCTTGTCCTAACGGTGCCATAGGTAGCTGTAACATCTCTCCTTTTTTAGCCAACTTTCAAAGTAAAATAGATACATTTCTACACAAACTTACGCTTGAGGACATCTTTAACTAATGAATATTTACCATCTTTCGCATATCGACTTAGACGGCTATGGCTGTCAATACCTAACACACAACTGCTTTTCCAATCAAAAACACTCTAAAATCGAATCATACAACGCCAACTATGGTCCTGAAGTAAAAGCCCAACTCGAAGAGATTATTGTAGCGATTAAACGTGAAAAGTTTTTAGGTAAAGAAGATAGAGAACATATCATTTTAGTTACCGATCTCAACTTAACCACTAAAGAAGCAAACTGGTTAGAAAAAGAAGCTTTAGCAGTAGGAGCCAAAATTCAACTGCTTGACCACCACGGTTCCGGAGAAAAAACAGCCGAACAATTTATATGGTACAAATTGGACACCACAAAATGTGCCACATTGATTACTTATGAGTGGTTACAAAAACATTATGACTTCGATAAAGAGAACCACTATGCTAGCATTGTAAAAGCCATTAATGCCATAGATATTTGGGTAAATGATGATGAACTTTTTGAATTTGGTAAAGTAGGCTTAGGTATGATTTCAGGTGCTAGAGAGATAAACCGTACCCTCTTCCCTACTGAAGATAGAGCCTTAAAACTTTCACTTATAGAATCCATGAAAAACTATGTAAGTAAAGAGAATGCACATATTGCCTTAGATGATGACCTGCACCAACTTAAAAAAGCATTCTTTAAACAAGCCCAAGATAACACCAAAGATAACTTAGTAGCATTCTACATGACCCAACTATTAAGCAACGACAAACAACGTCTTATTATAGAATACCGAGGCTACAAAGGACTCTTAGGTTACAACTTGGGTAATACCTCTATTTTAGGAAATACTTTCCTAGTAGAAAACCCTGATTTTGATTTTTACATGGACATCAACTACCGAGGAAACTTCTCACTAAGAAGCAACAACAAATTGGATGTTTCAAAAATGGCAGCTGAAATCGGTAACGGAGGAGGACACCCCAACGCCTCAGGTGGTAAAATAAAAGAGTACAAAGACTCTTTTGTCTATTCCGAAATTAAATCTTTTGTTCAAGCGTACATCGATGAGAAAACGGCGTAAGCCTTTTCTCGACCATCTGCATTAAATCCGAACCCGAGACTCCAAAGCCCTACTAAGAGACAACACATCAATATTATCAAGTTCCACACCCGTTGGAACGCCTTGGGCTATTTTGGTAAATTCTACATTAGAACCGGAGAGTTTATCCTCTATATAAAGTATCATGGTATCCGTTGCCAAGGAGGGTGGAAAAGCAAAGATCACTTCAGTAATCCCTTTTATAGCATCTTTTAAATGATACTCGTCCAAATCAGTGATTTGAGTGACAATGTAGTAAATTCCTTTGTATTGACCACTCTCTTCAATGGTAATAATATCTTTAGCACTTTGTACAATACATAGGGTACTGTTATCGCGATACTCGTCTGAGCAGATGTGACACAACTCATCTTCACTCATGTTGTGACATTTTTTACAACTTCGTATGGAGTTTACACCTTCCTCGATGGCATGTGCCAGTTTCATGGCAGAAAAACTGTCTTCCATAACCAAATGATACGCCATTTTTATGGCTGACTTTTTACCAATACCGGGCATCTCTTGAAAAGCATTTACCAGATTTTCAAACGCTTCTATTTTATATTTCATAGAGTATAATCAACTACTTTTGAAGCATTTACAACCGTTTTAATGAACGCAACTACATTGAGATGTTCCGGGTGATTGGCGTAAAGATCCAGAGCCTCTTTGCTGTCAAACTCAGTAACAATACTTAAATCCATTGCCCGTTCTTCATCAGAAAAATTAAGCCCTACCTCCATACTTTTTAAAGTAGGTACAGAATCCATCAATGCTTCCAACATCTCTTTAACTTTCATTAAATTTTCACTTTTATTTTCATCTTTAAAATCAAACATTACAATATGTTTCACCATTTCTATTCTCCTCTAGTAATCATCTAGTTTTTATTCGCGATTATATCAAAAATATGATAGAATTCGCCCCATATTAATATTTGGAGAAAAAATGACAGAACTTGACTACTATGAAGCATTACAAGTTAGCCGAAACTGTTCTGGCAGCGAACTTAAAAAATCTTATCGAAAATTAGCACTTAAATATCACCCTGATAGAAACCAGGGGGATAAAGAAGCAGAAGAAAATTTTAAAGCCATTAACCAAGCTTATGAAGTCTTAAGTGATGAAAAAAAGCGTGCTATCTATGATCAATACGGAAAAGCCGGACTCGAAGGTCAAGGTATGGGTGGTTTTGGTCGAGGTCAAAACATGGACGATATCATGGATATCTTTAATTCTATGTTTGGTGGCTCAGCCGGTGGAGGATTTGGTGGCTTTGGTGGAGGTCAACAACGACGACAAGCCAACCAAAAATATAATCTGGATTTTGAAATTGAATTACCACTTAAATTTAATGAAGCAATCTTTGGCTGTGAAAAAAAAATAGACATACGTTACAAAGTCTCTTGTAATGATTGTAAAGGGACTGGTGCTCAAAATGGTGAGTTAGAGACCTGTGACTACTGTAATGGTCAAGGTCAAGTGGTAATGAAACAAGGTTTTATGTCTTTTGCACAAACCTGCCCAAAGTGCCATGGTGAAGGTCAAAAAGTATCGGCTAAATGTAACTCATGTTCAGGACGTGGCTTTCATGAAGAGCCGGACACCATTACCATTAATATTCCGGCCGGTGTAGACACAGGAAACCGATTACGTGCACAAGGTTACGGAAATGAATCTAAAAGTGGACAACGTGGAGATCTCTACCTTACCTTTAATGTTGAAGAAGATGAACACTTTGTACGTGATGGTTCAAACATTTATATTGAAGTTCCTGTATTTTTCACTCAAGCAGCTTTGGGTGAGACCATTACCATTCCATCATTGGATGGTGAATTAGAATTGGACTTAAAAATAGGCACCAAAGATAAAGAACAATTTGTATTTAAAAATGAAGGTATTGCTGACGTACACAGTGGACAAAGAGGTCAACTTGTGGCACAAGTCAAAGTGATGTATCCTAAAAAATTAAATGACGAACAAAAAGAGATGTTGAACAAACTTCAAGAGAGTTTTGGAGTTGAAAGTAAACCTCATACCTCAACATTTGAACAAGCTTTTGGAAAAGTTAAAGATTGGTTTTCTAAATAAATTCTTCAAGCATAAGTAACTTCTTTACTTATGCTCAATCAACAAAGTCGCCTTTTTTTGAACCTCTTGTTCTTTTAAAAGTCGAACTATCTCTTTTTTTACCCCTTTGTCAGTATTTTCATCAGCGACAATCTCTAACATTTTTCGTACATTTTCATTGTGTTGCTTATTTGCTTCCATCATCTCTTTATGACGTAGTTCATCTTGATGTAATTTAACCTCTATATTTTTAGAGCGTCTATGCATCAAAAAGAGTATAAAAATAAATAAAATCAACACTCCGGCAGTAATCATTGCAATCAACTGATAGAGTGCATTGTCTTTGTCTTGCGTTTTCACTCTCGTATCATGTTCGGCAATAACAATCTCTTTGTTATTTTCTAAAGTAGCCAAAGTAATCTCTTTCTCATTGGCTAATTTTGAACTTTCCATCTCTTTTTGATTATTCAGTTGAGCCAGTGTTATCTCTTTGTCAAGCTCTTTTAGCTCTTTAGCTTGTTTGGCTTCTAACTTAATCAGCTCCCATTTTGCTTGTGCAGCCAACTCAGCTAAAAGAAAATTTTCACTTTTAAGGGCTGTACGATTCTCTTCTACATGTAAAATTTCTACCTTGGCACTTTTCTCAGGTTCGACAATGCTCTCTTTTTTCTCTTTACCCACAAGCCTGAGCTCTCCTTGTCCCTCATGCTGATTTCCACAAGCCACCAACATAAAAACAATGGAAGCGTATACTATATATTTCATTTTCATAAATCCTACTTATTATAATTTTTAAGTAAAATTATATCAAAAAATTACTCTACTATTTGATGTAATAGAATTTTATCTTCAGCAACTTCAATATCTGCGTCACCTTTTCTTGCATCATAAACCACAACAAAAACTTCATCATTAGCTTTCAGATAATTTTTTTCACCAAACTCAGCATAAGCTGTTGCACCAATAGAGACAATCGCTTGTGTTGGATACCCTGTATCTTTTAAATGCTGAGCGATATCCTCTAGTGGTCCAAAATCTTTCTGTTCATTCATCTTCTCAATCAACCAGTTTTTCAACTTATCATAAAAATAGCTGTAACCAAGCAAAGGAGCATCAACACCATAAGGATGTACAACACCATCACGTTTTACAAAAGAACAAAGATGAAAGTTGTCCATCACTCCACCCTCTTCAAATTTATCAATGGCTATCCACTTTTCTGCCATTCCTTTAGAGTTTGGACACCAAGATTTTTTCTCAGAGATTTTTTTGGCACCCTCTTTTCGAATGGTACAATCATTAAATGCTGTAAACTGCTTTGCATTCAACCCAATCACTTCATTCTTTTCATTGTATAGAACATCAAATAAAATAGCCACTTCAGGTTCAACTTGTGCATTGGCTTCATACTTTGGTAACTTTAATTTTTTGTGACTTATTGGATATATGCCTAAAAATGTTTCAGAGTTTGGTAGATAAAAAGGAAAAATCCCTTTAGGTGCATTTTCCTCTTTTGTTACTACATTTTCAAAATCTTTTAATTCACCGGCTTGCTCTAAATGGTGTGCAAAATTACCGGCAACACCCAATCCAATTGTTTTTGTAAAATTCATTCTCGCTCCCATAAAATAATTAATACAATGATATCAAGTATAATTTAAAAAAATACTACAACTTCATAATTAACTAAGAAAAGTTAAGATAAAATAAATCTTAACATGTTTAAAAAAACAAAAAAAATCAGGAGCTGCTATAATGATCCGAAAATTCTCTCTTGTGGTGGGGTTACTCTCTGCTTCCTTACTTACTTCACCTTTAAGTGCCGTAGAAGTAAATATAAAAGAAGGACTTCCACATGTCGATGTTGATGTCAATGGAAAAGCTGTTCGAATTCAAAGAATTCAAGATACCAATCATAAACTAACAAACTCATATACGAAAACCTCTAGACCTGCTCCTCCATTTAGCATACAACCCTTTCACCCCATTAAAGATATTGAAACCATTTCAGAACTTGATGTTATTGATTTTATAAAAAATAAACTCTCTGATAATACAGGTATTGTTATCGATGCTAGAATGCCAAAATGGCACCAAGCAGGTACCATACCGGGTTCTGTTAATATTCCTTTTTCTATTTTATCACCCAATGGAGGAAATCCTTATATTGACCAAATATTTGGACTTTTTGGTGCAGATAAAGTGGAACAAAATTGGAATTTTAAAAATGCTCAAACACTACTGATATTTGACAATGGTCCATGGTGTCAACAGGGTGTTCGTGCAATGCAAAACTTAGTTAAATTGGGTTATCCAAAATCAAAAATACTCTACTATCGAGGTGGTATGCAGTATTGGCAAATTCTTGGTTTAAGTACCATAATTCCTAAATAATTACACAATCAACCTAAAAAAAGGAACACGTATGTTGAATAAAGATCAATACAATCAGGATGAATACAACGACTACTATAGACAAGAAGCAGAAGGTGCAGAAATAAGAAGCTCAGAGTCTCAAGATTCCGGGAAAAGTAAACTTATCTTATTTTTAAGCCTTATAGCACTTGCTGTTGCCGGATTCTTTGGATTCAAAATGTTAAGCTCTTCCGAAACAAGTGATAAAAGTATAAAAGAAATTACAAATATCACTACTCAAGAAAGTAATAATATAAAAGCTGAACCACAAGAAACAGCACAAATATCAAGTGTTGAAACTCAAGTAGCCAATGCTATTCAAAACAATATGCAGTCAAGTGACTCCATGTCGGCTGAGCAGATTGCTAAAGTTGTAGCAATTGTTATGAGTCAGATGAAAGAAAAACAAAGCACACAAACCACTCCAAGTAGCAATGCATCTTCTATTGATATTGAAGATGATACCGACCTTATGAATGCTCTTGCAGACACCAATGTAGATAGTGTTCGAGAAAATACAGAAACTGATTATTCAGTTAGTACTACACGTACCAATACTGAAATACAAAGTGATACTAAAAAAATAGATACCTACAATAAAGTAACTGTTCAAAGTACGTCAGGAGAAGATGAACTCAGTAAACTTTCTGAACAAATCAATAATGCAATGGATGATGACACTGCAACAGATGATGGTAGTCCTACTACCAATACCTATACTACATCTATTAAAAAAGAGGTTGCAACACGTTCTAATGAGATGAGAATTATAGTCGTTAAAAAAGGTGACACCTTAGGTAAAATTGCACAAAGAGCTTATGGTAATGTAATGGACTATAAAAAGATTTATAAAGCTAACCCAGATATTCTTAACCGACCAGATCGTATTTATATTGGTCAAAAACTTAGAATACCGGAATAAGCCAAAAAATTACTAAGTTAAAAGAACCCACAGAGGATTTTATTTCTCTGTGATACATATCAAAATAATTCCCACAAGGTCAAGACCATGAAAAAACTATTGATACTGCCACTTTTTGCCTCTTTGTTACTCGCTGACACAGCAGAGAAAGTAACCGTTAAGCTTACTAAAGATATACCCTATATCTATACTACCGATTCTGGAAAAAAAATCAAAATTGAAAGAATCCAAGACATAGACAACCGTCTCACTGATGACTACACAAAAACATCTCGTGCTTGTCCACCTTTTTGTATTCAGCCAACTAAAGTTCATCCCGATATTAAAAACCTTGCTGAACTCGAAATCATTAACTTTATGCAAGACAAAGTTGCTAAAAATAAAGGTGTTATTGTCGATGCTCGTCTAAAAAGTTGGTTTGAACTTGAAACCATTCCTTCATCCATCAACATTCCTTTTCCGGTTATGCAAAATGCATCAAAAAAGAAAGCCGAAATGATTTTTAAAATCTTAGGTATGAAAGTAAACCCTGATCAAACTTGGGATTTTTCAGATGCAAAAGAGTTGGTTGTTTTTTGTAATGGTGTTTGGTGTGAACAAAGCTCACACTTTATATCCGGTATGCTAAAACATAACTATCCAAAAGAGAAACTCTCTTACTACAGATCTGGATTTCAAGGATGGAAACTACTTGGATTAACCACGGTTATTCATAAAGAGATTAAAAAGTAACTTCTCTTCCCACAATAAAAAGAAGAAAATTTATTTCTTCTTTTTATTATCTTTTATATTTTGCTTTGTAAGCTTCTATCAACTTCTCATCGAAAAAATAACGTAGTGAAAACAGACTTAACTGCTCAATATTTGAGCTGTTTTTTAATAAGTTGATTTGCTGTTCCAATCTATCAAAATCAATGGCAATGATTTTACCGTCATTAAAAGTAAAACCCTCTACTATAGGAATAAATTTACCTGTAAAGTTCTGATGAAACTCTTGCATGTATGAACTACTATTGGTATCATCTACCAATTGTGCACCAATACCACTCTGAAGAAATACGGTATATTTTTTTTGAGTAATGTCTGAAAACATTTTTGTATATACTTCTGCTGACATATGATTACTAAAATATCCAGAGATATAAATTGGATATTTAGCGATCTGCTCCAAAGAATATGCCAATGCCTGTAAATATTTTTTTAAAGCCTCTTGTCTCTTTGCTGTTGCAAAATTTGTATCATCTATCTCATCATAAATATACCAACCATCAAATGCATCATAATTTTTAGCTATCGTATAAATTTTTTGAGCCTGTTCAATGTTTGTCTTCTGTAAATATTCCAAATAATCTTCTAAATTGGTATGAGGATTCTCCAAGATTTTGAAATATTTATCATCTGCATATAAACCTATAATAACTTTAATATTGTACTTTTGAGCTTGAGAAAGAATCTCCTCCAGCCATTTATCATCCTTAACAAAATCAACAACACCATGTTGACTCCACTGCAGTACCAACTGTTCTATTTGACAGATGTCCATCTCTTTAAAAATATGTTCCCACTCCATTTTACCTTCATCTTTTAGTAATGGTTGATAAAAGAGAGAAACAATCGGAGCAGAATTGGCTTGATCCTTCATAACAAATGAAGAGCGTAAAACAATCAATAAGAGTATGCTTACCACCGGCAATAAGGCAAAAATATATTTGTACTTTTTAATAGAAGAACTCCCACTGTAATCGAACGGTATTTTTATCTTTTGCATTTCCTGCATATTGTTGTCTCGCTTCAAGCTTTAGTCTATTTTCAAATTGAGCCGTTTCATATTTGGTATCATCAGGTTTAATGGACATTGCTACTCCAAAACCTACATCTAAATTGGTCACGTTTTGTTTCTGAACATTATCATTGCTATAGGTTCCACCTGTTGTCACATAAGGAGAAACATTAACATTCTTATTCACCTTATAAACCTTACCGGCTTCATAATTTCCATAAAGTATAGCCGAATTTTCATTTGTAAAATACGCAGCATCTACATAAAGATTCTGATAGATATCAGAATCTTTATTCGGTGGAGAAGCAATACCCAATGAAGCCCTAACTAAAATATCATCTCGTGTAGATTTACCGGCTTCAATCATCTTTTGAACGGAAACAAACAAATCTTTATCTTCAATAGGCTTATAACGTACTCCTATACTTGGTTGTATGCTCTCTTTTATTTTATCATGTCCATGTGCCATATCCAAAAAAAGTGATATGTTTTTTGCTAAAAATCTTGGCTGATACGTAAACCGTATGTCACCAAAACCATTATACGTTGCACGATTAATCGGTGATACATATCCTCCATTATCATGACTGTCCAGTCGAAGTGATTGTGCTACATAAACATTAAAATTTTTAGAACCATTTGTAATCTCATTTTTAATTCTTTTTAAATTTTCTTGATCAATATTTTTAGCATTATCAATGGCATTTTTAAATGTTTGAACTGCCTTTTTCTCATTTCCTACTTTTTTATAAGCATATGCCAACGCCATATGGTTCGATAACGCTTCCGGCTCTTTTTTTGAAATATCTTTAAAGTGTTCAATCGCTTTAGGATAATTTTTCTGTTGCTCATACATGTACGCTAACTCTTTTTTATAGTGTAAATTATCAGGGTAACGATCACTAAACTTTTGCATTAAGCTCAATGCTTTTTTATTTTTGTTTGCTTTTTGCAATAAATGAATATACTCATAACTCAGTTGCTTATCTTCTTTAATTGCTAATGCTTTGTCATAATTATTCAACGCCTTTGGAAGATTTTTATCTAAATAAGCCAATTTTGCTTTTAATGTAAAATATTTATAATCCTGTTCCTTGGTCATATTTGCATAGCTATTTAGTGCTTTTTTTGTTTGATCATACTTTTTTGCTTTAAAATAGAGTGACGCTACTTCCAACTGAATTTCAGGATCTTTTCTCTTTTCTAAATAAAGGTTCCAATAATATAAAGCTGTCTCATTCTGTTTAAGATCCACACATAAATAACCAATGTTTTTTAATAAGTCCACATCATTAGGATTCAATTTTGATGCGTTTAAAAGATAGTGCACGGCTAAATCTTTTTTGCCCAATTTAAAATAAGAGAAACCTATATTCTTAATGGCTTCCGTATTGTTTGGATTCATCTTTAAATCAGCTAAAGCATACGTGATACTCTTTTCATAATCACCTACGCTTGCTTGTACATAAGCGATATCTTGATAATAATTAGGCTTAATATTTTCTATATTTAAGTGATCTAAAATATGTTTTTTCTTAGAGAGCTCCTCATTATCTAACAAATTTACCAACTGTAATGAAAGATCAACCTGTTTCTCTTTGGTCGCACAAGTGTACGGATAGTTCTTTTCCAACAGTTTCTTTTGCATCTCTTTATTCTTTCTATAATGATCTAAAAGAAACAGAAGTGCATACTCATCACACTTATTGTCGAGTCTATTTTTATAGATTTGTACCATTTTCTTTTTCTGTCCACTTGTTTTATACAAACTCAGTAACCTATTCTGATTTTTTAATGATCCTGATTTACGATACACCGGCTCAACATCACGAAGAATCTCTTTTGCAATACGTTTTGCTTTTTTAGGATTTGTTTTTTCTAAATAACTGAGCAATTGCAGTGAAAGCTGTACTCTTTTTTTCCTAGTTAAACAGCTGAAAGGATAGTGTTTCTCTAACAATCCCCTCTGCTCTTTTTTACTCTTTTTAGCATTTAAAAGAAAATTTAATGCATATTCATCACATTTTTTATTTAATTTCTCTTCATACATATGAACAATATTTTCACTTTGATTGGTTAAATCATACAAATGCAATAATTGTTCTTTATTTTCATCCGTAGGTTCTCTGTGATAGAGTATCTCCATCTTTTTTGATGCTTCTTTATACTTCTTCTCTTTTAGTAAAAGTTCCATTTGCCACTTAAGATACTCAACCTTATTTGGTAACTCAGATGCCAATCTATAAGCATACGCACTCTCACCTAAGTTATCACTCACCTTTGACCATTTTAAAAGTTCATACGTTATGAGACTCTCTTTTTTAATAAAGGCATCAGCTTTATCATACGCTTTTAGTTTAAGATAGGCATCTAAAATAATTAAATTAATAAAATAGATCTCCTCTTTTTTTAAATCATAGGTCAATGATTTTTTAGCAGCAATAATGGCTTTTTTGTACGCTTTATTCTTTTGTGCATTTTGTGCTTCATTTTTATAAAAATAGCCCAAATCAGCATCTTTAGTACGATCTAAATACTTGTTGATACACACTTTATCTTTCGCCTTAAGACAAAGCTCCATAAGCATATCGATAGCACCTTCATTATTGTTATCAATCTCTAAAGTTTTTTCTAACAATACTCTAGCATCACTCTCGTTCCCCTCTTTTATTAAGTTGTAGGCTTTGTTCAATCTAGGATAGGTTCTAAAATCTTTATACTCACTATCAAGCCATGAATACACATTCTCAGCTGGATTAGCAAACAACGATTGAGTAAGAAAAAAAAGTACAAGTAGTATCGTCCTCATTAAGCTACCTTTGCAATTTCAATTTCATCAGGAAACTCATGATCGGTTTTGTCCCATTTCACCTCTTTTTTCTGTTGTCCTGCATTTTTGTATTGTCCAAAGGCACGGAACAGTGCAAAAAGATTCACCATATTTCCCCAAATCAATCGAGGAATACTTAAAAAGGCTTGAACAATACCATAATGCTTATTGACAAAATAAAATCTATGAAAAAATCGACTGGCCAAAAAAAGTGCATTAAAATAGATCAATGTCCAAATCCAGCTACCTTCAGGAATAAACTCAGGGAAATGCCAAGAGGTTTGATTGAAGTGATAACTCAATGCTAAATAGATTAGATTAAGCATAATCACATAAGCAAACAGATTAGCCGGATGGGTAAATATCGCTTTTCTATCACGATACAACACATACTTAAGTCCTAAACCTTTAGGCCATCCAATATCTCTGTAACCTTGGAAGACAATCCCGACCATCCATCGTGACTTTTGTCGAACAGCCTGTTGAAACTTGGTTGGGAAATACCCTTTGGAGACAATATATTCTTCAACTTCTCTCTCTTCTTCTCCACCAAAAAGTGTTTTAACTTTTTTTCTAACTTTCACAGGAAAGGTAACAAAAGTAAGTTTTAGACCTTCACTTAAAAGACGATAGCCAATGTCATAATCTTCGGTTAAACTCTTTGTATTAAAGACAACCCCATTGTTGAGTCGTGAAAGGGTATAAATCGCTTTTCTACTAAATGAAGTTGCCACGCCTGAACTGGGTACATAACCACTCACACTTTCACGAACAATCATGTCTTTAAATCCGGTCTCTATAAACTCATCTTGGTAATGTGTTCCATTAAAATTTAAAGGATTACTGGTCAGTGGCATAACCGGAATCTGCATCAAATCCTTTTCACCAATAACATAATTCGCCAACTTTAACTCTAAAGGATGCACAATGTCTTCTGAATCATGATAGGTAAAACAGTGAAATTGTACGCCTGTTAACCTTTCATATTCAAATATCGTATCAATAACATTATTTAAACAGTCAGCTTTTGTCGTTGGTCCAGGAGTTTTGTTAATCACTTTATGAACATTTCTATGAACAGCTGTTACATTATCTACTTTTTCTTGAGTTGCCATATCGTTAGGATACGTACCTACAAAGATGTGCAAATTTTCATATTGAAAGGTTTTTAGTGTGTTTTTGAGCATCTTCTCAATCACCACAGCTTCATCCCAAGCAGGAACCATAAGTGCTAAGGGTTTTTCCGGATGGTTTAACAGTTCATCTACAGAAATTTCCGGATAATTACGTTTACCTAACAAAGCACGAAACGTTCTTCTAACCCAATAATATACATCAACAAAAAAATCATCTAATCCACTAATAAAGAGAATAATAACACTAAAAAATGTTAATATTTTAATAACAACCCAATAGAGCGCTATGTAGTCAACTGCTTCCATTACACAATCCTTGAATATTTTAATAATATTCAACATTATATAATTTTTTACATTAATATATTGTGTTTTTTTATGTTCTTATTAAAAATTTAAAATTATTTTTTAACTTTTAGCCCTCTTCTCCATACTCCACCTTTGGTTCTACCACCGGTTTATTTGGAAGGCTTATGGCATTGATAAGATTATTCTCTTTGGTCAACACATCACTGAATTTAAAGAAAAATTAAGTTATAATTAATTAGATCGGAAGAGCACACG
>JAHJJU010000001.1 GCA_018822805.1 bacterium
ATTCTTGCCTCTAGTTTCTCTACCATCATGATTATCTTTGCTGCTGCTTCTGGATTACTTTTACAAAATTCTATTGCTTCTTGTTCTGTCATATTAGCCGTATTTTACCATATTTCTTTTTTGGGTGCTGAATGGTTACAAAAAGATAATCCATTCATTTTTAGGACTAAAGAGAGTTGTGAACATTATAAATTATCTTTTTATCGTTTTTTAAGACAGTTGATTCAAAAAAAGAGATAGATATAAAAGTTCTAAGTGTATATTCCCGGTTTTAATTTGGGAATATACAAAAGTAATTACGCCGTAGCCTCAGCAAAAATTTGTTTAGCTTTCGAAACGTGGAACTTAAGTCCGATCTCTTCTTCGGTTGCACCAAGAGCTAGGGCTACCATTTGTGGCATGTGTAGAACGGGGATCTCTACATCACGACCGATTACTTTACCTACATCATCTTGGTAGGTGTCCATTTTTAGGTGACATAATGGACATGGAGTTACCACCATATCGGCATTGTTATCAATGGCATCTACCAGAGCATTCCCTGCTAACACTTCTGATGTGTGTGTTGCTTGAAGCTCTACGTGAAAACCACAACATTTATTTTTACTCTCGTAATCTACAGGATGACCCTCTAAAGCATCAATCAATTTATCAAGTGATTTTGGAACATAGGAGTTCTCATTTCCATTACTGCTATGGTGCAGCTCACCTGGTCTAATGTTGTGACACCCGTAGAATGGAGCAATGTTGAAGTTACTAAGGGGAGTAGTCACTTTGTCTTTAATTGCCTCTAGACCATAATCCTCAGTCAATGCATAGAGGAAATGTTTAATTTCACTGCTTCCTTTGTACTCTAGTCCAACTTCTGCTAACTTTTCGTTAACTCGTGCTTTTAACTCGGGATTGGTATCGAGGGCATGTTTTGTCATGGCAGAGTTAAGTTGACAAGTATTACAAATCGTAATCATGGTTAACCCTAATTTCTCAGCATAACAGATGTTTCTAGCATTTAGAACGTGTGCTAGAAACTCATCAAAGTCTTGTAGGTGACTCGCCCCACAACACGATGCTTCTTCCAATATGGTAATTTCAATTCCTAACTTTTCAGCTACTGCAAGAGTGGATGACAGTAACTCAGGTGTGGACTGTTTTGCCGTACATCCTGTATATAGTGCATAGTGTAAATTGCTCATCTTTTCTCCTTATAGCTTATTGGTCATTGAGATATCAATCAGTTTTTGAATCTCTTCTAAGTTCTTAGATTTTGGTACATTATCAACAAATGGTAAGGCATCTGTGAAATGAATTTTTCCTGCTTTAAGCATTTTCATGGCTGTTTTCATATGTTTGTGCATCCCTAAATAACCTTCAGAGTAGACAACAATGTCAGCTTCATCAAGGAAACCATGTTTTCTAATGCTTCGTACAAACCCTTCAGCATGTCGTGTTGCTACATTACTCCGTGCTACTTTATGCTCAAACTGCATGTTATGAAGTTTACCAATTTTTTCAATAGGGTTCACCTCTTTTGGACAGGCTTCTGCACACTCGAAACATTTGACACAGTCCCAAACACCTGCACCTGTTTCAAAGGTGATCTTGAGTCGCTCTTCGGTGGCTTCATCTCGAGTATCTGCTGTAAATCTAAACGCAGCAGCCAAAGCAGCAGGTCCAAGATAGTCAGGGTTTACTTCTAGTGCCGGACAAGCATAGTGACAGGCACCACACTGAATACATAAATCAGCATCCAAAAGAGCATTAAACTCTGCAATAGATTGTTTTGACTCTTTTGCAGGTCGTGGGTCGATATCTGCAACAATGTAGGGCTTAACAGCAGCATGTTTTTCCCAAAAATCACCTTTGTCAATAATCATATCTTTAACAGCTCTCTTTTTACTTTGAGGCTCTAAGGTAATGTCATTGTCAAAAAGATCAAGAAGTTCAATGGCATTTTGTTTACAAGCAAGAACAGGCTTACCGTTTACTTTAATACCACAGGCTCCACATATACCGTGACGGCAAGAACGACGGTATGAGAAAGAACCATCATGTTCCCATTTAATTCGGTTCATAAGGTCAAGAACCAACTCATCTTTTCCCACTTCCATTTCATACTCTTTGGTGTATGGAAGATAATCGGTTTCAGCGTTAAATCTAAATGCTTTTATTTTTACTTTTCTAGTATCACTTTTTTGGGTATCACTCATCTTAACCTCCTTAATAAGTTCTTTCTTTAGGTTCAAATTTACCAAGTACAACATCAGCCCATTCGGTTGTTATATTATACTCTTTGTCCATATAAGCGTAGGTGTGCTTTAAGAAGTTCTTATCATCTCTGGTTGGAAAATCTTCACGATAGTGAGCACCACGGCTCTCTTCACGATTTAAGGCACCCACAACAATAAATTTAGAGAACTCCAACATATGCCCAAGCTCAATTGCTTCTTGTAGGTCAGTATTAAATGTTTTTGATTTATCATCAATTCTAATGTTGTTAAATCGTACAAGCAACTCATCAATCAGTGCAATTTGCTCTTCAAGTGACTCTTTGGTTCTAAATACACCGGCATTGGCTGTCATACCATTTTGAAGTTCTACTCTAAGACCTGATACAGTTTCATTACCATTTGATGTTTTAAGTTTGTTCATCTCTGCCAACATACTGTCTGCATCAGCAACGGTTGCCGGACGAAGTTTAATCCCCTCATCAAGTTGTTTTACCATGTTTTCACCTGCATGACGACCAAATAGTAGGGCTTCAAGAACCGAGTTCGCACCCAATCTGTTGGCTCCGTGAACCGATACACATGAACACTCACCGGCAGCATAGAAACCTTCTACCAGTTCTGTTGGAGATTTACGAACTTGACAGTTGATATTGGTTGGAATTCCACCCATAGAGTAGTGTGCTGTAGCCGAAATATGAATAGGCTCTTTTAACATGTCTTGACCTTGGAAGGCAATGGCTAATTCTCTAAGCTCAGGAAGTCTTGTTAAGATAATCTCAGGGTCTAAGTGTGTTAAGTCAATGTTGACCGATTGACCATCTTTACCGACACCTCGACCTTGACGTACCTCTTCCATAATGGCACGACTTACAACATCTCTTGATGCCAACTCCATTGCATTTGGAGCATATCTGGTCATAAATCGCTCACCTTCAGAGTTGAAAAGACGACCACCTTCACCACGGGCTGCTTCAGAAATCAGTACTCCTGAACCACCAAGCCCAGATGGGTGAAACTGTACAAACTCCATGTCTTCAAGTGGAAGACCATGACGTGCAACGATAGAAAGAGAATCTCCTGTATTGGCATGAGCATTTGAGTTAAACCTAAAGGCTCTTGCATGTCCACCTGTAGCAAACATGGTTACTTTTGCATTAAAAATAGCAGGTTGTGAGTTACGAATGTCGTAGGCAGCTACCCCTGATACTTTGCCATCTTCATAAAGTAAGTCAGCTGCATACCATTCATCAAATACCTCAATACCGGCTCTAAACGCTTGCTCATAAATTGCTTGTAAAACAGCCAAACCGGTTCTATCTTTTGCATAACATGCTCTTGGTTTGCTCTGTCCACCAAAAGGACGAATAGCAATGTCTCCCTCTTCATCTCTGGAAAAAGCAGCTCCCATTCTCTCTGCCCAACGAATCGTTTCCGGTGCTTTGGTACACATAAGTTCCACGGCATCTTGATCAGCTAAATAGTCGGAACCTTTTACGGTATCGAACTCATGAAGTTCAGTGGAGTCGTCTTTACCAAGTGCTGCGTTGATCCCACCTTGAGCTGCCCCCGAGTGGCTTCTAAGTGGGTGAAGTTTTGTGATTACTGCTGTTTTTTTTCCTGCTTCTGTTAGTTCTTTAGCTGCTGCTAAACCAGCCAATCCTGAACCAACAATGACAGCGTCATATTCGTAGATCTTAACATCCATACTGCTATGTCCTTTTTAAGTATATCAACCCTAACCAATGAGCTGTTGTTAAAAAACAAATCTTTAGATATGATTGATATAGTGATAGATTTTGTCTAGATTATATCTTAAGCGATTATAAGTTAATTGAATAGTAAATAGTTAGTACTGAATGAAAGTAATTATGTTACAATTTTTCCATAAATATAAGGGTTCAAGCATGAATAAAGAAGATTATCTAATAAACAAATTAAGTTCTAATTATATAGGAGATGACGGTGCTGTTATTGGCTCAAAAGTCTACAGTATGGATGCTTTTTTTGAAGGAGTACATTTTAAACGAGAATGGATGAGCCTCAGTCAAATTGCACAAAAAGCAATGCTGGTGAACATTTCAGATGCCATTGCGATGAATGCCAAACCATTGTATGCTTTGGTAACACTTTCTTTACCTAAAGATATAACTACAGAGGATATTGATGAGATTTTATTGGCTCTTCATGGCGTAGCTTCCAAGTACAATTGTGAAATAATCGGTGGTGATACCATTGCCGGTGAACGTTTAGATTTTAGCATCACCATTATTTCGGAAACTGAAAATGCTTTAACACGCAAAGGATTAGAAGAGGGCTATTTGTTAGCCTACACAGGAGTGCTTGGTGAGAGTAAAAAAGATTTAAACCGACTTTTTAAAGGGGAAAAAGTAGCAGATACGTCTCGATTTATAGCACCTGTGTTACGACAAGAGTTTGTGGAAAAAGCACGATCCCTTTTAAGCGTGGGCATGGACATTTCAGATGGACTTTACTGTGACACCAATAAACTTTTAGATTACAATAATTTAGGTTTTACCCTTTTAGTAGAAATAACCGAAGAAATAGGCTCAAGTGGAGAAGAGTATGAGATGTTGATTGGTTTTAAAAAAGAAAATTTAGAATCCATTCAAAAGATTGCCAATGAATTAAATTTACCTTTGACTGTTTATGCCAAAGTAATTCAAAACAGTGCCCGATTCAACTGTGTAGGACACCATTTTTAAAAAATAGTACATGCTTCTTTGGAACATCGTTTTATGCCAACAAAGGGTAGAGACACGGCTCTACCCCTACGGGTTCAATAGGTTATTGAAATTTTTTAACCTATGCGACCTGTAGGGGTCAAGCCGTGTCTTGACCCGATGCTCAATATGCTAAAGAATTTGAATACAAAATTGTTATAACGTTCCTCATTATTCAAAACAATCAAAAAACAACAACATATAAAGTATAATACGAACAAAAATAGTCAAAACGAAAGAACAAAATGAACCTACTGTACCCTGTCAAAGTCAAAAATAATTTTATATTTAACCCAACCAGCCGTGATTTTATAGTCGATGAGATTCCTCTGTATGAGTTTACGGGGGATGGGGAGCATTTGATTCTTCATGTGCGTAAGAAAGACATGACCACATGGGAGATGATAACAGCCCTTGCCAAGTACCTTAAAATCAAACAACGAGATATTGGTTATGCAGGATTGAAAGACAAACATGCCATGACCATGCAGTATGTGTCTTTGTTGGCTAAGGACAATGAAGAGATACTAAAAACGTTTAATCATGATAAAATTAAAATTCTTGGTACGTACCGACACAACAATAAAATTCGTATAGGACACCTAAAAGGAAACCACTTTAAAGTCCGTCTTAAAAAGGTGTTGGGGGTTCAAAAAGACAAGCTCGATTCGGTCTTAAAGTGGATAAAAGCCAATGGTGTACCAAACTACTTTGGTAATCAACGTTTTGGTACCGATGGAAACAACTGGCAAGAGGGAAAAGCCATTGTCGAGGGTACGTTAAAAATGCGTGACAAAAAGACCCGTACTTTTTTACTTAATGCTTATCAATCGTACCTCTTTAACGCGTGGCTCTCAAAACGAATAGAACTTTCACTGTTATTAGAAAGTTTTAGTGAAGCCGATGCTGAAAAAGTATTTTCACTACCAGAGGGAAGTTTAAAAGGGACAAAAGCACAGCCACATTTTTTTAAATTGCTTGAGGGAGATTTGATGATGCACTATCCTTATGGACGTGTGTTTGAGTTGGAGTCTTTAGAAGAAGAGGCAAAACGATTTGCAGCATTTGATATAGCTCCTTCAGGGTTATTGGCAGGAAAACGAGTTAGTCGAACCACTCAAACAGCTGGACTAATAGAGCAAAACTACGACCAGGAGATTGGTGAAGATGGTGCTAGACGTTACGCATGGATAGCTGTGACCGATGTTAAAAAAACTTATGTGGAAGAGAAGGCTCATTATGAGTTGGAGTTTACCTTGCCTAAAGGCTCTTACGCGACCAATGTTTTAGATGTTTTACGAGGTGGACCTGCTATTGATTAAAAAGGCTTTTCTCTTATGGTTAATAGGGAGTAATGATCAAATTATTATCCCTTCAAAAATTAAAGAGTTGTCACATCCCTAACTCTTTTTGGGTGTACTTCATGACAGCCCCATCATCATCGGCGAAGAAAATATTGCTTTGGTTGTCAAAGGTGATGCCTTCTTGAGCAAACTTTGGTAGTTTTACTTTTTTAAGAATTTTATTTCTCTTTAAATCATAAACATAAAGTTTGTCTTTTTTATCGCTTACGATGTAGAGCTTTTGATCGAAAAGTTCCATCCCGGCAGAGTCAATGATGCCATGATCAATAATCTCTTTTACTTTTGCATGGTTGGCTCCGAGTTTTATGACGATAAATTGTGCTTCTTTTTCCTCTTTTGTTTGAACGGTTAAGTAATATTCGGATCCTATTTTAGCAATACCTTCTATACCGGATTTTTTACTTAATTTAGGAGCTCTTTTTCCTTTTAGTTTAAGTTTTTTAATGTCAGAGTTGGAACGAGAGACAACAAGTATTGAACCATCTTCAACAGCAAAAATAAAATCATTATCTTCACAAACAACACCTTCTAAATCATACTTACCCAATTTGTGTTGAGAAAGTATGGCTCCGTTTGGAGTGATTTCATAATAAGCACCTTCATCATTGGCAACCACAAGGGTGTTGGAGTTGTGACAATAAGAGATACCTGATGCTTCAGGAATAGAAGCTATTTTATGCTTGTCTGATGAACCCTTTCCATTACAAGCAGAAAGTGCTAAAATGGTTAGTAGGCAAAGTGTTGGTTTGAGAAATATTTGTTTCATGTGTATCTTCTTTGTTTAAAGTTTGTTTTCTATATTTTGTTTTTTTAAATCACGTATATCGACACCATAGGTAATGTTAAACTCATAGAGGGAGTCATCTAAAAATTCCATGAGTGCAGTTTCATCTTTTTCACCAATGATTGGTTCTACTAAAACTTCATCGTTTGAACCTAAAAAATAGACCGTTGGCGTACCATTTGGTGGTATGAGACCATCGGGTAGTTTTTCTCCTAAGTAGATCTTTTTAATTTCAAAGTAGTTTTCTATAAGTTTTTTAGGTTTTTCCAATTGCATTACTTTTTCAAGTTTGTCACATGAGAGGCAGTTGGGTTGTGTAACAAAAAGCATGGTGATTTTTTCAGGTATTACTTTTTCTTGTTTTGTACTCTCTTCTTTTTTGCTTTCTTCTTTCTTGTTCTCTTCTTTCTTGTTCTCTTCGGGTGCTGAACAACCAGAGATAAAGAATAGAGCTACAAATAAAGTTAAATAGTTAAGGCTGGACATAAGAACTCCTTTTTTACACTATTGTATCTAAGTCAAGATATTAGCTTAGCAAGTTTAGCAATTTTAAACTGTAAAAAGCAAATTCATAACTTAGCTTGGATAAAATAATCAATCAAAAAATAACAATAATGGATAATTGGTGGGAAAATACGACGAGTATGAAAAAGAAGAACTTTTAAAAATTATTCAACAGCAAGAGAATGAACTAAAATATAAAAAATATGGCTTAGTTTGGGATGCTGAACGAGAACCTGAGCAAGTTGTCCTTGATTGTGAAAACTCTTTACCAATATTAAAACACATTACTTCTAAAACAATTCATACTTGCACAGATGAAGACAATATTTTAATAGAGGGTGATAACTATCATGCTCTTTCTGTATTGAATTATACTCACAAAGAAAAAATTGATATTATTTACATTGACCCTCCTTATAATACAGGAAGTAAGGATTTTATTTATAATGATCGATATGTTGACAAAGAGGATGGTTATCGTCATAGTAAATGGCTTAATTTTATGGAAAAGCGATTAAACCTTGCAAAAGAACTTTTAAACAAAACAGGGGTTATTTTTTTATCAATAGATGATAATGAGGTATATCAATTAAAATTATTATGTGATAAAGTTTTCTCTCAAAAACAATATGTTGGTACTTTAATTTGGGAAAAGAAAAAAAAAGGTTCTCATCTAAATAACTCTATAACAAATATTAAAGAATATGTATTGGTGTATTGTAAGGATGAAAAACATTTTACTGGTTTAGTTGGTGAAACATCAATAAATAGAGAAACTTATCCATGTGTAAATCCAGGTAATGCAATAGGAAAAAGATTATTCAAAAAAGGTATACCTTCAAAATATAAAGAAAAAAACTTTATTTTAAAAAAAGGTGAAGTTATATCAGCAGGGAATATGTCTTTAATATTACATACTGATTTAGTTATAGAAAATTCTATTCTAAAAGAAGACTTAATTTTAGAATCTGAATGGAGATATTCTCAAGATGCTTTAACTGAGTATGCAGAAAAAGGCGAACTTTATATTACTAATAAGCTTTACTTTAGAAGAATTGTTGTGGATCCTAGAAACAAACAGCTTAAAGATTTATTGCCTAGAATAGAATACCAAACTATAATAGAACAACAAGAAAAGTTAATTAGAGAATTGAAAAAATATGAAGATGAAAAGGATGATTATTTAATTGAAATATTAAGTAATGAATTAGAATCTTTAAATAATCAAAGCTATGAATCTTTAGATACCTATAATCTATTTAATGATGGATGGGGTTCAAATGAAGATGGAGATATTGAACTAAGAGATTTTTTTGGAAGTAAAGTTTTTGACTATCCCAAACCATCAAAACTAATTGCAAAACTTATAGCATCTACTAGAAATAAGGAAGCAATTGTTTTAGATTTTATGGCTGGTACAGGAACAACAGCACAAGCTGTTTTAGAACTTAATAAAATTGATAATGGAAATAGAAAATTTATTGTATGTACTAATAACGAAAATAATATATGTACAAATGTAACATATCCAAGAATACAAAAAGTAATTAATGGTTACAAAGTACGTGGCAATGGAAAAGATATTTTAGGGCTAACAACCAATTTACAATACTTCAAAACAGACTTACTGAAAAAATCAAACAATCGACATCAAACAAAACTCAACCTTACAAATAAATGTGCCGAGATGCTTTGTGTTAAAGAGAATATTTTTAATCTTCTCAAAAGTGAGGATGACTATAAAATATACGCTTCGCATGACCATACAAAATATCTTTGTATCTATTTTAATACCATAGATGATAGCTTTGATGCGTTTATAAATGAGCTGAAAAGTATGGATGCAAAAAAATTAATATACATCTTTTCTGATGATTTAAATGTTGATAAAGAACCTTTTAAAGAGATAGCAGACTGCAGTATAGAAGCTATTCCTCAAAAAATTCTTGATATTTATAAACAGCTTATTAAGATGAATATTCCAATTAAACCAACCACCATCTTTACAGATTTGGCAAAAGCTAAAAAAAGAATATTTATTGAAAAAGAGAAAGATGATGGAGCAAGTAAATTACGTATAGTTTTGGAAAAAATAATTCAAAAAATTGCTCAAAATAGTGGAATAGCTATTTTAAAACCAAATGGAAAAGAAGAAACGGTTGAAAATCTTAATAACACGCTTAAACATAATGGCGTTTTTTCAAAAGTAACTTGGCAAGAAAATCAAACTTATATGGCTATTGGTAATCATGCAGCACATGGTGATTATGATGAATATGATTTGAAACAAGTAGAAAATTTTTACAGATATACCCGGTCATTAATTGACGGGTTTACTATAGGATAGATTATGGGAATTAAAACTTTAAAACGTTACCAAGAAGATGCAGTAAATGAGTTAATTAATTACTCAGAAAAGCTTATAAGAAAAAATAGAGAAAAGCAAACAATAGTATTTCAAGCTCCAACAGGTAGTGGAAAAACTTTTATGATGGGTTCTTTTATAGAGCAACTTATAAATGAAATGCCAAATGATGATTTATGTTTTTTATGGATAAGTATTGGCACGGGTGAACTCCATAAACAAAGTTATAACTCTTTAAAAGCCAACTATGCAGGTTTTCCTGATGTCTATTTGCTTGAAGAAGAGTTCTTTGGCTCTCGGCAGACGATTGATAAAAATGAAGTAGTGATTGTTAACTGGGATAAGCTAAACCAAAAAGATAAAAAAACAGGTGAGTGGAAAAGTACGCTTATGAAAGATCAAGAGGGTATAAACTTTAGAGAACTGGTAAAAAATACTAAACAAAGTGGAACAAAAATTATCTTGATTATTGATGAGAGTCATACAAATTCAACAAGTAAAAGAGCATTAGAAATCAGGGATGAGATAATTAAATCTGATTTAACTATAGAGATGAGTGCAACTCCTGTTTTAACAGAGGGTGAATACCAACACAAAGTTAAAGTTGAACCTTTAGATGTTATAGAAGAAGGGATGATAAAAAAAGAGATAGTTATTAATGATCACATAGATTTAACAACCGATGATGAAACAACGACTCAAGAGCTTATCTTACAATCTGCTTTAAATAAAAGAATTTTGTTAGTTCAATCATATCAAGAATCTAATATAAAAGTGAATCCTTTGGTTTTAGTACAAATACCAACAGGTAGCGAGGGTGAAGAAAAACAAGAATTTATAGAAAGCTTTTTATCTAAAAATAACATCACTTCTGAAAATGGAAAACTTGCTATTTGGCTCAGTGAGGAAAAGGTAAATCTTGAGGTATTAAACAATAACAATAACGAAGTTGAATTTCTGATTTTTAAACAAGCTATAAGCACTGGATGGGATTGTCCTCGTGCTCAAATTTTAGTTAGATTTAGAGAAGTAAAAAGTATTGTTTTTAATATTCAAGTCGTTGGTAGAATTCTTAGAATGCCAGAGGCTAAACATTATAAAAATGATGAGTTAAATAAAGCATATATTTATGTAAATACCAATGCTTTTGATGTCTCTTCTGAAGTATCAAATCCCAATATTATAAAATCATTAAAATCGAAAAGAAAAGATATTTATGAGCCATTAGAATTAAAATCATATTATAGAAACAGAATTGATTTTGGAGATATTACTTATACTTTTAATAACGTTTTAGAAAAAACTTTTTGTGATTATTTTGGTTTAGAAGTAGGTGATTATAATGTTGTAGATTCCAATCAAGAAGCAGTTCAATCTAAAATAAATCTTGATTTCAAAAATGCAGAAGATAAAATAATGTTGGATGTACATGTAGATACATCACTTTTTGATAAAATGGATGAAAAAATAATAAAATCAGATAAAACAATTTCAGGTGTCTATTCTGAAAACGATATTATATATGCCGTTGAAAATCTTATAAAAGTTAATTTAAACGGATATGCTTTTAAAAGGTCATTAAGTTCCGTTAGAAATGCACTTTATCGTTGGTTTGATAAGTATTTAGGTATAAATAAATTTGATTTAAACGGAGTTATTCGAATATATTTGATTATTCTTAATAACCATAAAGTATTCTCACCACTACTTGATGAAGCCATTAAAGCTTTTAAACCAACAAAAGATGAAGAAGTTAAAGCAAAAGTTGCTGAAAATGAAGTTTGGAATGAAAAATGGGAAATAGTAGAAGAGAAATATTTTAATCCAATATATAAAAAGTATGATTATAGATTCTCTCTTTATGAACCATGTTATTTAAGTTTTGATAGTAATGTAGAACAAGAGTTTATTGAATACATAGAAGAAAATAGTGAAAAGATTGTATGGTGGTGGCAAAATGGAAGCGAACACATGGCAGTCAATTTTGGAATTAAATATGGAATCAAATCAACTTTTCAACCAGATTTTTTAATTATGTTTAAAAATGGTAAATTGGGTATTTTTGATACTAAGGCTAGTGGTGAAAGAGAAGATGACAATAAAGTTAAAGGTGAAGCTTTACAACAATATATCTTAGAAGAAAATAGTCGGGGTAAAAATTTAATTGGTGGATTAATTATTAAAGATGGTGAACATTTTAGACTGAATAGAAAACGAGTTTATATCCCATTTTTTGAAAATATGGAGGAGTGGGAGTATTTTAAAAATGTAAATTAGCAGTTAAAATTTAGATATAATTCCACATGAAATTTTACCGAATATACATTGAACTGACCAATATTTGTGGTTTACGTTGTTCCTTTTGTCCTACTAAAAATTTACCCAATACCACAATGGATTTAGAATTTTTTGAATCCGTAGTTCAACAAGCTAAAGCCTTTACGAATGAGATAGCCTGTCATGTGTTTGGTGATCCTTTGAGCCTTTCTAATTTACATGACTATTTAGACATTATAGATAAATACAACATGAAAGCCCTGTTGACCACTTCCGGGTACTTTATGAAAAAACAGCGTTATGAAACCCTCTTTCATCCGGCAGTTAAACAGATAAATATTTCACTAAATGCGTTTAATAAAAACGACACTTCTATAACCTTTGAACAGTATATGAAGCCCATATTAGAACTGTGTCATGAAAAAGTAAAACAAGAAAAAGAGCTGTTTATTAACCTGCGTATGTGGAACCTAGATGAAATGATGAGTGAGAAAGATTTTAATAACGAACTTTTTGATGTACTAGAAAAGACATTTAATGTCAAGTTAGATCTAAAGAGTTTAAATCCTAAAGAGCAAAAAAACATTCGTTTAGAGAACAAAGTACTGCTACATTTTGACAACTATTTTGAATGGCCCTCGCTAAGCAATCAAAACTATGGTCACGGAAGCTGTCAAGGTTTGAGTTCACATGTTGCTGTATTGGCATCGGGTCAAGTAGTTCCTTGTTGTTTAGACAGTGAGGGAGTAATGACTTTAGGTGATTTGCATCATAAAACTTTGCATGATGTTCTTTATGATACACGAGCCATAGAGATAAAAGAGGGTTTTAAAGTGGGAAAATGTTCCGAAGAACTCTGTTTGAAGTGTTCATATAAAGATAGGTTCAACAAGTCATGCTAAAATACCCCAAAAGTTAATTAGGATTAATTCGGTGAAAAAAGCATTAATACTCTTAAATATGGGTGGTCCAAATAAAGTTGAAGAGGTAGAGATGTTTCTAAGAAACATGTTTGCCGATAAAAATATTTTGCCCATTAATCGATACCTAAGAAAATTTGTAGGAAATATTATTGTCCGTAAACGTCTTAAAGAGGTTGAAGAGAATTTTACAGAGTACCTTGGTGGAAAATCTCCACTACCCATTTTAACCAATAAGCTGATTAGCAAACTTGAAACAAAGTTAGAGATGCCTATTGTCCCTGCCATGCGTTATGTTCCTCCTTTTGCAACACCGGCACTAGAAAAATTTAAGGCTGATGGAGTGGAAGAGTTGCTACTTTTTCCTATGTATCCACAATACTCTACCACGACAACGCTTTCTTCATTTGAAGATATTGAGCAGCGTTGTGCAGTGTTGGGATATGCTCCTAAAATAACGCTTATTGAGCCCTATTATGATGATTATGATTATATTAAAGCCTCGTATGAAAAGATTATGGAAGCAATGAAAGATAAAGATACTACAGAGTATGATTTACTGCTTTCTGCTCATGGTTTGCCTGTCAGTATTATTAAGAATGGAGATCCTTATGAGAAGCAGGTAGAGTCAAATGTTTCGGCTTTAAAAATCTATTTGAATGAGCGAGGTGTTCGATTTAACACCATTAAATTGGTCTATCAATCAAAAGTGGGTAATGCAACTTGGTTGGAGCCAAGCTTGGTGGATGTGTTGCGTAATCCTAGAAATCGAAAGGTGCTTATCTATCCATTGGCATTTACCATTGACAACTCTGAAACGGTGTTTGAACTGGATATTGAGAGCAGAGAGAGAGCAGAGAAAATTAAATATGATGATTTTGTGGTTGCTAAATGTTTTAATGATGATGATGCCTTTGTAGATTTAATCGTTAAGAAGGTCAATGAACTTTAATGCAGACCATTGAACACTCTTTTGTAGGAACCTATGAGGTTAAAAAGTCAAAGTTTATAGCCCATTTGGTTCCTATAGCTGAGTATACCGGACTGCAAGAGAAGTTACGTGTTGAGCATCCAAAAGCCAGACATGTGGTCTATGCACTGCGTTATTTAAATGAGTTTGACCAAATAGTAGAAAACTTTTCAGATGATGAAGAGCCAAAAGGTGCTGCCGGAATTCCCTCTTTAAATGTTCTACGTGGTGAAGCGTTGATTAATGTAGCCGTAGTGACGGTGCGTTATTTTGGTGGAACCAAACTGGGCATTGGTGGTATGGCAAGAGCCTATGCTTCTGCAGTAAAAGAGGTGGTGGAACTTTCCGATATTCTTCTCTATGAAAAAGAGTACAACCATACATTTGAGACATCGTATTCCGATGTACAAAAGACAGAGTATCTGTTAAATAAATTAGAAATAGCACAAGTAGAACGGGATTTTTTAGGTGATAAAGTGGCTTGGAAAATCAGAACTACTGCTGAAAAATTAAATCAATTCAAGGAAGAACAATGCAGGAGATAGTAAATTTTATTGTACAGTGGGTAAGTCAGTTTGGTTACATGGGAATATTTATCATGATGTTTTTAGAGAGTACTTTTTTCCCTTTTCCTAGTGAGGTCGCAATGATACCTGCAGGGTATTTGGCAGCAAAAGGAGAGATGAACATGGTTGCAGCCATTGTTGTTGGTACAGGTGGTTCTTTAATGGGTGCTTTATTTAACTATTTTTTAGCTCGAAAATATGGACGAAAAGGCATTTTACGTTTTGGGAAGTATTTCTTCTTTACAGAATCTAAATTAGAAAAAATGGAAGCTTTTTTTGTCAATCATGGTTCTTTCTCTACTTTTGTATCGCGTCTTATTCCCGGTGTACGCCAATTGGTTTCACTTCCTGCAGGACTTTCAAAAATGCCTATAGGGAAATTTTCCTTGCATACAACATTGGGTGCAGGTATTTGGGTTATTGTTTTGGTTCTTTTAGGATATTTTATAGGTGCGAATGAAGCGTTAATTAAAGAATATTTGCATCAAATCGTTATTGTAACTTTAGGATTAATTGCTGTTGCAAGCATGGTATATGTCTACATGTATAAAAAAAAACAAAAACAATAGAAAGAATTAGAACAAAAAAGATATAATCAAAAAGTAAGCATGGCTGTTATTTAACGTAATAAAGAATTAAAATAAAAAGGGAAATAGTAATGAAAGAATTTTTAGCACAAGCAAAAGCATCTACACAAATTGTGGCAACTTTAGATGGAAAAAGAAAAAATAAAATTTTAAATGAAATGGCAGAAGCACTTTTAGTTCATACTGCTTTTATTGTCGAAGAAAATGCAAAAGATATGCAGGCCGGGAAAGAGAATGATTTAGATACAGCATTATTAGATAGATTGTTATTGGATGAAAATAGAGTGAAAGCCATTGCAAAGTCACTAAAAGAAATTTCTGTATTGAAAGAGCCTGTTGGACGTATTTTAGAAGGTTGGGTAAACGATGATAATTTACGTATTGAGAAAGTTTCTGTACCCATTGGTGTGGTGGGTGTGATTTATGAATCACGTCCAAACGTCACTTCGGATGTGGCTGCTTTATGTTTTAAAAGTGGAAATGTTGCCATTTTAAAAGGGGGTAAAGAAGCTGAATACTCCAATAAAGCTATCGCTCAAATATTACAAGAAGTACTGGTTAGAAATAATTTACCAAAAGAGATCATCTCTCTACTTCCTGACAGTTCAAGAGAAGGGGTTGCAAAGCTCATTAAAGAAGATGAATATGTAGATTTAATTGTGCCACGTGGTGGAGAAGGGCTGATTAAATATATTTCTAGAAACTCTTCTGTTCCTGTGGTGAAACATGACAAAGGTTTATGTCATACCTACATTCATGCCGATGCAAATATTAATAAAGCGATTGCGATTGCCATTAATGCGAAATGTCAGCGACCGGGAGTATGTAATGCTATGGAAACACTACTGGTTGATAAAGCGATTGCTAAAGATATTTTACCAAAACTCTATAAACGTTTTGTGGATGCCGGTACCAAGTTAAGAGGTTGTGCTGTTACCAAGCAGTTTATTTTTATAGAGAGTGCAACCGATGAAGACTTTAATACTGAGTATTTAGCCAATGAGCTAAATATAAGAGTCGTTAATAATGTAGATGAAGCAATTGCCCATATTACCCATTATGGCTCGGGGCATTCTGAAGCGATTATTACCGAAAATTATACTGCAGCCGAGAAATTTTTAGACACGGTTGATGCTGCTTGTGTTTATGTGAATGCCAGTACACGTTTTACAGATGGTGGTGCATTTGGATTTGGTGCTGAGGTTGGGATTTCGACAAATAAACTTCATGCCAGAGGTCCAATGGGTATTAATGAATTAACAACGTATAAATTTAAAGTTTACGGTAATGGTCAAGTACGTTAGTCCAATTTTTATAATAAGTCTTAAATGAAAAATATTCTACTACTTTTTCTTTTTACAGTATTGTTACTCTCCAAAAGTGTTCAGGATTCGACAAAGCCTATCACTTTTCATGGTAATAAATATGTAAAGCGTTCAGCTTTAGAAGAAGTAGTGGGAGCACATCGTCCTTCACCTTTCGCCATATGGAAAGAAGATATTGCAACCATTGACAGTATCTTACGTCCGAAACTCAACGAAACATTTAGACTTTTTTATAGAAATGAAGGTTTTTATGATGCCAATATCTCTCATTATATTGATACAGAAGGTATACATGTTGTCATTAAAGAGAATAGACCAATAGTGATTGATTCTATTTTAATAGAAAGTGATTTGGATATTAAAGAGGAAATAACACTTAAAAAAAACACCCGTTTTAGGGCTGAAAATTTTGGAATAACAAAAAAAAATATTCGTAAACGCCTTCTCTCTGAAGGATACTGTAGTCCCAATCTCAATACCAAGGCTTACATTGATCTTGAGAAATATACAGCGTCGATAGAAATCAAATTGGAAAAACGTAAAGTATGTCACTTTGGAGATATTAGCATTGAAAGTTCCTCTGCAACCATGAGTGATGATATTATTTTGTCTCGATTGAATTTTGAAGAGGGTGATGTTTTTGATTTGAATAAGATTAAAGAGAGTTATGACGCACTTTATGCTTTGGAAGCTTTTGATCAATTGCATTTAGATTACAGTTTAAACCTCTACAACAAAAAACCAATTAAAATTAAATTTAAAGAGATTCAAAAGCACATACATACACGTATGGGTATTGGTTATGCAACAGATTTAAAGTTTCAGGCAAAGTATCATTGGGAATATAAAAATTTTTATGGCAATGGAAAAAAGCTAATTTTTGATGGCTTATTATCTGAAAAACAAAAAATATTGGAAAACAGTTTTTTCTTTCCTTATGTCGTTTCTATTTTTGATTATCATCTCGATTTTGAAAACAGTGTTGGGTATTCTGAAGAGCAAAATCTCCATGATTATGATGAAAAAGTAGTGTATGAGAGGCTCTATCTTTCTCACAGTAGTAGCCGATGGTACAACAGTATAGGCTTGGGTATAGAAAATAGAGAGATCTCCAATGATCAAACTTTTTTTCTGATTTATCCCTTTATGAAAATAGTTTACGACAGAAGAGATTCCAAACTGAATCCAACTGAGGGAATTTATTTTTCACATGAGATGGAGTATGGGTTACCGTATTCTCCGGACAGTACAACCTATTTAAAGTATTTAGAAGAGTTGCGAGCCATGTATACGCTAAGTGATGTGACCTTATCGGCTGTAGGAAGAATCGGAGCGATTAAGGTTTTTAAAAATGATATGCCTGAATCAAAAAAGTTTTTTGCCGGTGGTGCTTTTTCTAACAGAGCGTATGGTTATGACCAAATAGGGATAACCAAATCAGCGACAGAAGATTTGATAAATGGAGGATACACCTTAGCCAATTTAAGCCTAGAAGCAAACTTTCCTATTTATAAGGACTTTGGAGGAGCAATCTTTTCAGACAACACCATGATATCTGAGAATCAAGGTCTTTGGGAATTTTCAAATAATGTCATTTACTCTGCCGGTTTAGGATTAAGATACCTAACACCGATTGGTCCTTTTAAGATAGATATGGGATTTAATATTAAAAATAAGAGTGAAAATGCCATTCACTTTCAGGTAGGACAATCATTTTGATACGTTTTTTCTATTGGTTATTGGCAATTATAGAGGTGATATTACTTTTAGCTGCACTTTTATTGTTTATTATAACAGATGCACGTACCATTAAAGTTGTGGCAGACAATTTTTTACCCTCGACAAAATTTAGCTACGAAAAGATAGAAGGGAATTTTTTTACAGGACTGGAGATTAAAGATTTAGCCTATAAGAAAAAAGCCCTTTTTAACACAGCTACGGTACATTGGAATCCACTCACACTCCTTTATAAAAAAATCACGTTTACAGAAGTGGATATTCAAGGGGTAGAAGTAGAAAATATCATAGAGATGATTCATGATTTAGAGTCTAAAAGTTCTGATGATGGTGCTTCTCTTGACTTTTCTTATTCTCTAGATCGTATTCATCTCGATATTAATCCTTATGTATATGAAGGAGTGAAATTTTCCTCTTTTTTATTTGAAACTGAGAAGATAGAGGTTGATGAAGCATTAAACATTAATACTAAAGCGTTGTATCTTTATTTTGATTCCGATTTGGTTAATGTTGAGTTGGTAGGAAAAATTGATACAAGTAGGCTTCTGCTCGAAAAAGCGAATTTAAAAGAGATCAGTAGTCGAGAAATCAATAGATTTATACAAGTATTACGTGCCAAAAAGAAGATAACACAAAAAGCTACACAGAAAAAAGAAAAACTGCTTGTTGAAGAAGAGAAAAGGGAACCTGTTCTCAAAGAGATCAAAATAAAAGAGATTTTAGCTACTTTAAAAACAGTGAATTATGACCCTGTAGAAATAAAAAATGCAAAACTTTTAATTGTTGATGCAGAGTTTGATACGTATAACAATTATGTTTATAAAGCCAAAGATCTGAACTTTACAGGTAAAACAAATTTTGGGAGTTTGGAGTATAAGGGAGACATTAATAATTCTATGATTGATGCTCAAGGAGCATTGCTTTTAGATAAAGAACTTTTTGATCGATATAAACTGCCATTGAATTATAAAAATTTACGAAAATTACCCAGTACATTAAAATTAAACGATGAAGAGGTATGGCTGGATATTCATCATGATGTTAAAGATCTTTTGCAAATAAAGAGTACATTTAATTTAGATGTTACCAAGGGAGAACATACTCTACATTATGACTATAGTGATCAAATTTTAGATATTGAGAGTGTATTGAACATCACAATGCCGTATGGTGAGAATGTACGTTTAGAAAATAAAACCATTGTCGATGAAATAGGGCATACAAGCTATGAAGGTACAGTCGTATTGCCTAAAATTACAAATTTAACCAAAGAGGTTTCCGACTATCTTTTAGAAGGATTAAAAGGTGAGTTCAAAGGCGATAGCTCTAATTTGGTAGTGGATATCGATTCTAAATTATTAACCGGTTCCTTTGTAACCCATGGTTATGAGAATGCAACGATGAACTTAAAGAGTAAAGAAAAAAATATTGAATTGAAAAAAATGCTGCCAAGTATCATGGGCACATTAGAAAAGGAAATGTTTGATTTAGAGAGTGAGAGTTTTTTTGATTTTAAAAATGGTCAAAATTCAAAAATAGATTTACAACTAAATTCTACGCTTATAACATTGAATGCCTATATGAAACCTCGTGCACCCTATAAAATAGTATTAAAAGGAAAAGTTCCTTCAAACAGTTCTCTTTTGAAGATTGATAAAAAGATAAAGATAGACCAATTTTCAAATATAAGTGGTGAAATTCTTATTGAAAAAAATAACTATTGGATTCAAGTAAAAAATCAACATGATGTAGCCATGAGATTGAGATATGATGTTTTAAATAAGGCTATAAAAGATGGTCTATTGTTAATAGGAGAAGAAGAGATACGATTTGAAGATGAAAATAATCAATCGATTAAAATTGAATCCAATATTAATAATCTTCAAAATTTTTTGAGTAGTGTACAAAAATATTATGAGATTGAGCTTCCTAATATTCAAGGAAATGCTGATTTAAATTTAATACATTATGCCAATGGATTAATGGAATTTAAGATTCAAACTCCTCAATTAAAATATGTGGATGCCAATTCGTCGGCTCTAAATTTTAATAATGTCGATGCTTTATTTACCATTGATAAAAATTATACTATAGAGATAAAGCGTTATAGATTTGAACTGGATAACAAAGATTATTTAAGAGATTTTTATTCTAATCAGAGTTCATATTTACTGTTAAAAGATGGAAAGATTATTATTAAAGAATTATGGCTTAAAGATCAAGCCGTTTTTAAAGGTGAATATGATTTTGTAAATTCCAAAGGAGATATCAAAGTTGTATCGGAAAAGTTTTCGTTAAAAAATAAAGATTTTGATTTACTGTTCCGATTGGCTTTGGAGTTGGAAATACGAGGTAAACTTATTGACATTGAAGGAGATATTAGTATTCTTGGAAATCAAATTACCTATGATATAGCCGGTTCAAGTATTACGGAAGATGCTGATATTATTATTGTTCAAGAGATGTTAAAAAACAAAAAGTCTGCTTTACAAAACTTAAAACTTTATCTGAAAATAAAAAGTGAAAAACCTTTGAAATATTTGGGAAAAGATACACAGATAGAGTTTTTTAATGAGCTAAGAGTGCTTAAAAACTATAAAACAAATATGATGGTCACCGGGATGTCTACCATTACTAAAGGGCATTACCAAATGGAAGACAAACGTTTTGTTCTAAACGAGAGTCACCTCTATTTTGCAGGTGATCCAAGAAAACCTTTACTTGATATTAAAGCGAACTATGAAAAAGATCAATATACGATTCATATTTTCATTTCAGGCAGTGCTGAAGAGCCTATTGTAAATTTTAATTCTGACCCTTATTTAACCCAACAAGAGATTTTATCATTGATTCTTTTTGATGGTACCGGTTCAAGCAGTGGTCAAGGGGCCGAAGCTTATACGCTTCTGGGAGGAACATTTGCAAAAGGGTTGATTAAAAGCTTAGGCGTGGATGTTGACCATTTGCTTTTAGGTACGGATACAAACGATGAACTTTCTTTAGAGATAGGGAGAAAGATTTCAGATAATATCACCATGATGTACTTGCATGAAGATGGAAAAGATGGTGCAAAAGTACGAATAGAACACAGTAAAGATTTTGAAACAGATATTATTATTCAGCCACCGAGTACGTCAAGTATTGAATTTTTATATAAACAGGATCGTTAAATCATTTACTTTGAAGGTAAGTATGAATGGCTTTAACTTCTTTATCGGTTAGATAGTACATGGGCATAATTTTGTGTCGTTTACGCTGGTTGTTTTCTTTGTACTCATTTTTAAGACTGGCTTTTAAATCTTCTAAAGAGTATTCTCGAATATCAACACCTTTTAAGATTTTAGGATTTTTTTCTTTATCATAGTATTTTGCAATTTTTTGTCCACCTTTTCCTTTTTCCCCATGACATTTTGCACAAGAGATTCCTCTTGGATTGATGTACAATAATTTTCCATATTCAACAGTTGAAAGAAAACTTTCTTCTGTTTTAACAGTTTCAATTGGAGCATCAGTAGTACTGATATTATTCTCCGTAGCTTGATTATTTTCATTTAAAGAAAAAAGGAACATAGGAAAAAGAAGTAGTGGTAAAGGTTTCAAAGTTGGGATACCTCTGTAATAAAGATTTTTTGATATAATACCAAAAATTTAGCCAAAAGTGAAAAAATGCAACTTATCGATGGAAAATTATTATCTAAAAAAGTTCAAGATTACGTTAAATCTGAAGTTGAAAATTTAAAGAAAGAACGGGGAATAGTTCCCGGTTTAGCTGTGGTCATTGTTGGTGATGATCCGGCAAGTCATGCTTATGTAAGTATGAAAGAGAAAGCGTGTAAAAATGTGGGTTTTTATTCGATTACCCATAAAATGCCGGATACCATTACTCAAGATGAGATTATTCATATCATCACCATGATGAATAACAATCCTCATATTCATGGAATTTTAGTTCAACTTCCACTTCCGGCACATATAGATACCAATAAAATTTTAGAAGTAATTGATCCGAAAAAAGATGTAGATGGCTTTCATGCCTATAATGTTGGACGTATGGTGACCAATATGGACAGCTTTGTAGCCTGTACCCCTCTTGGAGTGATGAAAATGTTTGAAGAGTACACTATTGACTTAGAAGGAAAAGATGTTGTTGTTGTAGGTGCTAGTAACATTGTTGGTAAACCAATGGCATCGTTACTTTTAAATGCCAATGCAACCGTAACCGTAACCCATATATATACCAAAGATTTGGCAGCACACACACGTAAGGCTGACATTGTTATTGTCGGAGTAGGTGTGCCGGGACTCATTAAAGAAGAGATGGTTAAAGAGGGTGCAATTGTTATAGATATCGGGATTAATCGTCTTGAATCAGGTAAATTGGTCGGTGATGTCGATTTTGATGCCGTAGCTCCAAAATGTTCATACATCACACCTGTTCCGGGTGGTGTAGGTCCAATGACCATCGCAATGCTTCTTGAAAACACACTAAAATCTGCACGACAATAAGGGACTCAATGAATTTTTTAAATAAGTTATATCGATTTTCCAGCTCATGGACAGGTACCATTATTATTGTACTTTTTCTTATATTTTTTGTGATTCAATCTTTTGTGATTCCTTCCGGTTCCATGAAACGAACCATGCATGTGGGTGACTTTTTGTTTGCGAAAAAGTTTGCTTACGGTACTCCAATACCAATGCTTCCATGGCTGCAGTTGCCTCTTGTTCCAGACTTTAATAACAATGGACACCTTATTGAGGGTGACAAACCTGAGCGTGAAGATATTGTTATTTTCCTTTATCCTTTAGATGGTAAAACACATTTTGTAAAACGATGTGTAGCTAAGGGTGGTGATGAAATTATCTATACGAATAAACATTTATACCTACACTTTTCAGAGGGTGATGCGTATATTAAAGAGACCTATCCGGCTGAAAAAATCAAAGAGTTTAGAGGAAAATTATGGGTCGATAACCCATACATGAGTAAATATCCCGGTATCCAATATACTCCTGAACGTCAAAGTGCTTTTGTAAATTTGACTCAACGGCCAAATGATATGTCGGCTATCTATGTGAAAGAGTTAGGACCTGTACTTTATGAAAGTAGATCAGGCACACCCATGAATGCTTTTTATAAAAAAGTTGAAAAAGATCACTACTATATGATGGGTGATAACCGTGACAATTCATCTGACAGTCGTTTTTGGGGTTCAGTTCCTTATAAATTGATTATAGGACAACCGTGGTTTATCTACTTCTCTTGGGATACTGAAAACAAAACCATTCGATGGGATAGACTTGGAACATTTGTTAAAGATCTTCAATTTGATGAACCAAGATACTAAAGGAAAAAAATGAAATTTTATATTGCAACCGATCATGCCGGGTTTGCACTAAAAGAGTTTACAAAAGATTATGTTTATTCACTTGGACATGAAATTATTGATTTAGGTCCTATGAGTGCTGACCGAGTTGATTACCCGGACTTTGCAAAAAAATGTGCTCATGCTGTTATTGAAGATAAAGGAAGTTTTGGAATTCTTATTTGTGGTACGGGTATAGGTATCTCCATTGCAGCCAATAAAGTACCCGGTATTAGAGCAGCTCTATGCCATGATGCCTATACAGCTTCAGCAACACGTGCTCATAATGATGCCAATATTTTATGTTTTGGTGAACGGGTTGTTGGTAAGGGTGTGGTTGAAAGCATGATAGATGCTTTTTGTAAAACCGAGTTTGAGGGTGGTAGACATGCCGGACGTGTTAAAAAAATAGAGGGCTGTTCTTTAGGTGCTGATTTGGGCTAAGCACCTTTTCGATATAATCGCGACCAATAAAACAGACACCACAACTATGGACAGACATGAGCGAAACAACCAAAAAAAATGTATACAACCCAAAAGAGATAGAAGAGCGCTACTATAAGCTTTGGGAAGAGCGAAACTACTTTGAGATAGAGGGTAATAAATCTATTCAAAAACCTGATAAGCACTTTACCATTATGATGCCACCACCCAATGTAACGGGACGACTACATATTGGTCACGCTTTGACCTTTACCCTTCAAGATATTATTGTACGGTATAAGAGAATGGATGGCTACAAAACCTTATGGCAACCTGGTGTTGACCATGCAGGAATTGCGACTCAAAACGTGGTTGAAAAACAATTGCTAAGTGAAGGAACCACCAAAGAAGCCATAGGTCGTGAAGCCTTTTTAGAACGGGCTTGGATGCAAAAAGAGAACTCTCAAGATGCCATTACTGCACAGCTCAGAAAATTGGGTGTAAGTCCAGCATGGTCACGTGAGCGATTTACGATGGATGAAGGTCTTGGAAACGCTGTTAAGAAGTCGTTTAAGCAGATGTATGATAATGGGTTTATTGTGCGTGGAAACTACATGATTAACTGGTGTACCCATGATGGTGCCTTGAGTGACATTGAAGTAGAACACGAAGACCATATGGGAAAAATGTACCACATCAACTACCCTTTGGCTGACGGTTCGGGGAACATTACGGTAGCCACCACACGCCCAGAAACGTATTTTGGCGATACAGCCGTGATGATTCACCCTGATGATGAACGTCATAACCACTTGATAGGTAAAAAGATTAAATTGCCATTGATTGAGCGTGAAGTAGAGATTATTGCCGATACGCATGTAGACATGGAGTTTGGAACAGGATTTGTAAAAGTTACTCCTGCTCATGATACCAATGACTACGAAGTTGGAAAGCGACACGATTTAGAGTTTATTACCATTTTTGATGACAAAGGGATTTTAAATGAGTATTGTGGAGAGTTCCAAGGTTTAGAGCGTTTAGAAGCTCGTGATGTGATTGTTGCTAAATTGGACGAAGCTGGATTTATGGTTAAAATAGAAGAGCATCCTCATCAAGTAGGTCACTGTTACCGATGTAAGAACATCGTTGAACCGTATATCTCAAAGCAGTGGTTTGTTAAAAAAGAGTTTGCAGCGTCTTCTATTGAAAAAGTAAACAATGGCGAGGCAGAGTTCTTCCCTAGCCATTGGATAAATTCGTACAACGCTTGGATGGGTGAACTACGTGATTGGTGTATCTCTCGTCAGTTGTGGTGGGGACATCAGATTCCTGTCTTCTACTGTAATGATTGTGATCATGAGTGGGTAGAAGAGGGTGATGCACCTCATGTTTGTGAAAAGTGTGGCAGTGCCGATATTTATCAAGACCCTGATGTATTGGATACATGGTTCTCTTCCGGTTTATGGCCATTCTCGACTTTAGGTTGGGGGAATGGTGATGCCTTTAAAGGTGAGTTATGGAATGAAGAGGACATGAAAAACTTCTATCCAAACAACTTGCTGATTACCGGGTTTGATATTCTTTTCTTCTGGGTTGCTCGTATGCTGATGATGGGTGAGAACATTACAGGTGCGTTGCCATTTAAAGACATCTATCTTCATGCTTTGGTTAAAGATGAGAAGGGTGAGAAAATGAGTAAATCTAAGGGGAATGTGATTGACCCGTTAGAGACCATTGAAAAATACTCTACCGATGCACTTCGATTTACCTTGGCTGTTTTGGCTGTTCAAGGGCGTGATATTAAACTCAGTGAAGAGAAGTTGGAGCAGAGTCGAAACTTCACCAACAAACTTTTTAATGCAACCAACTTTTTACAGTTAAATCAAGAGCATTTCGATGACCTTGATCCTGCCAACATTCAAACGCCTCTTGGGCGTTACATGTTGGCACGCTTTAATGTGGCTGTTAAAGAGACCCGTGACTTTATGGATGTTTACCGATTTAACGATGCTGCAACCGTTCTCTACCGATTCTTATGGGGTGAGTTCTGTGATTGGGGAATTGAGCTTTCTAAAGCCGACAAAGCCTCTGTGGCTGAGCTTGGAAGTATCTTTAAAGCGTCGATGAAACTGCTTCATCCGTTTATGCCATTTATTACAGAGAACCTCTATATGAGATTGAGTGAAGAGACATTAGAAGAGGGTGACTCTATTATGGTTAAAGCTTATCCTACGGTATCTAAGGCAGATACGGAGATGATTAAACAGTTTGACCTGATTATGGAAGCAATTGTATCGGTTAGACGTTGTAAGACACTGATAGACAAAGGTAACCAAAAGATAGAGAAAGCTTCGGTTAAAGTTCCTGCCGGTTCTGATGTGGAGATGATGAAGCCGTTTATTGAAAAACTGGGAAAAGTAGAAGAGCTTAGCTTTGTCGATGCCAAGATAGCCAATTG
Organism: bacterium; assembly: GCA_018822805.1. GTDB lineage: Bacteria > Campylobacterota > Campylobacteria > Campylobacterales > Sulfurovaceae > UBA1140. Next base: position 26,616 of record JAHJJU010000001.1, read on the forward strand.
TGTAACCGATGTTTCTAATAACTTAGAGACCTTTATCTCGACGGATGATATTGATATGTCGGCGATTATCGAAAAGCTGAGTAAACAAAAAGAGAAGCTTGAAAAAGAGATTATGAAGCTTAATGGAATGTTGAATAACGAACGTTTTGTTGCGAACGCTCCTGAACAGGTGATTGCTGAAAATCGTAAAGCCTTAGTTGAAGCTACTGAGAAGATGGCGAAGGTTGAGGCAGAATTAAAAGGGTTCGCGTAGGGTGCATTTTAATGCACCACAAAAAAGGTGCAATAAATTGACACCCTACAGTAAAAATTTTTCTTCAAACTCTTTAGCAGAAACAGCTTTACTATATAGATAGCCTTGATAGTAAACATTTTTATCAATTTCCATGATCTTATTTCGTTGACTCTCTGTTTCCACACCTTCAATAATGATTTTATAATTAAACTGTTTCCCAATGGAAATAATACTTTTTATAAGTTCCTGATTTTCAGGGTTTGTTAAAATGTCTTTAGTGAAGACTTTATCGATTTTAAGTACTTTAAAAGCAAATTTTTTGAGATAAGACAATGAGGAGTATCCGGTACCAAAGTCATCAATACTGCATTCAACACCAATATTTTTTAATCGTTTAATAATATTTTGAGTTTTTGAAAAATTATCCAAAAGTGTTGTTTCCGTGAGTTCAAGTTTAAGTAGTGAAGGCTTGATAGACCCATTTGTAATGCAGGTGTTTAATTGTTCAACAAAATTGATTTCATTGAGTTGTCGAGCATTGATATTAATGGATATATATTCAAAACTATTAAATTTAGAATTTTGCCAAATAGAAAGTTGTTTACAGACTTCTTGTGCTACCCACCAACCAATTTTTGTAATCAGTCCTGATTCGGTAGCCATTGGCAAAAAGAGATTGGGCAGAATTATACCTTTGGTAGGGTGATTCCAACGAATAAGAGCTTCTATGGCATTTAAACGGTTGTTTTCTATATGGACAATAGGTTGATAGTAGAGTTCAAGTTCATTTCTCTTTATGGCATCTTTTAAGTCATGTTGTAAAGAGGTTAACCTTTGTTGTTTAAGATCAAGCGAGTGGTCATAGAAACGAATGTTGTTTAGTCCTTCTCTTTTAGTTTGGTACATTGCCATATCGGCTTGACGTATGATTTGTTCAGTATTATTACTTTTGGGTTCTACAAGAACAATTCCAATGCTGCTGGTCATGTAAAGATCTAAACCCTCTATTTCAAAAGCAGGTTTAAAGAGTTTTTTAATTTCTAAAGCAATGGATTGAGCTCTATCTTTAGTAACTGAAATACTTTTTTCTATATAGGGGACGATCATAATGAATTCATCACCACCGATACGACTAAGATATTTGTTTAAAATTTTAAGTGATTTCAGTCGCTTTGCTACTTCAAGTAGGAGTTTGTCTCCCACGGTATGACCAAAAGTATCGTTAATCTGTTTAAAGTGATTTAAATCCATATAGAAGAGGATAGAGTGATGAGCGTGATGTTCATCGTTATTAATTAGTTCTGACATGTATTCTTGGTAACTTCGTCGATTGGGTAGACCGGTTAACATGTCGTGAAGGGAGATATGGTTAATTTGTCTATAGGCTTCATGTTCTATGGTTTTATCTTCAATCGTTCCGATACCACCGATAATTTTATTGTGTTCATCCACCAACGCCGAACAAGTCAGATTAACCCATATTTTTTTTTCTTGAAAAGAGATATGATAGGAACCCATCTCTTCTTTTAGTGTTGGATCTTTAAGAACATTTTGTAAGACTCTAACAACATTTTTATCTTCTAAATAGTGTAGATCAAACTCATTAAGATTTGCTTCAAGACCAAAAATCTTATAACACATGGTATTAAAACTCATTATTTTCAATGCTTGATCATAGTAAAAAATACCAATGGGAGCCTGTTCGAGTAAAGCACTTAATTTTTTTTCTTTAACACTTAACATGTCTCTAGCCCAATGGTAACGCTCTTGATTGGTATAGGTTTCGTGAAAGAGTTGATTTAAGTGTTTATTGGCAAGGAAGAGCAAAAAATAAAACATAAGAATCAAAAGTTGTCCAACATAAGCATGGTGCATACTTGAGAAGAAGAGCATCATAAAAAGTGGAAAGAGTAAAACAGTTATAAAAATAAATGATATTCTAAAGTCCAATATAAAACCACTCACACCACCAGCTAAACCAATGATAAAAAGAATCATAATGATTTGATAAGTATGATTTAAATCGGTAAAAAAAAGTATGGGTGTAATACCCCATAAAAAAGAGTTCATGGTTGCTTTGATTTTGAAAAAATTGTACCATTTTGTGACATTTGATTCTTCATCTTTTTTATAATGATGATAGTCATAATATCGATTTATATTAAGAAGTATAAGGGCTAAAAACCAAGCGATTAAAAGAGGGGTATTTTGAATTTGTGACCAAAAAAGAAAAAGAAAAATACCAGCAAGCATAAGTGTTGATAAGAGCATTTTAGGAGTAAATGCATACAATTCTTTCGTAATTTGGTGTTTTACATTGGGAGAATGTACTTTCTCAGCGATATAATATATTAGACTTTTCATGTGTTCCATTATATAATAATATGTATTAATTATAAACAACATAAACTGTTAGTGGATAAAAAATTATCTAGGCATTATAACTCATCTCTAAAAAAATCTTGCTAAAATTATAGATTATTAAAAAATATATAATCTATAAAGGATTTTGAATATGAAAGTATTGCTTATAAAAGATGTAAAGAGTTTGGGTAAGACGGGTGAAATTAAAGAAGTTAAAGACGGTTATGGTCAAAACTTCTTAATAGGAAAAGGTTTGGCGAAGTTAGCGACACCTGATGTTGTGGCAAATTGGAAAGCCCAACAAGAGAGAATGGCAAAAGAATTGGCTGATACTTTAGCACGTTTAGAAAAAGAGAAAACTGAGCTTGAGGCGACTAAAATAATCATTAAAAAGAAGTTGGCACCTGTTGGAATTCAAGGTTCAGTAAGTAAAGAAGATATTGCTAAAGCTGTTGAAGATCAATTAAATATCGTGATTGATAAAAAGAGTGTTGAACTTAAAAAAGCATTAAAATCATTGGGTGAACATAAAGTTGATGTCAAATTGGGTCATGGAATTCATGCTTTAATTAATGTAGAAGTTGTAGGGGAAGAGTAGAGGTGTTTCATGCAACAACAATACTTGCTTATAAGGGTGAGAAAAATGCTGTTATCGGTGGAGATGGTCAAGTAAGTTTTGGCGATACGATTTTAAAAGGTAATGCAACAAAGATTCGTTCTCTTTATAAGGGTGAAATTCTTGCTGGTTTTGCAGGAAGTACAGCTGATGCTTTTAATCTTTTTGATATGTTTGAGACCATCTTAATTGAGAAAAAGGGTGACTTATTAAAGTCGGTTATTGAGTTCTCTAAAATGTGGAGAAAAGATAAACATTTGCGTCAATTAGAAGCGATGATGCTGGTATTGAACAAAGAGCATATTTTTATTTTGACAGGAACTGGTGATGTTGTGGAGCCGGAAGATGGGAAAATAGCTTCTATCGGTTCGGGTGGAAATTATGCTATTTCTGCTGCTAGAGCATTGGATAAACATGCAAATATGTCAGCAAAAGAGTTGGTAGAAGAGAGTCTTAAAATCGCTGGTGAACTTTGTATTTATACCAACACAAATATTAAAACATTGGAGCTTTAATTGAGTAATGTTATTCCAACCAATCTCACACCAAAAGAGATTGTTTCATTTTTAGATAAATATGTGATTGGTCAGACCAATGCTAAAAAAACCATTGCTGTGGCATTGCGTAATCGTTACAGACGTTTGCAGTTAAGTGAAGAGTTGCAAAAAGATGTGATGCCTAAAAATATTTTGATGATAGGTAGCACTGGTGTCGGTAAAACTGAGATAGCCAGACGACTTTCTACCATGATGCGTTTGCCCTTTGTTAAAGTAGAAGCAAGTAAATTTACCGAAGTAGGTTTTGTAGGTAGAGATGTTGAGTCCATGATTCGTGATTTATCAGCCCATGCATTGAATCTTGTTCGTGAAGAGCAAAATGAATTGAATCAAGAAAAGATTGAAGCCTATATAGAAAATAAAATTATTGAAAAGCTTTTACCACCACTTCCTGCAGGGGCAAGTGAGCAGAAACAAGCTGACTATGAAGTTTCATTTGCCAAAATGCAAGAGAAGTTTGAAAAAGGAGATTTGGATCATTTAACGATAGAAGTTGAACTACCGGCACCTACGATAGATATCTCGAGTAGTAGCAATATTCCTCCTGAAATGGCAAATGTTCAAGAGTCTATCATTAAAGTGATTGGTGGGTTAAACAAAAAAGGTAAGAAAAAAGAGGTGACGGTTAAAGAAGCAAAATTTATCTTAGCTCATGAAGCAAGTGCAGAGCTTTTTGATGAAGAGAAGCTTAAAGATTTGGCTTTAAAAAAGATAGAAGAGGGTGGAATCGTATTTATTGATGAAATTGATAAGATTGCTGTACCTGCAAACTCTACTTCTCGTCAAGACCCCAGTAAAGAGGGTGTCCAGAGAGATTTACTTCCTATCGTGGAAGGTTCAAACGTACAGACACGAATTGGTATGGTTAAAACAGATCATATTCTCTTTATTTCGGCCGGTGCATTTCATTTAAGTAAACCAAGCGATTTAATTCCGGAGTTACAAGGTCGTTTTCCTTTAAGAGTTGAGCTCGATTCTTTGGATGAAGAGGCACTCTATAGAATTTTAACTGAACCTAAAAACTCACTCATTAAACAGTATGTCGCATTACTTGGTGTTGAAAAGGTAGAATTAGAGTTTCATGAAGAGGCGTTGAGAGCCATTGCAAAATATTCTGCAACAGCCAATGAAAAAACAGAAGATATCGGTGCAAGACGTTTACATACCATTATGGAGCGAATTATTGAAGATATCTCTTTCAATGCCGATGAACATGCAGGACAAAAAGTAGTGATCGATAAAGCACTTATTGAAGAAAAATTAGAAAAACTTGTTGATAACGAAGATACCACTCGGTATATTTTGTAATTTGTTCTTACGTAAAATAGTTAAAAGACCATAGAAATGGGCTTTTAACTTAGAAATATTTATTATTTTAATTTGTAAAAGGAGATATATAAATGAGTAATACAAATGCAGATGATAAATTAATAGGCTTTGAATATCAATTCTTTTATTTTTTACTGTCACTATTAAAAATGCAAATAGGTGATACTGTTGGGTTTGAAGTCCAAGAAGATGTTCACATTGAAAATGATGGAAAAATTACTTTTTGCCAATTAAAACATACTATCCAAACTGATTCACAAAATAAACCAAAAAATTTAACAACTTCAGATAAAGATTTATGGAAAACATTATCTTTATGGGTAAATATTATCAATAAAAAAAGTGATAAAAATGAATTTTTAAAAAACGCAAAATTTATTTTTGTTTCAAACAAGAGTAATAATGATAATAATGCATTTTTAACTCATTTCACGACTTTTCAAAATGATAAAGAGATAGATAATTTAAAAGATTTTTTAAACTCATATAAAAATACACTTGATTCAAAAGACAAAAAGCGTGAGTATCTAAATAATATTTTATCTTTGGATGATGCACTTTTAAAAAATTTCTTTTTAAAAATAAAATTTTTACTCAATCTGAATGAAATAAGACAAAATATAAAAGATGTGCTTAAAAATGAAAAATACATCAAAAGCGATTTTAGAATTGACCAAGCTTATGAGCAACTCATAGGGTTGTTAAAAGATGATTTTTTTGAGAAAGTAATAGAAAGAGAGAAAGTACAATATTCAAGAGACGAATTTGCTCAAAAAGTTACTCCTATCTTTGAAAAAATGAGAAGTGATAAAATTCCTTTTTTTTCAAAGATAGAGCATTCAAAAGAAGTTAAAATATTAGATAGAGTATTTGCAAAACAATTAAAAGATATTGGAATAGAAGATGATGAAGAGATATATGAATATGATTATAATAGAGTTCTAACAGAGAGCAATTTAAAAGAACTTCATCAATCTAGTGAAATAACCAAACAAGATATAGATACTTTAGATGAGAACACATTAAATAATTGGAAGCCTATTTATAGAAAAAAATATATTAGAAAAGTGGAAGACAAAGAAAAAGCTTTGGAATTTTTTTATGATATACTAGATAAAGATTTATATTTAGCAGGACAAATATTAGATAAAGCTATTTCTAATGGACAATTTATAAAATTATCAAATATTCCTAAAATTGGTTGGAAATATAATTGGAAGGAGTATGAAAATAATGAATGACACCTATAATAATATTGGAATTTCACTGGTTTCTTTTTTATCTGTAGTTCGATTTTTTGATGAAATAGATTATGCAAAAACTTTATTGATTAATCCTATATTACTTCATAATAAATCTACAGCTTATTTTAAAAGTCACATTAACAAAGCAAAAGGGATAGAAGGTTTAATTACTTCTAAAATAGAGTTATTTGTAGGCTTCAATAAAAGGTATTATTCATTTTTAGAGATTTCTATAAATACAATAATTATTGCTCAAAAGATGAATTTTATAACTTTATATAAAAATAGAATAATACCCAATAAAGATCAGATTGATAAATTTGATTTTACAAACAAAGAGTTAGGGAATAGGGCAATTAATATTATAGAAGCGTCACAAAGAATAGCAACTGTACTTAAAGAAGAAAATACAAATAATTTATACTTTATGTTTAGGATAGAGATATGAAATTTTATATAAAGCATATTATATTATGGTTGAAAAATGGTAATAAAAGAACTCTTGACTTTGAAAATAATAAAGTAAATATTATTACGGGTAAACAATCTACAGGTAAATCAACTATTATAGAAATTATTGATTATTGTTTTTTTTCAAGTCAGAAAAATATGCCTGAAGGTGAGATAATTGATAAAAATGTAGAATGGTATGGAATTAATTTTGTTATTAACGATAAAGTTTTTACAATAGCAAGACATCAAGAGATAAAATTAAATCAATATTATTTTTCATCTAATGGTAATATTCCAAAATCACCTTTTATTAATATACCAGAAAAAAATATACAAAATAAAATAGATAAAGAATTTTCAATAGATTCTAATTTTATATTTTCTAATAAAGAAAAACAATCTATATCAGCTAGACATTTTATGATATTTAATACACAAAAAAGAGATACTCTCTCTAATAAAAATAATTTATTTGATAATACGTATGAATCAAAAAATTTTCTTGTCAAGGAATTAAATAAAATATTTTATTTAGCTTTGGGTATTTCTTCTATGGAAAATCTTATTAAAATAGATTTTCATGATGAAGAACAAATAAAATTAAAAGGTTTAAAAAATAAATTAGATAACTCTAATCGTTCATCATTTAATATGGATGAAAATTTAATAAAGTTTTGTGAAGAAGCTCAAAAACTTGAAATTATCAATACAATAAATAGTAATGAAGAGTGTCTTTCTCAATTAGAACAACTTATTGAAAGATTAGATAAAATTGATAAAGATGAAGAAAATTTATTTAAAGAACAATTATCTTTAAAATTAAAAATTAATCAATTTGAAAAATATGAAAGTCAATATCAAAAGTATAAAAATGTCTTAGATAAAGATAGTGATAGTTTAAAACCAATTGAATATTTAAAAAAAAAATTCACTGAACTCCTAAATGATGAACTACTTGATAAAGTTATTGATAATTTGGATAATGAATTAAAAGCTATTCAAAATCATATTAAACTTCAAGATAGTACGGCAATAAATGAGTTAAACAATAAGATATATTCTTTTAAAAACCAACTAATAAACATAAATATTGAAATAGATAAATCAATATCACAATTAAAAATAACTAATTTAACTCAAGCACAATCCTTTTTTTTAGGAAAATTAAAAGAAAAATTCAATGTATATACATCTGAAGAAAAAGAAGAACTTCAAAATAATATTGATGAGTTAACGAAATCTATTGAACTTCAACATAAAGATATTGAAGAGTTAGATATTGATGCAATAATTTGTATATTAGATTATTTGATGATTGAAATTTTAGAAAAAGAGAACATCAGATTAGAAGGGTATGAAAAATATCAACCTTCTTTTGATTTTAAGAAAAAAGCAATTGTTTTAAAAGAAGATAAAAAAATAATTAAAAATATTGGAAGCTCATCTAATCATCTTTTTTTACATTTAGTCTTTTTTAATGCAATACATAGATTTTTTATACAAAAGAATATTCCATATATCCTACCCTTTGTGATTATAGACCAGATAGATAGTCCTTATTATTCAAGTAAAGATAATAATGAAAAGGTAGTTTTCTTAAACGCATTAAAAATTTTAGACAATCAAATAACTTATTGTAATAATGAATTAAATGAAGATTTTCAAATTATACTTTTAGAGCATATTGAATGGGAAGAATTAGAAAAAAGTGGATTTAAAAATTACCATTTGGTTGAGGAATGGCGAGAAGATGGTGATGGCTTAATACCAAAAAAATTAATAGAAGATGATATTACAACAAAACGACAACCTAGCTTGTTTAATGAGTAAAAGAAACGAATTTGGAAAGTAAAAATTAAATGATATATACCCATCCCAAAATAAATTCTCAATAAAAGTGTATAATATTGAATGGAGTTTGGAAAACCGTGGACAGCCGTGTAGGTAGCTTAGAAAACTTCATGGAGTGCATACAGGTAAATGTCCTATGTACACCGAATAGGTGAGACTGTGAAAGAACCTATGCATTTTGATACAAGGGTGCAATAAATTGCACCCTTGAGGGAGAATGGGTTGGTGTAGATGAAGTCTATATTATACTTATGCTATACTACGAAAAATAATTTAAAAGTGACACTATATATATGGAAATGAAAACGAAATCAGGCTTTATTGCTGTAGTTGGACGACCAAACTCAGGGAAGAGTACACTGCTGAACTATCTAGTGGGTGAAAAACTTGCGATGGTTTCTAAAAAAGCTCAAGCAACACGAAAACGAATGAACATCATCGTTATGCATGGTGTTGATCAGCTTATTTTTGTGGATACCCCGGGGATTCATAAAAAAGAGCGTCTTATCAATGAGTTTATGCTTGAAGAAGCACTAAAAGCAATGGGAGATAGTGACTTGATTTTGTTTTTGGCACCTATCACCGATAAACTCGATGAGTATGAGAAGTTTTTAGCTTTAAAAGAGAGTTCAAAAGCTAAACACATTGTACTTTTAACGAAGATGGATCATGTGCCTCAAGGGAAGATTTTAGAAAAACTTGGGGAGTATCAGAAATATCAAGATCGATTTGAAGCGATTATCCCTTTTTCTGTTAATAAAAAAGTAGGTAAAAAATCTCTTTTAGATGAGGTGGTTAAACACCTTCCTGAATCACCGGCACTGTTTGATACCGATATTACTACAACAGAGTTTGTTCGTGATATTTATAAAGAGTTAATTAGAGAGTCTATTTTTGAGAATCTCTCTGATGAGATTCCATATGAGTCTGATGTTACCATTGAAAAGATTGATGAAGAGGATGAAATGGATCGTGTTTATGCTACTATTGTTGTTGAAAAAGAGACACAAAAAGGGATTATTGTTGGAAACAAAGGTGAAGGAATTAAGCGTGTAGGAAAATTAGCACGTCAACAACTTGAACTTTTTTCAGGTAAAAGAATTTATTTGGATCTGCATGTTGCCGTTAAGAAAGGTTGGAGTAAATCCCGTGGTGGACTAGAAGATATGGGCTATGTCTTCTAATTTAACAGTACTTAAAATTAACCAATACTCATAAAAAAAAACTTAAAAAGTTCTAATATATTAATTATA